>DAOUTI010000096.1 GCA_030626795.1 Flavobacteriaceae bacterium
ACATAAAAAATTAAATATTGATAGTGATATTATTTTACAATAAAATCACTGTCTTTTGTAATTATTAACATAGTTTTATTGTGGTATAGGCTACCCTCTAAACTAAAAACTCCCACATTAGTGGGAGTTTTTTATAAATTATTTAATAAATTTTAACTATCTGCATCTAAATAATTTGGTATACCATCTCCATCTGTATCATCATCGGTTGGATCGCCATTATTATTGGTATCTTCATCAATAGTTTTTTTACCATCGCCATCATCATCATCGTCTAAATAATTAGCAGTACCATCTTTATCTGTATCATCATTCATTGGGTTACCATCACCATCAACATCTTCATCTATAGTTCTAACACGATCATTATCATCATCAATATCTGCATAATTTGGAATAAAATCTTCGTCAGTATCATCATTCAACACATCGCCATCGCCATCAATATCTTCGTCATTATTAACAACGCCATCATTATCTGTATCAGCAATTACAACTTTACCCAATTCAATAAAGAAGTAAATTGGTTCATTTGGAGCTATACTAACTGTACCATTATTACCATATGCTAAACCTGATGGCATAAAAAAGAATCCGTTACCTGCATTTTCATAACCAAACGATTCATCTGGATAAATTACCTTTTCTCCTTCATTATAATGCGGCATACCATAACGCCAACCAGGAATTAAGTTAGGCAATGTAAACCATGATTTTGTAGAAGTATAACTCGTGTTTTGATCAAACATAACACTATCTAGCGTAAAACCTCTGTAAAGCATTTGGATAGAATCATTACGAGATGGGTTTTTACCTACACCCACGGCATCAACATAATAATACATTTTATAATTAATCTCATTATAAATAATATCTTCAGTTTCAACGATACTATATAAGGGAGTTTCTCCATTTAAAATGGTGTCAATCTTTTTTTCGGGAGTAAAATAATGGCTTTGTAAAAACTCAACCAAAGTTTCATCATCTATCAAAGCTTGTGCTACGGGGTCAAAATTATCTTTATCATCATCGTCATCACTGCAAGAAAAAGCAATGATTCCTAATAATAAAAGTGCTAAATATTTCAATTTCATATATAAAATTTTGAAGCGCAATTTACAATTTTTTGTTCTTTTAAAACAAAAAGAATATAGTTAAAGTTTGTTAACTATATTCTTTTTAATATATACTTAATAAAAAGTGCTTAAGAAAGTAAAATAATTATTTTACAAAATTGATTTTACGCATTCTTAAACTCAAAGGAGTAACTTCTAAATACTCATCAGCTTTGATATACTCCATGCATTCTTCTAATGAAAATGCTTTTTTAGGTGCAATATTAACAGCCGTATCTGTACCTGATTTACGTACATTAGTTAATTTTTTACCTTTTGTTAAGTTGATAGCCATATCTTCTTGTCGGTTATTTTCACCAACAACCTGACCTTTATAAATTTCTTCATTGATATCGATAAAGAAGATCCCTCTATCGCCTAGTTTATCAATCGAATAAGCCGTTGCTTTTCCTGCTTCAGCAGAAACTAATGCGCCGTTAATTACATCAGCAAAATCACCTTTGTATGGTCCAAACTTATTAAAAGTATGGTTTACAATAGCTTCACCAGAGGTTGCAGTCAACAATTTATTACGCAAACCAATTAAACCACGAGAAGGGATTTCAAACTCCAAATGCTGTAAATCTCCTTTAGGCTCCATCACCAACATGTCACCTTTACGTAATGAAACTAAGTTTATTACTTTAGATGCCGACTCTTCGGGAACATCAACTACCAATGACTCGATAGGCTCACTTTTAACACCATCAATATTTTTAATAATCACCTGTGGTCTACCCACTTGCAACTCGTAACCTTCTCTACGCATGGTTTCAATCAATACAGATAAGTGTAAAACTCCACGACCAAATACGGTAAATTTATCTTCACTATCGGTTTCGTCAACGCGTAAAGCTAAATTCTTTTCCATTTCTTTAAACAATCTGTCACGCAAATGACGAGAAGTAACAAATTTACCTTCTTTACCAAAGAAAGGAGAATTGTTAATGGTAAACAACATACTCATAGTTGGTTGATCAACTTCAATACGTGGTAATGCTTCTGGGTTTTCTAAATCGGCAATGGTGTCGCCAATTTCAAAACCATCAATACCAGTAATTGCACAAATATCTCCACTTCTAACCGTACTTGTTTTGGCTTTACCCAAACCTTCAAAAGTGTGTAATTCTTTAATTCTTACTTTTTTTGTAGACCCATCTCTTCTACAAAGCATATAGTCTTTTCCTTCTACTAAATCTCCTCTAAAAACTCTTCCAATTGCAATTCTTCCTGTAAAAGAAGAAAAATCTAAAGAGGTAATTTGCATTTGAGGAGTACCTTTTCTATAAGGTGCTTCAGGAATATGCTTAACAATAGAATCTAATAGAGGAATGATATTATCTGTTTCATTTTTCCAATCTGTACTCATCCAACCATTTTTAGCCGAACCGTAAATGGTATCAAACTCTAATTGTTCTTCATTAGCATCTAAAGCAAACATCAAATCAAAAACTTTTTCATGAACCAAATCTGGTGTACAGTTTTCTTTATCAACTTTATTCACAACTACAATAGGTATTAAGCCAAGTTCTAATGCTTTACCTAATACAAAACGAGTTTGAGGCATTGGCCCTTCAAATGCATCTACTAAAAGTAAAACCCCATCAGCCATTTTTAAAACACGCTCAACTTCACCACCAAAATCAGCGTGACCAGGAGTATCAATAACATTGATCTTTACACCTTTATAGTTTATAGAAACATTTTTAGATAAAATTGTGATTCCTCTTTCACGTTCCAAATCATTATTATCTAATAATAAATCAGTACGTACTTTGCGATCATCTAAAATTTTAGCTTGGTCGATAATTTTATCAACTAAAGTTGTTTTTCCGTGATCAACGTGTGCAATAATTGCGATGTTTCTTATAGACTGCATATTCTCATTTTTTTGAAAGTGCAAAAGTAGTTGTTTTATTTTGATTTGTGATACTTAATACACAGTAAAATGATAATTATCAGTGTATTTAACAAAAGCTTCATTTACATTTGTTTCTTTAGATAATATTATAAATTATAAACTATCATGATATACACTTTTCTACCACTTTTTAACTGGGATTACGGAATTTATGGTGCGATTTTTATGTTTGCTGTTTTTTTAGGGTTAATCGTTGCACTTTTTGCTTTGATGTATGGAGGAAAAAAGAAAAAAAAAGACAATGAATAAAAGCTTTTTTAAAAATTTTTATTGAATATTTTTTGCTATTTTTAAAGTTCTCAAATAGATTGAAATTGAATTTATCAAAAGTAAAATTAGTTGTAACTGATATGGACGGAACACTACTTAACTCAAAAAGTCAAGTTAGTGATCAATTTTTCAAACTTTATAAGCAACTTAAAAAATATAATATACATTTTGTTGCTGCTAGCGGAAGACAATATCATAGCATTAGTAAAAAGTTAAAACCCATAAAAAATGAAATTACTATTATTGCCGAAAATGGAGGTTTCGTAAAACATAAAAACAAAACACTTTTAACAACAAGTATTCCATCAGAAAAAATTTATAAAATAATTTCTGTCTTAAGGAAAATTGATAATGCATTTATCGTGCTTTGCGGAAAGGAAAATGCTTATATCGAAACTCGTAACCCTAAATTTATTTCTTTATTTGCTGAATATTACAGTAAATATTTGATTGTAGATGATTTGACAAAAGTTACTGACGATATATTTTTAAAAATTGCCATCTATCATTTTGAAAGTTCTGAAACTTACATATATCCATCTGTAAAACATTTAGAAAATGAAATGCTCGTAAAAATTTCAGGACAACACTGGGTTGATGTTTCACATTTTAATGCCAACAAAGGTTTTGCTTTAAAACTTTTACAAGAAAAGTTAAACATTAGCAAAGAAGAAACCTTAGTTTTTGGTGATTATAATAATGATATAGAAATGCTTGGCTTGGCTAATTATAGTTTTGCTATGAAAAATGCGCATGCTGATGTTAAAAAAATTGCACACTACGAAACCAAAAGTAATGATGATAACGGCGTAGAGTTTATTCTAGAACAACTTATAAAAGATAAATCAAATTTATAGATTATTCTTTATTCACATTAAATAAATCGGTAATATCTTCTTTTATTCTTGTAGGTTTTAAGGTTTTAATATCAATCAAACACCAAGTTGTTTTGGTTTTTACTAAAAGTGTTTCGCCTCTATAAATATGCACATTCCGAATTGATCTTACACCTCCAGTTTCACCAACCCAAGTATAAACTGTAATTTCATCATCTAAAAATGCCTGTTGTAAATAATCAATTTCATGACGAATTGCTACCCAAAAATATTTTTGATTAATTGTATTATTCGATAAAATATCCCAATGCTTTTCGGCAATATCGTTAACCCATTGCAAGTAAACCACATTATTTACATGGTTTAAGACATCTATGTCACTTTTTTTTACATTAAAAGTCTCTTGATGTGAAACCGTATTTTTTGGAGGGAAATTTTTCAAAATTAATTATTTAGTTTAAACTACAAGGTATAAAAATCTTACAGGAAATTTTATTCAAACTGATTATTTTTCATACCGTTTTATCAAAACATTTTCTACATCAGCTAATTTAAACCCTTTGGCCTGTAATAAAATTAGATAATGAAAAAGTAAATCGGCACTTTCATCTAAAAACAAATGATCATTATCGTCTTTTGCTTCAATAACAACTTCAACGGCTTCCTCCCCTACTTTTTGAGCAATTTTATTAATTCCTTTTTCAAACAAAGATGCTACATACGAATTTTCTCCATCCGCATTTTCTTTTCTTTGTGAAATAACATCTTCTAAATTGCTTAAAAAACCAAAATTAGTCTTATTACTATCATTCCAACAAGTATCCGTTCCTTTGTGGCAAGTGGGTCCTACTGGATTTACTTTGATTAAAAAAGTATCGTTATCACAGTCTAATTTTATATCAACTAAATTCAAAAAATTACCACTTTCCTCTCCTTTTGTCCACAAACGATTTTTTGTTCGGCTGTAAAAAGTAACTTTTGAGGATTGTAAAGTTTTCGCTAAAGCGTCTTCATTCATATACCCAAGCATCAGTACATTGTTCGTATGTTTATCTTGAATGATTGCAGGTAGTAATCCGTTAGAGTTCTTATTAAAATTTGGTTTCATCTTTTTTTTTGCTAAATCCTTACCGGAATATTATTATTTTTCAATTCTTGTTTTAAGTCCTTAATTTCAATTTCTTTAAAATGAAAAACACTTGCTGCCAATGCGGCATCTGCCTTACCTTCTTTAAATGTATCCACAAAATGTTGCATATTGCCAGCTCCGCCAGAAGCGATTATAGGAATATTTAAATCTTTAGAAAGTTTTGCCAAAGCTTTATTAGCAAACCCATTTTTTGTACCATCATGATCCATCGAGGTAAATAATATTTCACCTGCTCCTCTTTGCTCTACTTCTTTTGCCCAATCAAATAGATTCAATTCGGTTGCTACTTTACCACCCACCAAATGCACTTTCCAAATACCATCAATTTGTTTGGCATCAATAGCTACAACAATACATTGTGAACCAAATTTTGCAGACAATTGATTAATTAAATTTGGACTTTTAACTGCCGATGAATTGATAGAAACTTTATCTGCACCTGATTTCAATAAAATATCTACATCTTCTACTGAAGATATTCCGCCACCAACTGTAAACGGAATATTTACTTTTTCGGCAACATGCAATACCAAATTAATTAATGTTTTTCTTCGTTCTTCTGTTGCCGAAATATCTAAAAAAATCAATTCATCTGCACCAGTATCACTATATATTTTAGCCAATTCAACAGGGTCTCCCGCATCGCGTAACGAAACGAAATTAACACCTTTTACAGTTCTTCCGTTTTTAATATCCAAACATGGAATTATTCTTTTTGTAAGCATCTTTCTTTTTATTATATATCCTATTCTTTTTTTCAGATGAAAAAAGAATCAAAAAAAATTTTTTCTGTCCGAGGTGATTGCTACGCATCACTCATTCTCGTATTTTCATGCTCTTTTTATTTTCGCTCTGCTACAATAAACGCAATTACAATACTTCATTCGCTATCACTGACGGGCAGGTCTCCAAACATCATACGTTTATATTTATTCAAATATTTTTTTACATCGTACTTCTAAAATTAAACTTTTTACTTTGATAAAATATATTTCTCTAATTGTTTTAAGCTAATTTTATTTTCATAAATTGCTTTTCCTATAATTACACCATTACATCCCATTTCGGCTAATTTTGGCAATTCGTCAAAACAAGAAATACCACCACTAGCAATAATACTTACCTCTGGCACTGCTTTTCTTATTTTTTCATACAATCCAAATGACGGCCCTTCTAACATACCATCTTTAGCAATATCTGTACTAATTACATATTTTACACCTTTAGCATGAAAATTTTCAATAAACGGAATCACTTTTTGATCAGATTCTTCTAACCAACCACCAATTGCAATTTTTTCATTATTTGCATCAGCACCTAATATAATTTTATCGCTACCGTAAGCAGACAACCATTCGCTAAACAAATTTGGGTTTTTAACAGCAATACTTCCTCCTGTAATTTGGTTTGCACCAGAATTAAAAGCAATTTTTACATCTTCATTAGATTTTAGACCACCTCCAAAATCAATTGTCAAATTGGTTTTAGAAGCTATCGATTCTAAAATCTTATGATTTATTATTTTATGCGATTTTGCTCCATCTAAATCTACCAGATGTAAAAAAGTAATACCGTGATCTTCAAACTGTTTTGCCACCTCCAAAGGATTTTCATTGTACACAATTTTAGTTGCATAATCCCCTTTAGACAAGCGCACACATTTTCCATCAATAATATCAATTGCAGGTATAATTCTCATATAAATTGTTTATTATTTTAATTGTAAAAAATTGCTCAAAATTTGCTCTCCAGCCACACTACTTTTCTCTGGATGAAATTGTACACCATAAAAATTGTCTTTCTGCAAAGCGGTTGCATAATCTAATCCGTAATTAGTAGTTGCTATAGAAAATTTATTTAAAGGCACGTAAAAACTGTGTACCAAATACATATATTCGTTCTCTTTAACACCTTCAAATAATACAGATTTTAAGTTACTTATTTGATTCCATCCTATTTGTGGTATTTTTTCCCCTTTCGGGAATTTTTTCACTACAACATCAAAAATATTCAATCCAACCGTATCTCCCTCTTCAGAGTAATTACACAACAGTTGCATACCTAAACAAATTCCTAAAACAGGTTGTTTTAGGGTTGGAATAATTTTATCTAACCCACTTTTCTTAAGTTTATCCATTGCACTTGCAGCCTCACCTACTCCAGGAAAAATTACTTTATCAGCGTCTTTAATTTCTTCAATATTGTGAGATAAAACAGCTTCATAACCCAACCTTTTCAATGCAAATTGAATAGACTTTATATTTCCTGCACCATAATCAATAATTACTATTTTCATGTGTCTTTCTTTATTTTTGAATTTGGTCACTTGCTGTTCGCTATTAGTCATTATCCTTTGGTGATAAAAACTTAGCATGCTCGTTTCATTTTATCCTTTATCTAATTCCCCGAAAGGGAAATAATTATAACACTCCTTTTGTTGACGGCAATATCATTTTATCGGCATCACGCTTAACGGCTACTTTAATTGCTTTTGCGAAAGCTTTAAAAATACTTTCAATTTTATGATGTTCGTTTTGCCCTTCTGCTTTGATATTCAAATTTGCTTTTGCGCCATCTGTAAACGACTTAAAGAAATGATAAAACATCTCTGTTGGCATTTCTCCAATCATTTCACGATTAAATTCGGCATCCCAAACCAACCAATTTCTACCACCAAAATCAATGGCTACTTGCGCTAGACAATCGTCCATAGGCAAGGTAAAACCGTAGCGCTCAATACCTAATTTATTGCCCAATGCTTTTGCAAAAACTTCACCTAAAGCGATGGCGGTATCTTCAATAGTATGGTGCTCATCTACCTCTAAATCTCCTTTTACTTTTACCGTTAAATCCATATTACCGTGACGTGCAATTTGATCGAGCATGTGGTCAAAGAAACTCAAGCCAGTTTCCATTTCACTTTTACCCGAACCATCTAAATTTAGCTTGATAAAAATGTCTGTTTCATTCGTTTTTCTTGAAATTTGAACAGTTCTATTTTCTAATTTTAAAAACTCATAAATTTTTTGCCAATCATTAGTTTCTAGAGCAATATAATCGGATAATTTTTTTTGATCTACACCAATTTCATAGACACCTAAATTGGTGTTATCATTGATATAAATTCCTTTTGCCCCTAGATTTTTAGCCAATTCGATATCTGTGAGTCTATCACCAATTACATATGAGTTTTGTAAATCATAATCTGAAGTAAAATACTGCCCTAACAAACCTGTATTGGGTTTTCTGTTGGGCGAATTATCTTTGGGAAATGTTCTATCAATAAATTGCTCTGCAAAAACAACGCCTTCATTTTCAAATGTTTTCATTATAAAATTATGTACAGGCCAAAAGGTATTTTCAGGAAAAACATCAGTTCCCAAACCATCTTGGTTGGTTATTAGCACCAATTCATAATCTAATTCGTTTGCTATTTTACTTAAAAAAGGTATTGATTTTGGATAAAATTCCAGTTTTTCAAAACTATCATTTTGTTCATCGGCTGGCTCTTTTATCAATGTGCCATCTCTATCTATAAATAGTACTTTTTTCATGAATTTAATTTTTTAAATACTGTAATCAATTGCTCAATTTCATTTTTTGTTCCAACCGTTATTCGCAAACAATTTTTACATAAAGGCTCGTGGGTTCTGTTTCTAACTACGATACACTTATCAACCAATTGCGCATATCGTTTATTGGCATCGTCTACTTTTACCAATAAAAAATTAGTGTCTGATGGATATATTTTTCTTACTAAGCCAATTTTTGAAAGCTCATTAATTAAAACTATTTTATTGGTGAGAATTTCTTGAACTTTATTTAGAATATGATTTTCTTTTTCTAAGTACTTAATGGCATTTATTTGTGTTAAAACATTTACATTATAAGGCATTTTAATTTTTTTTAGAAGGTCTATAATCACCTTATTGGCATAACAGATACCCAGTCGTAATCCTGCCATGCCGTAAGCTTTTGAAAGTGTTTGTGTAACAATCAAATTTTTATAATTTTCTACTTCATTTAACCAACTTTTAGCATTCGTAAAATCGATATAAGCTTCATCAATTACAATGATTAGGTTTAAGGTTTTAACTAAAGTCAATATATCTTCTTTCTTTATTAAATTACCTGTTGGATTGTTAGGCGAGCAAATAAATATAACCTTAGTTTGTATATCTACATTCTTTATAATATTATTTATATCTAATTGAAAATCAGAATCTAATAATACTTTTTTACAAGTTACATTGTTAATATCTGATAGTACTTTATACATACCAAATGTTGGGATATTGATAATGACATTAT
>DAOUTI010000063.1 GCA_030626795.1 Flavobacteriaceae bacterium
ATTTTTATATTTGTAATTTTCAATGCTTTAACTAAAGTTAGCTTACACGCTAAAGGAAACCCTTTTATGAAAGAAAGTGAAATTTATCATTATTAAAGAAAAATAATATATAATTATTAGGCTATCATTATTTGATAGCCTTTTTTTAGGTTGAATATTAAAAATAATTCAAGGTAAAACATGATAAATATCATGATAATTAATATTTTTCTTTATATTTGTCGCCAAACAAAATCTTCTAATTAACTTATTTAATATTGATGAAAGCATTATTTTTTATTCTTATTTTTGTTGTTATCGCTATTGCGATTTGGCAGTTTTTCAAATTATTAGGCTTAACAAAAAAAGATCAAGTAGCTACCGAAAAAGAAAATAACATTAATGGTTGGTTGATGTTAGGGTTAGGGGTCTTTATTTATGCCCTAATGTTAATAACGATGTACAAAGGGAAAATTGTACTTCTTCCAAAACTTTCAGCATCATTAGAAGGAGAGCATATTGATAATTTATTTATCATAACAATGGTTCTAATCTTTGTTGTACAATTCATTACTCAATTCTTAATCTATTTTTTTACTTTTAAATACCGAGGTATTAAAGGAAGAAAAGCAGTTTTTTATGCAGATAGTCATACGTTAGAAATGTGGTGGACAGTTACACCTACCGTAGTACTATCAGCACTAATCATATATGGTTTATGGACATGGAATATGGTTCAAGATCTTTCGGATTCAGAAAACCCATTAATTGTTGAAGTTTATGCAAAACAATTTCAATGGGAGGCAAGATATGCAGGAGAAGACAATCAATTAGGTGTAGGTAATGTTAGATTTATTAAAGGTATTAACACAATGGGTGTTGATATGACTGATAAAAATTCATTAGATGATGTTCCTGTACGTGAATTACACTTACCAAAAGGGAGAAAAGTGATATTTAAATTTCGCTCGCAAGATGTATTGCACTCCGCTTATATGCCTCACTTTAGAGCGCAAATAAACGTTGTTCCAGGAATGACTACTTCATTTGGATTTACACCATCAGTAACAACTGAAGAAATGAGATTGAATGAAGATACAGTAGAAAAATTTACTGCTATAAATGAGCTTAGAAAAGAAAAGGGTAAAGAAGAAGTAGAATTTGATTATCTTTTATTATGTAATAAAATTTGTGGCTCATCTCATTATAATATGCAAATGAAAGTAGTGGTAGAGGAAGAAGCTGATTTTAACAATTGGTTAAGCCAACAAAAAACACTAGCTCAAGTTATCAAATAATTAAACAAACCAAAAAATATATTTTTCAAAATGTCAGATCATCACCATAAAGAAACATTTATAACTAAATTTGTTTTTAGTCAAGATCATAAAATGATTGCCAAACAATATCTAATTACAGGTATGTTTATGGGAGTAATTGGAGTTTTTATGTCTATGTTATTTCGCTTGCAATTGGCATACCCGGATACAAGTTTCACTATTATCGAAGCCTTTTTAGGAAAAGGTGGAGAAGGAGGTATTATGACACCAGATATGTACATGGGCTTGGTAACAATTCACGGTACCATTATGGTGTTTTTTGTGCTAACAGCAGGTCTAAGTGGTACATTTAGTAATTTATTAATTCCGTTGCAAATTGGAGCTCGTGATATGGCATCAGGGTTTTTAAATATGATTTCTTATTGGTTATTTTTCCTTTCTAGTTTAATCATGTTCTTATCTATTTTTGTGCATACAGGAATGGCATCTGCTGGATGGACAATTTATCCACCATTGAGTGCATTACCACAGGCAATGTCTGGTTCAGGTTTAGGTATGACACTTTGGTTAGTATCTATGGCAATATTTATTGCATCTTCATTATTAGGTTCATTAAATTATATCGTAACAGTATTGAATTTAAGAACTAAAGGAATGAAAATGACTCGTTTACCATTAACGATTTGGGCATTTTTAATTACAGCAATTATTGGTGTAGTATCATTTCCAGTTTTATTATCTGCTGCACTATTATTGATATTTGACCGTAGTTTTGGAACATCATTTTACTTATCAGATATATTTATTCAAGGAGAAGTTTTACATTATAAAGGAGGTTCGCCAATATTGTTTGAACACTTATTTTGGTTTTTAGGCCACCCAGAAGTTTATATTATTTTATTACCAGCATTAGGTATAACATCAGAAGTTATTTCTACAAATTCACGTAAACCAATTTTTGGTTATCGTGCAATGATTGGTTCTATTATGGCGATTGCGTTTTTATCGACAATTGTATGGGGTCATCATATGTTCGTTACCGGAATGAATCCGTTTTTAGGATCGGTATTTACATTTACAACTTTATTGATCGCAATACCATCAGCTGTAAAAGCATTTAATTATATTACAACTTTGTGGAAAGGAAATTTACAATTGAACCCTGCAATGCTATTTTCGATAGGAATGGTTTCCACTTTCATAACTGGAGGTTTAACAGGGTTGATTTTAGGAGATAGCGCCTTAGATATTAATGTGCATGATACTATGTTTGTGGTTGCACACTTTCACCTTGTAATGGGTATTTCAGCATTATTTGGAATGTTTGCAGGAGTATATCATTGGTTTCCTAAAATGTATGGTAGAATGATGAGTAAAGATATGGGGTATTTACATTTTTGGATAACCATAATCTCTGCTTATGGAGTATTCTTTCCAATGCATTTTATTGGCCTAGCTGGTTTACCTCGAAGATATTATAGCAATTCTGCATTTCCAATATTTGATGATTTATTACAAATTAACCAAGTAATTACGGCTTTTGCCATTGTTGGAGGACTAGCACAAATAATTTTTCTAGCCAATTTTTTCTTTAGTATTAAAAAAGGACAAAAAGCAGTTCAAAACCCGTGGAGAGCTAACTCATTAGAGTGGACAACTCCAGTAGAACATATGCATGGTAATTGGCCAGGTGAAATACCTGAAGTGCATCGTTGGGCATATGATTTTAGTAAAGTTGATGATAATGGTGATTTATGGGGAGGAAAAGATTTTACGCCTCAAAACGTACCAATTAGAGACGGAGAAGAAGAATTTTAAAATCTACTACTAATTAAAAATTTCAATTTTTAGAACCTCCATTTTATGGAGGTTTTTTTAATGAAACTCATTTTTTGGGGATAGTTGTTTTACTATACCTAAAAAATACAAGTTGAATTAATTCCGCTTTCTATTAGCGGAATCTTTTATGGACATAATTCACTAAGATAATTTCTTACCACGAGTATTAGATTATACTTTATGTTTAGAGTCCTTTTAGTTATATTTGAAAAAAATCTCTATAGAATGTTAAAAAAAATTACCATATCCGTATTAGTTATTGTATTAATATTAGTTGTTGGTTTTTGGTTTTTTGTTCAAAATAACAAACCTCAATATAATGGAAACCTAAAATTAGAAAACTTAAAGGAAGAAGTAAATATTTATTATGATGATATAGGTGTGCCACATATTTATGCGAAAAATCAGAGTGATGCATATATAGCTTTAGGTTATGCACATGCACAAGACCGTTTGTGGCAAATGGAATTAATTAGAAGAATTGCTGCTGGAAGATTATCAGAAATATTTGGAAAAGATTTGATTAAAACGGATAAATTTTTCTTGGGATTAGGAATCGAAAAAGCCGCAATAAAGACAATTAAGAATCTAGATACTACAATACAAAGCTATAAACTAACTAAAGCCTATTTAAATGGAATTAACCAGTTTATTGATAAGAGTGCAACCCCAATTGAGTATAGATTGGCAGGATTTGAAAAAGAAAAATTTACAATTAAAGATGTCTATAATGTTTTTGGATATATGAGCTTTGGCTTTGCTCATGCACATAAAACAGATCCATTTTTAACAAATTTAAAAGATAAATTAGGCGCAGATTATTTGCAAGATTTACAAATCGAAATTGAATCGAAATCAGAAATAATTAAGAATTACCCTAAAATAAATAATAACATGGCAAGTTCATTAACAACTTCGGTTAATGATTTGTTAGATAATGCTCCAATTCCACCATTTATTGGAAGTAATAGTTGGGTAATAGGAGCAAAAAAAACTAAAAACAAAAAAGTAATTTTAGCAAACGACCCTCATATCGGTTTTTCTCAACCTGCTGTTTGGTATCAATCACATATTGTAACTCCAGATTATGAAATGTACGGGTTTAATTTAGCACTAACCCCTTTTCCACTTTTAGGTCATAATAGAAATTATGCTTATGGTTTGACTATGTTTGAAAATGATGATACAGATTTTTATAAAGAGAGTAACGATCAATCATTTACAGTTAGAAAAGAAACTATTCAAGTGAAAGATGGCGAGGAGGTTACTTTTGAAATTAGAGAAGGAAAACATGGATCAATTATGAATGACTTTATTGATATAATTGATTCTGATAATCCCATTGCAATGGATTGGATTTATACCAAATTAGAGAATAATATGATGGAAGCATCGTATGTATTATCTCATGCAAATTCATTGCCTGAATTTAAAAAGGGTGCCGCCTTGATTTATGCGCCAGGTTTAAATGTGATGTATGGTGATGCTAAAGATAATATTGCTTGGTTTGCTTCGGCAAAACTGTATAAGCATGATAATAATGTGAACACAAAATTTATTTTAGACGGTTCAAATGGAGTTGATGATAAAATAACTTATTTAGATTTTTCTCTAAATCCACAAGCAATAAATCCAAGTTGGAATTATGTCTATTCTGCCAATAATCAACCAGATTCTATTGCGGGGATTATGTATCCGGGTTATTATTTACCCGAAGATAGAGCCAAAAGAATAGTTGATATTTTAAAACCTAAAAATGATTTTACAAAAGAAGATATTGAGGTGATGATTAATGATATTCAGTCTTCAGTTGTGCCAGATTTAATTCCTATAATAATAGAAAATTTAACCAAAGTTAATTTAACTTCTAATGAGAAAAAAGCTGTTGAAATTTTAAAAAATTGGAAAGGCGATTATAAAAGTGATGCAATTGCTCCTACTATTTACACTAAGTTTTTATATCGATTTATAGAAAATACTTTTGCAGATGAAATGGGAGAAGAAGGATTTCAACAATTTATAATAACACATGTGTATAAACGACAAATAGCAAAGCAAATTAAGTCACGAAAATCTATTTGGTGGGATGATATTAATACAAAACAAGTAAAAGAGAATAGAGATGAAATATTTACTAAGTCACTGCATGAAACAATTACTGCATTAGAAGAACAGTTTGGTACTGATATGCAAGACTGGACATGGAATAAAGCAATTACCGTTACACATAAACATGCTTTTGACAAGGTAGCAGGCTTAAAAAACTACTTTAATGTAGGTCCGTTTGTTACCAATGGCTCTAATGAAGTTTTAAACAATCAAATTTTTGCTATTAATAATAGCGGAATATATGAAGTAACTGCCGGGCCTTCTACACGAAGAATTATTGATTTTAGTGATGTAGAAAATAGTATTGCTATAATTCCTACGGGACAATCAGGGAATGTATTTAGTAAACACTATAAAGACCAGGCGCAAAAGTATTTAAATGGCGAGTTTGTAAAGATGATGCTGAATAAAGAAGAAATTCAAAAATCAAAAGATAAGTTGGTTTTAGAACCAAAATTGAATTAAGTGAAAGTTATTGATCCAAAAATTATATTTATTTCTGAAAAGAAACTTGTAGGGATGCGATTAAAAATGTCATTTGAAGAAATATCTACTTCAACTACAAAGTTATGGCAAAATTTCATGCCTAATCGCAATAAGATTGTACACAAAGTTAATTCAGATTTGTTAAGTGTTCAAATATATGATTCTTCTTTAAAGTTTGTTGATTTTACATCAAAAACAGTTTTTGAGAAATGGGCTGTTGTAGAAGTTAAAAATTTCAACCAAATTCTAAAGGAAATGGAAACCTTAATTATTCCGAAAGGTAAATATGCTGTGTTTATACATCGTGGGTTACCAAATACTTTTCACAAAACTACGAGTTATATTTTTGGTGAATGGTTACCTAATTCTATTTATGAATTAGATAATCGTCCACATTTTGAAATTATGGAAGTAGATTATAATCCAAAAGATTCAAATGCAGAAGAGACTGTTTGGATTCCTATTACTTGAGTCTATTTATTAATTAAATCAATAGCCATTTTAACTCTTCTATTATTTGGTGAATTTCTTTGGGCAACCTGAAAGAGCGATTTCGCTTCATTTTTTTTACCCAATGCAAATTTTGTCCATCCAAGCATTAAATTTATGTCTAGATCAAAAGGATATTTATTAATTGCTTTTTCTAAATATTTTTCAGATTTCAAATAATTCTTTTTATAGTAATTAGCTAAACCAATAAAATATTCAGCTTTAGTATCATTTGGTTCAATTGTAAGTGCTTTTTCAGATAATTTTATCACGCTATTGTATTTTTCTTGTCCAATTAATGGTAAAATTTTTCCATAAATAGCTTCGATAGCCAATGGCTTTAATTCCATTGCTATGGTATAATAATTTTCAGATTCTTTAAGGTCTTCAGATGAGTTTTTTAGCCATCCCAGTCTTAAATTTATTTCGTAATTTGATGTATATTTTAGATAAATAGACTCTAAGTCATACGCTGCTTTGGTGTATTCTTGATTTTTTTCATTGCTATAACTTTGTTCAAAAGCGTTAAGTAACTCATTGGTTTGTGCATTTATTATGGTTAGAACAAATAAAAATGCGGTTGTAAAAATTATTTTTTTCATTGTGTTAATTTTATTTTTAAAAATCATATTTCAATCCTGATATAAAGGTGTTATAAGTAAATTTAAAGTCGTTTTCAATATCTTTATCATTTTCATATTGGTAATTAATAAACCATGAAAATTTAGTAGTAAAATTGTATCCAAAAGTTGTGCTAATTTTGTCAATTAAAACAGATACTGAATTGTAATAATACATGGCATTATTCTCAGAAAAATTGGAAGTATTGGCATTTAAGTAATTAATATACAAAAATGTCTTAGGGCTGATTTGATAATGAGCTTTTGTGTTCCAAATAAATTTATTTCCACTATTATTATCAACTAAAGTGTTTGCACCTAGTCCGAGCCATAGTTTATCTTTTAACCCTTTTATGGTATAACCCATATCTAATCCATATTGTGTATTGTTTCTTGTTTCTTCCTCAATATTATCTACAACTATATTTGCACTTGAATAGGTTATGTTTGGCATTATAAAAAACCTATTCCATTGTTTTTTTAGAGCAAAATGTAATAAATGTATTTTTTCTTCATTTGCTCTTGTAGTAATTATGTTGGGTTGACGCCTATTTGCCAAGGATTCTGCATTTTCTGTAATATTGATATAGTGATATGCAGGAATTAAAGTAAGACTTTTAGCAACTTGAAGATTGGCATTTAAATAGTATTCTTTTTGTTTATAATCAAAATCAATATAATTTTGAGATAATGAAGTATATGCATGGTTTAATTTTAAATGATATCCCAATTTTTGACCTAAACCAAAATTAAAATAAGACATATTTTCAACATCAATATCTCTTCGACTACTAATTTTAATTCCAGCCTCAGTATTTAGATAATCAATAAATTCAAAAGATTTCATTTCAATTTTTTGTTGTAAATGAAAAGGAAATTTTTTCGAGATTAAAAGCGCATTCTGTTCTCTTCCAGAAAATAAATAGGAGTAGTATAAATATTCTTGAATAGCATCATTATTCATATTATAGGTTTTCTTAATGTTTTCAAAATGTCTTGCACTGTCAAAATACTTATATTTATTGTAGTAGGCAACTGCTAATCTATATTCTACATCGTAAGAGGATTGATTTTTTTGAATAGCAACTTCACCTATTTTTATAATTTCATTCCAGTTTTTATCATTATAAAGAGCAAGCGTTTCAGTACTATAACTGGATGTCTGTGCAATTACCAGAGAAGTTAAACCCAACATATATGATAAAAATATTTTTTTCATTTTAAAAATTTGTCAAATGTTTTATTTGTATTTCAAAAGAATCTATTTCTGTTTTTACTGTAATTTTATTTAAGGATAATGCATTGCCATAAATTTGAAAATCAATCTTTCCTGCATTTTTACCAGCTATTTTTTTATTTAAAGAGGAATGAATTAAAAAAGTATCATTTTCATTATTCACTTCCATTAAATGGGACTTATAATTAGCTTTGCAGAATTGATAATAAGGAGCAATCATATCTTGAATGTATTTTATGGTTCCCTTAAAAACAGAATGTATTGGGAAGGAATCTTGAATATTCAAAGACTTATAGTCACCTAAAAATATTTTAAATGAACTTAAATAAAAATAGTATAATAAGGAGTTCTTATTCCCTTCAAATGTTGTAAAATACAACACGGTTCCATCATTTACAAAATAGGCATATGAATCAGAATTTGAGCAGGTTATATATGTTAAATTATAAGCGTCTGTGTGAACTTCCCATTCAGAGTCTTTAAAATTATTATTACTCGAACTTACTTTAAAGACCATTCCTGGAGTTAGTTTAAAAGCTTTGTTTAAGAGTTTGTTAATTTTTACATCACTTATGCTTTCTTCTTCTTCAGGATATTTGAATGATAAAAATTCTTCACCCGTGTCTTTATAGTCTATATAATAACTAAGCGGGTATTCTAATGTTTTTGAACCAACATAAGGAGTGCTTTGTAGTTGAAAATGTAAATGAGGTTGTGGTGAACGCCCTGAATTACCTAAACTTGCAATGTGCTCTCCCTTTTTGAGAAAATCACCAATTTTAACTTTAAATGAATCTTGTTTTAAATGACTTACTTGGGAAAATAAAAAATCAGCATGTTTTATTACGATGCTATTTCCCCAATTTTGGGCCATATTTACTTCTCCTGGATCATTATCTTGAATGCCATCAACTATATTCACAACGGTACCATCTGCAGGGGCAACTACCGGAGCACCATAGCAATAATAATCATCTAATGAAATTCCATCACTTTTATAAGGTTTTTGTTCTTTATCTTCAATAACAAAATCCCAGGCATTTTTCCAATCTCCCTTGTGCGTATGTTTACCATTTGGACCTTGCCACACTTTCCATTTTCCAAAAAAGGGCAAGCCAATTTTCATTAAGTATTTATTACTTCCAAATCGCTCAAAATAATTGTAATAATTGTACAGATTTTTTTCCGGAGAATAGGTTTGATATAAAGTTTCTGGAAATAGTTCCTTTTTACTTGTGAAATTCATGATATAAATGATCAGCGTAGTCATAATCATAAATGGTAAGGCGAAAACTGGTAAGCCAAAGATAGATAAGAACCCGCTTAACCCGGTTATCAATAAGCCCAAAACTGGTGTTAACACAATTACTGCTAAGTGCATTTTTCTTTTGGGGATAAAGTAAAAAGCCCCAATTGCAATTGCAAATAATATAAAGTTAAAACCAATATATCCATATTGTAAATTTTGAACATTTTCTCCAACCACAACATAATATAAATAACCAGTTAAATATCCTATTATTGAAAGTGAAAATGAAATTCTTGATGCCACTAACAAGCCTATTGAAATTAGCAAACCAGCAATCCAGTTAAACTGAAAAATAATTGCAGACAATGATTTAAAATAGCCTTTAATTATATCAGGGATTGGTATATTATCGTAAGCTTCGTATAATTCTATTAAGGTTAATCCGCCAATTTTGAATATATCATTTAAAAAATATACACTTCCTTCATCAACTTCTAGATTTGTGTAACTATTCATTACGTAAAAAGTGACCCAAATTCCAATAACAAACGGAAATGCTAAAAAGGGCAAGCCATTTTTTGCCATTAAATTTGAAAACCCAACCGAAAGAATTAATGTAAAAATATTTATAGTAATAAAAACAAAAATAAATGTAAGATTTAGTTTAAAGAAAACAGAGAGACCCAAAACGACCAGAAGAGAATTTAAGCCGTATAAACCTTCTTTAATGGTGTGTTTGTTAAAGCCAAGCCCGTAAGCTGTCAAATTGGTGAACACTACTCCTAAAAATCCCCAAAAGCCTAATTCGGGATTTAAAAAAGTAGCAATTAAAATTAATACTGCAAATATCTTTTTCTTTGAAAAAAATATTTGAGAGTAGCTGTTTAAAACACTACAACTAAAAAAATTCCAATATTCATTTTTGACAGTCATAAATTGAATGTAGATTATTTATAGATCAATTTCTTGCAAATATTCAGGTGTGATATCTAATTTAGAAACATATTCATTGCTTTCACTTTCTCTAATAATATGAGGTTTTCCATTGGTGTCAATCAGAACAACTTTAGGTCTTAAAGTGATAAATTGCATCCATTGTGTCATATTATAAGCTCCAACTCTGTGTACAACAACATGATCTCCTTTATTTAGAGGCGGTAAATTTATACTCTCTCTAATAACATCAATGTTCATACATAAAGGTCCGTACATTACAGTTTCTTCTGTATATAAACTACATTCTTGAGCCGGTGAAACTATATGATTGTACCAAAATGATGTAAATAAAAGATTGACTCCAAAATCCATAACCATTGATCTTCTGCCATCTGCTAACCTTTTATTAGCTAATACAGTACCTAATAATGAACCTGCATCATCTATTAAAGCTCTTCCGGTTTCTAATATTAATAGGGGTAAATCTTCAGTGCTAAACCCTGCATTTAATAATGCTTGTGTAATATTTTCAGCATAATCGCTAAAAGAAGGAGCTAGGTCAGTTCCGCTTAAATAAGACCCTTTTAAGGTGTTTTTTGAAGCAAAACCACCACCCATATCAATGTATTGAATATCATGTTTAAATTTATTTTTGATATTTATGGCGAGATCAGCAAGTTTAGTGGCTGCTATATAATAAGCATTTGGCTCTAAGATAAATGTTCCAATATGTGTATGAAGCCCTATTATGTCTAAATTTTTAGAAGATATTATTTTTTTAATAGCTTCCCATGCCTGCCCATTTTCATAATTAAACCCAAACCGATCCCATAAAGGTTTAATATCTGTATCCATATTAACTCTTATGGCAACTTTGGCTCTTTTGTTTAGTTTTTCAGCAATAGCTATTAAACTATATAATTCGTCAAAATGGTCAATATGAATTGGAGAATTATTTTGAACAGCTATGGTTAAATCTTCATCAGATTTATCGGGTCCGTTAAAAATTATTTTATCTCCAGGAACTCCATTTTTGATGGCTTTATTATATTCAAATCCTGAAACAACTTCTGCCCAAGCGCCTTCTGAATGAAAAACTTTACAGATAGCATCTATATAATTAGTTTTATATGACCAAGCAAATTGAACATTAGGGTATCTTGTTGAAAATGCGTGATAGGCATCTTGATAAGTATTTCTAATAGTTTGCTCATTAATAACAAACAAAGGAGAGCCATATTTTTCAATAAGACTTTTTACAGAATTGTTTGCTATGTGTGTAGTAGGTTTAAGCGTATTCGTTTCACCGAATTTACTAGTAATTCCAGCATTTATTTGCTTAATTATCGGACTTTCATATTTTAATTTACTCATCTTATTTATTTTTTAGAATTACACTTCTCCGTGGATTGATATTTTTTCATATTTATCTAAATCGCATATCATGTCATAAGAATATCGAATAAACATTTTACCGATAGCATATTTTTTTATAGGTTCTACTTTCTCATTCATTGCTATTTTTACTAACATTTCAGGATGATTTTGCCCGCATCCATTGGCCAAATATATCCACGCAGGAAATCGAGGATTAATCTCTAAAAGGTACAAATCACCAGTTTTATCTTCTTTCATTAATTCTAATTCTAATCCGCCTCCCCATTTGGTTTTTGAAATAATATCATCTGCCATTTTGATTAATTTTGGATCATCAATCGATATTCCTGCCCAAGCTTTTCCTTTATCTGTTAAAAATGTTTTCCGCATTGGCACAGCTCCCATCATGGTTCCTTTTCCATTACCTAAGGCAGTTACATTAAATTCATTTCCTTTTATAAATTCTTGAATAATTATTGGAACACCCCATTTTGCAGAAACTTTAAAATAAAATTCTCTTGCTTGTTCAAAAGAAGTAGCTATATAAGCATCGTAAAACTTTCCTTTTATAACCACAGGATATTCGAATTCTTTTAAGGCTTCTTCTAATTCATTGATTTGAAATATGGTATCACTTTTAGGCACTTTTATGCCGTGCTTTTCTCCAAATTCATTTAAATTTCCTTTTAACCGTTCTTCAAATTGCTCTTTTGTAGGAATTAATAACTGGATACCCATTTTGTTAAAATAGGGTTTCAATTTAATAAATGTCATTAGTTCAGCATCAAAATTTGGAATTACCACATCAATTTTTTCTTTTTCTTGAATGTATTTAAATCTTTCAAGCATAGCATCAAAACCACTTGTAGGATATGGTATTTGATAAACTTTATCTACCATATCTTCCATGTAAATACCAGGTTCTAAAATTTCATAAGCCAAACCAATAATTTTCACATTATAAAATTCACTTTCTTTTAAC
>DAOUTI010000212.1 GCA_030626795.1 Flavobacteriaceae bacterium
AGAGGAATTGGAGCTGCAAGACGTTGGATTAAGTCAGAGTTTGACAAAATATCAAGCGATTGTAATAATTGCTTGGATGTGCAATTCCAAAGAAATTTGGTTAAAAATGATAACCGAAGAATCATTAAAGATACTTGGGTTGTAAATGTTTTGGCAATTCAAAAAGGAACAAAGTTTCCAAATCGATATATTATCATGTCGGGCGATATTGATTCCCGCGTAAGCGATGCCAATAACTTTACATCCAATTCTCCAGGCGCAAATGATAATGCATCTGGTATGGCGGGTACAATTGAAGCCGCTAGAGTTTTGAGTAAGTACCAATTTCCTATTTCTATAATTTATGTAGGACTTTCTGGAGAAGAGCAAGGCTTGTATGGTGGTAAATATATGGCTAAAGTAGCCAAAGAAGAAGGTTGGAATATTATTGGGGTTATCAATAACGATATGATTGGTAATATTCATGGTATTGATGGGGTAGTAGATAATAGTACTTTTCGAGTTTTTTCTGAGGCCATTTCTATGGAAATGAATGGTCGTCAAAAAAATGCCATGCGTTATTATGGAGGAGAGGTTGATGGACCATCTCGTCAGTTAGCTCGTTATATTGATAAAATTACTGAAGATTATATGACTAATTTGGATGCCATTATGATTTATCGATTGGATCGTTTTGGTAGAGGTGGGCACCATAAACCATTTAATGATGCAGGTTTTACAGGGGTAAGAATTATGGAAACTCATGAAAATTATAATCGTCAGCATCAAGATATACGTGAAGAAAATGGAATTAAATATGGTGACGTAATTGAAGGTGTTGATTTTAATTATGCTGCAAAATTAACGGCTGTAAATGCTTTAACCTTAGCTTCAATAGCATCTGCACCTCAAGCACCACAAAATGTGATGATTGGTGGAGCCGTAAAACCATCAACAACCTTGCAATGGGATGAGGTTAAAGATGATAATTTGTTGGGGTATAAAATTTATTGGAGGGATACTACTTCTCCTGTATGGCAAAAAAGCAAGTTTGTAGAAAAACAAACGACTTATACTTTAAAAAATATTGTAATTGACAATTATTTCTTTGGAGTTGCAAGTGTAAGTAAAAATGGGGCAGAAAGTTTGGTGCAATTTCCACAAAAGTTAATCCCAAGAAAATAGTTGTAGAATAATGTAATTAGGATGAAATTAATTCGTCATAGGAATAAAAAAGAAACCATGAAGAATAAAAATACTTTTATATTAATTTTTATTTTTTTATCACTTAATTTGTTTGCACAAAAAAACGAAGAGAATATGAATGATAATTTGTCTACAGCAACATTTGGTAATGGATGTTTTTGGTGTACCGAAGCAATTTTTCAACAATTAAAAGGAGTTGTATCAGTAATTCCTGGATATACAGGAGGAGCGGTTAAAAACCCTAGTTATAAAGAGGTTTGTAATGGTACAACAGGACATGCAGAGGCAATTCAAATCACTTATGATTCAAATATTATAAGTTACCGTGAATTATTAGATATATTCTTTTATACACACGATCCAACAACTTTAAACCGACAGGGTGCTGATATTGGGACTCAATATCGTTCGGCTATTTTTTATCATACTGAAAACCAAAAAAGTGATGCTGAACTGATGATTGCCCAATTGGAAAGTGAAGGTGTTTATGATAATAAAATCGTTACAGAAATAACTGCTTTTGATGTGTATTATGATGCCGGAGATTATCATAAAAACTACTACAATAATAATAAAAATCAAGGTTATTGTAGAGCAGTAATTAATCCTAAACTAGATAAGTTTGTAAAAAAATATAGTACAAAACTTAAATAGTAATACGAAAATTAATATTCGTTTTAAATTTCTTTAAAAAATGAGGTACTGTTGGCCTGTGCTAACGGAGTTATTTCTAACTCATTGATACATACATTTTTTGGTAGGTTTGCTACATAATAAATTGATGGAGCAATATCATTTGCGGTTAAAGGTTTGTACCCTTTGTAGGCATCTATAGCTTTATTTATATCTCCTTTAAACCGAACTTCTGAGAATTCTGTTTCCGTTGCTCCAGGTGAAACCTGAGTCACCTTAATGCCATGTTCAAGTAAATCAATCCTCATGGCTTTACTCAAAGCATCAACTGCAAATTTTGAAGCACAATAAACATTACCTTTCTCATAAACAGTTTTTGCAGCAGTTGACCCAATGTTTATAATATGCCCTTTTTTATTTTTAATTAATAACGGAATAATTTCATGGCTAACGTAAAGCAAGCCTTTAACATTGGTGTCTATCATTGCTTCCCAATCTTCAATTTTTCCATTTTGAATTTTATCAAATCCAACAGCTAATCCAGCATTGTTCAATAAAACATCAATCTTTTTCCAATTATCAGGAAGTGATGCAACTGCCATTTTTACTTCTTCTTTGTTTTTTACATCAAAACAAAGGGTTAAAACATCAACTTTATGTGTACTTTTTAGTTTCTCTGAAAGTTCAAGTAGTCTTTCTTTTCTTCTACCTGTAATAATTAAATCGTATTCGTTTTTTGCAAAAATATGTGCACTTGCTTTACCAATACCTGAAGTAGCTCCTGTAATAAAAATTATTTTTCTCATAAATAGAGTTTTTATTAAATAGTCATTGAAAAGATTCTTGTTTCTGGTTTGTTTTTAGTTAATCGAAGATCAAAAGCCATACAAACATTCCGTATAAACATTCTAGCTTCTTCTTTCACCTTAATTTTATCGTTAGAAATTTCAATTAAACCATCTGCGATAATTTCAGAAAGTCTATCTATAATTTCTTTTTTAGTTACAAGTGAAAGTTGATTGTTCCATTTAGTTTCTAAACTACACATTAAGTTTAAAATGTGTTTTCTAATGATTAAATCTGTATCGGTTAATAAATGACCTCTAAAAATAGGAATTATTCCTTGATTTATTTTTTCTGTATAAGCTTCAATTGTTTTTTCATTTTGAGCAAAGGCATACCATGAATCGCTTATCGATGACATACCCAAGCCAATCATTAATTGCGTTTTCCCAGCGGTATACCCCATAAAATTACGGTGCAATTTTTTGTTTTTCATTGCTTTGTGGAGAGAATCAGTTGGTAATGCAAAATGATCCATACCAATTTCAACATAGCCAGCATCAAAAAATAATTGTTTGCCTAATTCATATAAATGCCTTTTTTCATTTTCTTTTGGTAAATCATTATCATCAAAGCCACGTTGCCCAACCCCTTTAATCCAAGGTACATGAGCATAACTATAATAGGCAATTCTATCAGGCTTTAGTTTGATGGTTTTTTTAATAGTATCTCGAATACTTTTTTCGGTTTGAAAAGGTAATCCAAAAATTAAATCATGGCTAATAGATTCATATCCTATTTTTCTAGATAAATCATTCACTTTTTTAACTTGATCAAAACTTTGAACTCTATGAATTGCTTTTTGTACAACGGGATCATAGTCTTGAATGCCAAAACTATTTCGGCGAGAGCCTAAATCATAAAGTATTTGTAACTGTTCTTCTGAAGTATGATTCGGATGTCCTTCATAACTAAATTCAAAATTTTTGAATTTGTCTGCTCTTTTAAAAATTCCATCAATTAATTCTTTTAAATTTTCTGAAGAAAAAAATGTTGGCGTACCTCCTCC
>DAOUTI010000180.1 GCA_030626795.1 Flavobacteriaceae bacterium
ATCTAATGTCATTAGTTGTGCAAAATCTAAATTAAAAGCAATGTCTTTATTATTTGGGTCTAATTTTAAAGCTTTTTCATAATAATAAATTGCTGGGGCAACTTGATTGGTTTTATAATAAATGTTTGCCATATTAAAATATAAAGCGCCAGATTCAAATTGTTTACTCTCAATTTCTTGGTATAACTTTAAAGCCTCCATATAGCTTTCTTCTTGATATTGTTTATTTGCCTTAACAAATAAACTATCCAAACTTTGGGCACCGCTTATAGCTCCTGTCAACATTAATAATAAGAAAAATATATTTTTCATTTATAATTTAATTATCCAAATTAGACTTACCTCTCACTTCTTTAAAGTTGTTTATCAATTTTAGCAATTACTTCTTTTGATTTTTCGTATTCTTGTTTCATCATTACTTCTGTTGATGGTGCATATCTTGCAAAATCGCAGTTTTCTAAAACTGTTTTAAATTCTTCAATAGTTTGACTATCAACTTTTTTATTTTGTAGAATATTTGCAATTCTTTCTTTACTAATATCACTAGTTTCTATATGTAATTTTGCTTTTAAATAATTATGTAAAGCTTTTTCAAGTGCAATATAAAATGCTTCTTTTTTACCTAATTGTTTTTTAGCTTGCGATAAATATTTACGAGCCAATCGGTTTGCTTTTCTTCTTTTGTTTCCAATAATATCACTATTTCTTTGTTTTTTCTTCTTCCCAATAAAAATTCCTAAAGGAATTGAAAACAAAGGTAGTATTAGCAACAAATAATATAGGTTCGAACCATAGAAATCTGCTTCACTTTCAGTAGACTTAAAATTTGTTTTAGTTTGTATATAACGAATGTCTGATTCAGTACCTACTACTGTTTTCTTGTTTACTTCTGTACCATCTTCTGCTATTGGTATTTTACCACTAAGTGCATTTAAAATTATTGGTTCTGTACTAACGGTATGGTATTTTTCATCTTTTGGATTAAAATAGGAAAATACAACTGAAGGGATTTTAAATTTTCCTCTAAATTGTGGCACGATAGCATATTGATCGTATACTCTGCCTTTTAATCCTTTAAGAGTCGTTTTAATATTTTCTTTATGCTCTGGCTCATAAACTTCTAAGCCGTTTGGAGTTTCAATTTTAGGAAGTTTTACTAATTTTAAATTTCCAGCACCAGCAATCTCTACTTTTACTTGAGCTGACTCATTGGCTTTTAGCTGTTTTTTTGTAGTTGAAACTGTAAAGTCATAATCACCTACAGCGCCTGTAAAATTAAATGGTTTACCTTGTAAAGGAAGTGCTTTTACTTGAATTATTTTCTTGCCTGTAGTCGCTGTAAAACTCACATCATTCATCAACATATTTCCAAAAAAATCTCTACGCCCAATCGGAACTCCTGCAGTAATTTCCATTTCCAAAGGGTCAATAACTAATTTTCCTGCTTTATGCGGAATCAATACCGATTTTTTTATAATAACATATCGATGAGGTTTACCTCCATACGAACCGTTTTTTGCAATCCATTTTTTTACATCAATCGCTTGGTTCCAAAAACCACTATATGCTGGTGAAGCAACTTCGCGATAATTTTGAACATTTACTTTGCTAATGTTAACATATAATTTATAAACCACCGATATACTCTCTCCAACATAAGGATTTGTATTAGACACCTCAGCAACCAAATGAATATTTTGAGAAGCCAAATAACGTGGGTCATCTGGATCTTCGGGAATATCAATTGCGGAAGTCACTACGATACGAACTGTATTTGTTTTAATTGTTTGCCCATCGTAAGTTATACTTGCAGAAGGTATTGTAAACGTACCTTTGGCTGTTGGTTGTATAATATAAATATAGGTTAATTTGTATGAAGTTTTTCCGTTTATAGAAGAGAAACTTGAAGATTGACTTGGACCAGCAAGGGTTTTAAAATTACTAAAATTTGGTGGTGTAAAATCATCTGCTCCTTGTTTATTAATACTAAACTCAATGCGCAAACGCTCATTTAGGCCCAAATGGGTTTTACTCACAGCAGCTTTAAAAGTAACTTGGGCAAATATACTTTGTGCAGTAAATAGCAATATTAATATGTAAAAATGTTTTTCTTTCATTTTATAATTATCCTACCAATCTTTTTCATTCTTCACTTTTTTACCGCGAGCTTTTTTGGCATTGACCTTTTTTTGTGTTTTATTTTCTTCGTTATTCATCGCATCTAAAAGCTGCTGTATTTGCTGTTGACTTAATTTATCAGGTTGAGGTTTGGGTTGTTGTTGCTCTTTTTTCTCGTCCTTACCTCCTTTTTCTTTATCTTTTTTATCCTTATTATCTTCTCCTTTATCTTGATCCTTATCCTTGTCTTTATCGTCTCCTTGGTCTTTGTTTTTATCTTTATTCTTATCCTTGTTTTGGTCTTTATCTTTGTTTTTATCTTTATCCTTATTTTTATCTTTGTTGTCTTTATTTTGCTGTTGCTGATCTTTTAATAATTTTTGAGCTAGAGCTAAATTATAACGCGATTCTTCATCTTTAGAATTCAAACGAAGTGCATTTTTATAAGCTGCTATTGCTTTATCATACTGCTTTTCTTTCATGGTTACATTTCCAATATTGTGAAAAGCATTTGTTTTTGCTACTTCATCTTTAGTAGTTTTTACCACCAATTCATATTGTGGTAAAGCTTCTTTAAATCGGTTTTGTTCATATACTGCGTTTCCTAAATTGAATGCCGCATTTTCATAAGTAGGGTTCTGTTTTAAGGCTTTTTTATACTTTACCTCCGCATCAACAAAGCGCTTTTGTTTGTATAAATCATTCCCTTTTCTCAGAATTTGTTTTTCTGCTAATTTAACTTTTGCAGGCTTTTCCTTAACGGAATTATCTTTTTCTTGAGAAAAAATCCCTAAAGGAAATAATACAAATATGTAAATAAAATATTTCATTTATTAATTGTTCTTCTTTTCATTAAATAAGTTCATATTTTGAACCCATTTTGTTTTTTTATTCAATAAAAACACGTCTAATACTAAAAATAACAAACCGATACCAACAAACCATTGAAATTGATCTTTATAATCAGAAAATTGCTTGGTTTCAAATTCTTTTTTATCTGCTTTTAATAACAATCCTTCAACATAATCTATTGCATTTGAGGTTTTGTTACCAAGAACATATTTTCCTTTACCACTCTCTGCTATACTTTTTAAAGTCTCTACATTTAACTTGGTAATAACAACTTCATCTTTATTGTCTTTTTTATACCCAAGAAATTTTCCATTTCTTTTGATAGGAATCGGACCTCCTTTATTCGTTCCAACTCCAATGGTGTAGGTTTTAATTCCTTCATTTAAAATCCCTTTTGCGATACTGTTTGCGTTTTCTTCGTGATCTTCTCCATCAGAAATAATAAATAAAAATCGATTGGTTTGGGTATCATCATCAAAAAAAGTTTTAGCTAATTTTAAAGCTTCATTTATTGCAGTTCCTTGTGATGAAACCATATCGGGACTAGCATTTTGCAAAAACATTTTTGCTGCACCATGATCGGTTGTTATTGGCAATAACGGATAAGCATTACCTGCATAAATAATGATTCCAACCCGATCACTTCCTAATTTATCAATAATTTTAGATATAATTTGCTTTGCCTTTTCTAATCGATTTGGTGCAATATCTTCGGCAAGCATACTTTTTGAAACATCTAAAGCAAAAACAATATCAACGCCTTGGCGCTTTACCGTTTTTAATTGGGTTCCCATTTTGGGATTTACCAGGGCTAAAATTAAAAAAGATAAACCTAAGGCAATCATTATTATTTTTAATCCAGGTTTAAATTTCGATTTTTCGGGACTTAATTTCTTCAGCAAATCTAAATCAGAAAACTCGCGTTGTTTTTTACGCTTCCATAAAGAAACCAATAAATACATCACAATTAAAACTGCAATGGAAATAAATAAATAAAAATATTTTGGTTCTTCTAATTGATACATTGTTTATGTTTATCCGTTTTTTGTTTATTTGTTTAGCTACTCAGTTGAGATTTTCTTAAGGCATTTAGCATATTTGTGATTTTTGAAATCTTTTTTCTTATTTCTATATAATTATCTTCTGATATAAACTCTAATTCTTTCGCTATTAATACTTGATTCAATACTTCCATTATCGAACTAAAAGATAAAGTTGTAAAATGGGCTTTATCTTTATTTGTATTTCTTGAAGTACCTTCTGCCAAATTTGATGAGATTGAAACTGAGGCTCTTCGTAATTGACTTGTCAATCCATATTTTTCTGAAACAGGAAAACTTTTAGTTACTTCATAAACCATTTTAACCAATTCTATTGATTCTTTCCAAACTTCTAATCTTTCAAATGAATATTCGAACATATTACTTTTAACTAAACCTATTAACAAATAAACAAATCCACAACTAAATAAAGCTCCTGTAAACAGTAAATCTTAGCAACATTTCAAACAAAATTAAAAACCCTGCTAAAATCACAAATAATCTATATTTTTCTTGATAATTATAATATTTAAACTCTTCTATCTTTGTTTTTTCTAACTTGTTAATTTCGTTATAAATAGCCTCTAATTTTCTATTTCCAGTAGCTCTAAAATATTTTCCTCCAGTTTCTTTTGCAATAAATTTTAATAATTTTTCGTCAATTTCAACAGGAGCATTTCTAAAAATCAATTTGCCATTCAAATCTTTTGCTACCGGAAATAAAGCTGTTCCGTTAGTTCCTAAACCTATCGTATATACTTTAATATTTAATTCTTTTGCTAAGTCTGTTGCTGTTTTGGGGTCAATAAAACCGGTGTTATTTACACCATCCGTTAATAAAATAATAACTTTACTTTTTGCTTTACTTTCTTTCAATCTGTTTACTGCCGAGCCCAATCCCATACCAATGGCTGTACCATCATTAATTTGACCCCATTTAATTTTACGAATTG
>DAOUTI010000155.1 GCA_030626795.1 Flavobacteriaceae bacterium
ACTGAAAAAAGTAAAATTCGCAGAGACGAATGTAAATAAACTAACTGACTGTAAGAATGTTATGATGATTTTTTATATCGAACTCACGTTTTTAATTAAAAATAGCATTGGCTACCTTAGTTGTCAGGTTTTCATTATTCATCAAGGTTTTCGCTAAACCTTTAGTTTTAACCATTTCGTAAGTATAGAAAAATTTCATGGTATGAATTTTACTTTCATAAAATAAATTTGCTTGTTCTTTATTATCTTCTGACAGAATTTTTTTTGCATGATTTGCAATTTTCAACCATTGCCACCCGATAACTATGGTTCCAAAAAATTCCATAAAAATAGTGGCGTCTGCAAGATAACGCTCAAAATCTCCTTTAGAAGCATGTGGTAAAAGCGTTTGGATCACTTTTTTTGTAAGCCCCAAATTTTCCAATAAAATATTACTATAAGCCTTTAATTCATTATGTAAATTGGCTTCTTGAACAGTTTTCATTATTTCTTTTGCTAAAAGATCAACTGCTTTCCCATTCTTCATTGTAATTTTTCTTCCCAAAAGGTCTAAAGATTGAATCCCTGTGGTTCCCTCATAAAGTGCAATAATTCTAATATCTCGGTAATATTGTTGTGGCATAAAATCAAAGCAGAAGCCGTATCCTCCTAATATTTGGATGGCATCGCTTGTAGATTTGATACCTTGCTCTGCTGGATAAGTTTTTGCAATAGGAGTTAATAATTCAAGTAGTAAATTGTATTTTTCTTTTTCCTCTTTAGAGGAACTAGTCATTTCTTTATCGAAATAATTAGAAGCTTCAAATATCAGACTCAATGATCCTTCAACTATTGCTTTTTGATTGAATAACAATCTTTTAATGTCTGGGTGGTTGATAATAAGTGTTTGCTCTTCTTCTGAATTTTTTTGACCCGAACTATTTAATTTTCTTCCCTGAGGTCTTTCGTTCGCATATTTTAATGAAGAGTAATAGGCAGCCGATGCAATTGCAGCGCCCATTCTACCAGTGGCTATACGAGCTTCATTCATCATTTGAAACATATAGCTCAACCCTTTATTAGGTTCACCAACAAGCCATCCTCGGCAATCGTTATTATCTCCAAATACGATATGTGTTGTACAATAACCTTTTTGACCCATTTTTTCAAATTCCCCTGCAATAATGGCATTATTATTCACTAATTCATTTTCATTAGATGGCCTTTTCTTAGGGACAACAAATAATGAAACTCCTTTTATTCCCGATGGAGCATCTTTAATTCTAGCCAGCACCAAATGAACAAAATTATTACAAAATTGATGATCTCCTGAAGAGATAAATATTTTTTGCCCTTTAATCAGATAGTAATCTTCATTTGTTGGAGTTGCCATTGTTGTAACATCTGAAAGAGAACTTCCTGCTTGTGGCTCTGTTAAGCACATAGTACCACCCCAAGTTAGATCTAGCATTTTTGGAACATACGTATTTTTTAAATATTCACTTCCAAAAGAAAGAATCAAATTTGCAGAACCCGCGGTCAAACCAAAATATCCCGGAACATGATTGTTTGCTGCTTCCATAATATAGTAGGCTGCATGAAAGATAGTAGTTGGTAATTGTAAACCACCATCTTCAAAATCATAAATAGAACCAACGAGCCCCATTTCACCTGCTTTTTCTATTATGTTTTTAAACTGAGGATGAATAATTATTTGTCCGTCTTTAAAATAGGAGGGTTTTTCATCCATTTCTTTAATAAAAGGAAATAAAGCAGTATCCGAAAAAGTTTTAATTGCATCTATAAATATGTCAATAGATGTTTTGTCATACTCTTTAAAACGTTCTTTTTCCAATAGATTATCAATATCATGTACATGATATAATAGAAATTTTAACGTGTCAATATCTACATATTCGTTTTTCATGTGTTTAAATTTTATTTTTTAGTGGTAATCTCGATAATTTTCGGGACTGTTCGCTATTAATCATTATCCTTTGGTGATAAGCTTTTTAGCGTGCTCGTTTCATATATACTTTATTAAAAATATTATCTCTGCTAATTTATTAAAATCCTTTTTCCCTGACGATATTTCCCATATTTATTTTTTGGGGATTGTTTAATAAAACCTAAGCTTGTTGCTAGAATGTTACATAATATACGGTTTAATTTGTAAAATTATTTTCGATATATTTAATGATTACTGCGCTAGATTCTTGATAATCAAACCATTTAATTTCATTATCTTTTCTAAACCAAGTGCCTTGTCGCTTTGCAAAACGGCGTGTATTTTTTTTAATTTCCGCAATAGCGAAATCTAAAGTTATATCACCATCAAAATATTGAAACAACTCACGGTAGCCAACTGTTTGTAATGCATTTAGGTTTTTATTGGGGTAAAGTTTTTTAGCTTCATCGATTAAACCGTTTTTAATCATTAAATCAACTCGTTGATTGATTCGATTGTAAATAATTTCTCTTTCTGCTGTAATTCCAATTTTAATGGGTGTGAAGTTTCTTTTGTTTTCTTTATTTTGTAAAAAAGTAGCATAAGGTTTGTTTGTACCTATACAAATTTCAAGCGCTCTAATAAGCCTTTGTTTGTTATTAATATCTATTTTTTGATAGGTAATAGGATCTAATTCTTTTAATTGATTTTGAAGAGATTGAATTCCATTTACTTGTAGCTCACTTTTTAATTTTGTTCTTATTTCAGGATCAATGGTTGGAAAATCATCTAAACCATTTATAACGCTATCAGCATATAAACCGCTGCCACCTACCATAATAACACAATCATGTTTTTTAAAAAGATCACTTAATTTAACTAGTGCATCTCTTTCAAAATTACCTACATTATAATCTTCAAAAATAGAACGGTTTTGAATAAAATGATGAATAGCTTGACTCAATTCTTCAAGTGAAGGTACGGCAGTACCTATATACATTTCTTTATAAAACTGACGAGAGTCACTTGAAATAATTTCGGTGTTAAAATGCTTAGCAAGAGCTATACTTAAAGCTGTTTTACCAATTGCAGTTGCGCCTACTATAGATATTAAATATTTTTTATTCATCTAAAAGCAAAAATATATATAATTGATAAATGTAAAATAAATATTTTTTATGAGGAAAAGAATTATACCTTTATAAAGCTTCACCACATTCAAAACAATATTTAGCATTATCAATGTGTTTTTCTGATGAGCAATTTGGGCAAGAAGTTGTGTTAGTGTGTATTTTTGAAGCTGTTTGTTTGGTAAGCTCTGCACTTACAATTCCTGTTGGAATAGCAATAATTCCATAACCTAATATCATTACTAAGCTAGCTAAGAATTGCCCAAATGCAGACTGCGGAGCAATATCGCCATAGCCAACAGTGGTTAGTGTTACAATTGCCCAATAAACACCACGGGGAATACTTGTAAACCCACTTTGATCTCCTTCTATTAAATACATAAGCGTACCAATAATGACACAAATTACCACGACCGTCGAAATAAAAACCATTATTCTATATTTACTTGCTATTAGGGCTTTGCTTAGGTTATCTGTAGCCCCAACAAATCGAGCTAGTTTTAGTATTCTAAAAACTCTTAATAACCGTAGTGCTCTAATAGCTGCTAAATAATGACCTCCTCCAATTATAAGTGATAAATATTTTGGTGCAGTTGATAACAAGTCAATAATTCCATAAAAACTAAAAATATATTTTTTTGGCTTTTTAACTGAAATTATTCTTAAAATGTATTCAATAGTAAATAAAATGGTAATTACCCATTCTGAAATATTGAAAACCTGATGGTATTTTTGATCGTAATTTCGCACACTTTCAAGCATAACCAATGCAATACTTGCAATAATTAACCCTAACAAAACAATGTCAAATAATTTACCGGCTTTTGTATCGGCCTCATAAATGATCTCGTGTAAATGTTCTTGCCAATTTCGATTTTTAGGATTTGGTTTCAATGGTTTTAGTTTTTTCTAAAGTTATTAAACTATTTTGAGTTTTAATAATTTGATTGAAAAATTCTTAATTTTTCTGTTCAATCAAATGTAGTAATTCCACTATCAAAATTTGAATTAGATCTTAAAAGTCGTAAAAAAAATTAATCTAGAACTAAAATCTAATTATTTTTTCAATAGTATTATTTTTAAGATATTTTATAATAATATCATTTTGTATTTCCATGGTATGGGTTGAAGTAATTAAGCTTTTTAGCACCTCTAAATTATTAATTTGATAACTTAAATCTGCAAATCCATAACCTTGATAGGTGTTGTTTTCAATCAAAATAACCGATTTTTCATATACATTTCTTCCTTTGTCAACAAGAATCATATTTTCATTGCTATAATTGGTGTAATGAATTTTTACTTTACTCTTTTGGTTGTATTTGGGTTGATGTGTTTTAATTTCTTCTTGGTATTTTATTTGAGAGATTAATTCACTTCCAGTAATATCAAAAGAAACAGAAATTAATTCTTTTTGTAGAGATCTTGCTTTCTTTGATGTTCTCAAAAAGACTTGGTTTACAGCTTTTTTAATATTTTTCCCTTTTCCAATAAATAGAATGTCGCCATTAAATCTGTGAAAATAAAATACGCCAGTTTTTGTTGGTAATTCACCAAGAATAGTCAATAATTTTTTTGATAAATCTCTTTTATTACCAGATTTTACAGTGCTTTTAACAATAATTTTTTCAGTATCTTTTTGTAATAAAATTTCTAAAAGTTTTACGGTTGCTATAGCATCACCATTTGCTCGATGTCTATCAGTAACAGGAATGCCAATACTTCTACACAATTTACCTAAGCTATACGACTCTAAATCAGGAATTAATTTTTTACTTAATTCTACTGTACAAAGTGTTGGGGTTTCAAAGTCATACCCTAATCTTTTAAATTCAGTACGGAGTATGCGATAATCAAAATTGGCATTATGCGCAACTAAAGTACAGTCTTTAGTTATTTCAATAATACGTTTGGCAACTTCATAAAACTTGGGCGCATTGCGTAGCATTTTATTGTTAATTCCGGTAAGTTTAACAACAAAAGGTTGTATTGCTTTTTCAGGATTAACAAGGCTCACAAAAGTATCAATAACATTAACACCATCAAATTTATGAATTGCAATCTCGGTAATACCTTCTTCATTATATCGCCCTCCAGTGGTTTCTATGTCAATTATTGCGTACAAATTCATTATAATGTTAAATAGATAATGTTAAATTTTAAATGAGTTACTTTCAATCTGCTTTGTTTAGTTTTAATAATTGTATTTAGTATTTTGATTAGTTCTTCATTCAACATTTCCTTTATCTACCACCAATCTATTTTCTCTATTAGCAATTTCCCAAGCTGTATAAAAAACCAGTTGCGTTCTCTTGGCTAATAATTCATAATTAATCTTATCAGCAGTATCTGTTATTTTGTGATAGTCCTCATGTACACCATTAAAATAAAAAATAACAGGAATATTATTTTTAGCAAAATTATAATGATCAGATCTATAATAAAAACGGTTTGGATCACTTTCGTCATTGTATTTATAATCCAATTTTAACTGGGTGTAATTTTTATTGGCTTCTTCTGATAGTTTGTGCAAATCGCTACTCAATTTATCTGCACCAATAAGGTAAATATAGTCGGGTTTATTTTCGTGTTTTTTGTCAACTCTACCTACCATATCAATATTTAAATTTGCAACCGTATTTTTTAGCGGAAATATAGGGTGACTTGTATAATATTTCGAGCCATATAATCCTTCTTCTTCTCCCGTTAAATTCAAAAACAGGATGGATCTTTTCGGACCATAACCAGCTTTTTTAGCTTTTTGAAAAGCTTGTGCAATTTCTAAAACCGCCGAAGTACCCGAAGCATCATCATCAGCACCATTAA
>DAOUTI010000167.1 GCA_030626795.1 Flavobacteriaceae bacterium
ATAAATTTTATCATCATTTATTGGGTTACCAGAACAAGACCAAAGCTTATTAGATTTATCATATTCAAAATTAAATCTTTGTAAGTAAGCTCCAGTACCAGATTTAATTCGGCCATAGTTAAGCACTTTTTTTAATAAACTTCCTTTGATTTCGACTTTCAAAATACTTCCTCCGAAAGGTAAAACCCTAAAAATATCAACACCAGTAATATTACCAGTTAGCATATCATCTAATCGCATAGAGCCTCCATTAACTAGAGCTCCATCAAGTTTAATTCCATCAACTTTATTACCATAACTATAAACCATAGCTTTGGTAATCAATTCGCCCAAGTTTGTTTGCATACTCCTAACAGCATGATCTTCTCCATTTAAAGGTGTTTTAGCAACAAAAATTATATCATGAGCATTGGGTGAATATTCAGCTATTTTTTTATCTAAAACCAATTGCCATTTTTCAATAATACTAGCTATATGTTTATCGGAATCTAGTTTGGAGTTTATAGCTATCAATTCGCTTTTAAAACGCAACTCTTTTGTTTTTTTATCATATTCAAAACGATGTACATAAACAGTTTTAGCATTAGCATCTGCTTTAGTAATAACAGATTGACCAACAGGGATTAACATATTGGTATGCTCATGACCACCCATAATTAAAGGAACTTTGGGTAACATATTTGCCAACATCTTGTCTTGACTTATTTTTAAATGTGTCAAACCAAATACCAAATCTGTTTTTCTACTCAGGTTGTTATAAGCATTTTTTGCATCTTCATAAAAATCACTATAAGTTACATACGGTTTTGGATTTGAATTAATTGTGGCACTAAAAAAACCTATCTGAATTTCGGTTCCATCATTATCTTTCAAATCAAAAATTACCGTTTTCGGAATCTCAGTTTTAATACTATCTCCAATTTGATAAAACGGAGATAATTCACCTTTAATATTATGTTTTAAATTTGTAGCAATCCATTGAAAGTTTGAACTATTTATTCTTTCTTGTAATATTTTCTCACTTAAATCAAATTCGTGATTACCAAAAGCAACCAAATCAAAATGCATAGCATTCATCACTTCAATCATGTGTTTACCTTTGATTCGTTCTCCTTCATATTTAATATTACCTAATAATGAAGGATTTAAAAAATCACCCGCCATAAACATAAAAGTATTTGGGTTTTCTTTCAATAACTTTTGATGCAAAGTTTCTACTCTATCCATTCCTCCTACTTCACCTCCTTCTAATGCAGCAATTTCATAAACATCATTTAATTGTAAAAAAGTAAACTTTATTTTGTCATCATTTTTATTACAAGAAATAAAAAATAGGACAATCAAAAATAATAAAATAAGCGGCTTGATTTTTTTCATTTTAATAGGTGTTATTTATTTCAAATTTTGGCAAAATTAACCAATCTAACTATAGCAATTATTACTTTGAATTAATTTCATTTATTTAATGCTTACTTTCGTTTTACCAATTCAAAAAATATTTAATGTCAAAAAAATCATTGGTTCTAGTTATCACACAGTTTACAATTTTTGCTTACTTCATTTTTAGTGGAAGAATTATCGCAAAAAACACTTGGTTTGTTGTACAAATTTTTGGTTTTATTGTTTCCCTATGGGGAGTTTTAGCAATGAAAATAGGAAATTTCAATGTGCAACCCGAAGTTAAATCAACTGCCATATTCAAAACTAATGGGCCTTATAAAATTATTAGAAATCCAATGTACACGGGCTTAATTCTATTTTTTAGTGCATCATTAATATCTAATTATTCTTCGTTGCACTTATCTGCTTTCACTTTACTTGTTATTGTTTTACTTGAAAAAATTACCTTGGAAGAAATATTTTTATCCGAAAGGTTTGGAAATACATATCAAGAATACAAAAAGAAAACCTACAGATTGATACCATTTGTTTATTGAATATTAGTTTTGAAAATCAAGCTTTAAATTCTGAAATTTTACGTTAATTTGCTTGTTTAAAATCCTATGAAAAGTAAAAGACAACGTCAAGCAAAAAATATTAGAACTTTTAGAAAAGTACATCGTACAATGGGAATATTTCTATTTGTGTTTTTCTTTTTTATTTCTATTACTGGAGTTTTATTAGGTTTAAAAAAACACAGCAGAGATATTATCAGCCCAAAAACTTATACAGGAACGAATAATAATTTTAAAGAATGGCTACCTTTAGAAGATTTACTTTTAAAATCAAATACCATATTACAAGATTCAATTGAAGCAAATATTTCATTAGAACTTAATAGAATCGATATAAGAAAAGAAAAGGGTATTATTAAGTTTATATATAAAAATAATTTTTGGGAAATTCAATTGGATGGCGCTAATGGAAACCTTTTAAACATTGGTAAAAGAAACGCTGATATTATTGAAAAAATACACGATGGTTCAATACTTGACCGCTATTTTGGAACAAATTATGGACAAATAAAATTAATCTACTCAACAATAACAGGGCTAGCATTACTACTTTTTACTATATCTGGATTTTGGCTTTGGTATGGCCCAAAAAGGATGAAAAAAATAGTAAAAAACAAGTAAAAACAATACCTTTGAATTACATTTTTTAAAATCAACTCAAATGAACAAATTATTAACTTTTATATTATTTGTAGGGTCAATCTTTTTATTTTCAAATAATTCTTATGCTCAAAAAGAGCTTGGCTCATTAAATTTACTAATAAAAGCTGGGAGTTATTCGCAATATTACAATCCTAGTAATAAAAATTATAACGACAATAATAATGCGCAATTACATGTGTTTTATGAAATTTCTATAGCGGAGAATATGACTGTTTCACCAGCTATCGATTTACCTTTTAATTTTGATTATGTAGTTTTAGGTGCTAGAGTTGATTATTATTTTGATGGATTTATCAATAACCTTCCTAAGCAATTAGATCTTTGGGGCGGAATAGATTCTGGTATTGTTATTGGAGGTGATGGTGATACTTTTATTGTTAATGCACATGGTGGAGGTGAATGGAAATTTAATGACACTTGGGGTGGAATTGCTGAATTTGGTGGAGGCACTTCATCTTATGGAAGTATCGGTATTGGTTACCATTTTTAAAAAAACTAAAATACTAGTAAAAGAGTATATACAAGTTATAAATGTATATACTCTTTTACTTTTAATCAATATATTTCTTAAGTTTGTTACCTAAGTAATTATCATTTATTATGGAAGTATTAGGTATAGATATTGGTGGATCCGGTATAAAAGGAGCGATTGTAAACACAAAAACTGGAGAATTAGTTACAGAAAGACACCGCATACCTACACCACAACCTGCAACACCCGAAAATGTTGCTGCTACCTTAAAGAAATTAGTCAATCACTTTCAATGGAAAGGAAAAGCAGGAAGTGGGTTTCCTACTCCTCTATCTCATGGTAAATGCCAAAGTGGTGGCAATTTACACGAAACATGGAAAGGAACACAAGTTGATAAATTGTTTCATCACACTACAGGCTTAGATTTTACAGTTATTAATGATGCTGATGCTGCCGCTCTTGCGGAGATGAATTTTGGTGCCGGAAAAGATAAAAAGGGATTGGTTGCAGTTATCACTATAGGTACAGGGATTGGTTCTGGTTTGTTTTTTAATGGAAAATTGATTCCTAACACAGAGCTAGGTCATGTTACATATAACAATGATGCCTTTGAAAAATATGCTGCTGATTCCATAAGAAAAAAAGAAGATTTATCTTATACTAAATGGGGCAAAAGGCTCCATAAATACTTTAAGCATGTTGAATTAATTTTATCGCCAGATCTATTTATTATTGGTGGTGGTGCTAGTAAAAAACTACATAAATTTAAAGACCAAATTAATATTAAAACCCCTATTATTCCTGCTGAAAACAAAAATGAAGCTGGTATTATTGGTGCTGCTATGGCTGCTGCCGAAGGGATTAAGTAATATTTGGTTGGTGATTTTTAGTTTTTGGTTGTAAGTGACAAAAAATAATTTCTGTTTTAACTAAAAAACACTTTTAAAGCCTCATTATAAGCCGTTTCAAAGCTTAAAGGATTGATATTTGCATTGACTTTATTTGCTGTAAAATAAGAAACTAATTTTTCGGTAGGCATATTACCCGTAAGTTCATCTTTAGCCATTGGGCAACCTCCAAATCCTTTTATAGCTCCATCAAAACGATTACACCCAGCTTTAAATGCTGCATCTACTTTTTCGTGCCAAGCATTTGGGTTGGTATGTAAATGTGCGCCAAATTCAATTTGAGGATACTGAGGAATTAGATTAGAAAATAAATAAGATATTGTTTTACCGTCAGCAACTCCAATGGTATCTGATAAAGATAATATTTTTACACCCATTTTTGATAAAATATCTGTCCACTTAGCAACAATTTCAACATCCCAGGGATCTCCATAAGGATTACCAAAACCCATAGAAAGATAAGCAACAACTTCTTTGTTTGTTTGAGTTGCTATATTTAATATTTTATCAAGAATATTTAATGATTGTTCTATAGTTTTACCTGTATTACGCATTTGAAAATTTTCGGAAATAGAAAATGGGTATCCTAAATAATTAATTTCTTCAAATTTACTAGCGTCATCGGCACCTCTAATATTAGCAACTATAGCTAATAATTTACTCTGTGATTCAGATATTTTTAATTGGGATAAAACTTGTGCAGTATCTCGCATTTGCGGAATAGCTTTTGGCGAAACAAAACTTCCAAAATCAATAGTGTCAAAACCTACATTCAATAAAGCATTGATATATCTAACCTTAGCTTCTGTTGGTATAAAATGTGATTTAATACCTTGCATGGCATCACGTGGACATTCTATGATTTTTACTTTATTCATTTGAAATTCAAATATACATCAAAGACTTTTATTTATTTGAAAACAAAATAAAAATTCCGATAGCAATAAAAACTACAATCTGAAACCAGTGCAACTGCTTTTCAAATTTTTTATTACCTCTCAAATAAACAGTTAATTTATCGGCTGCGAAAGCTACCAAGGTAAAAACCAAAAATGCTTGTAACATGAATAAAAAACCTAGTAAATAAATCTGTTGTGTTATATTACCTCTAGATTCGACAATAAATCCTGGAAAAAATGCCAAAAAGAAAATTACAACTTTTGGGTTTAACACATTCATTATAAAACCTTGTTTAAATAATTCTAAAAAAGATTTATCTGAAATACTATTTGTTGCTAAATTGAGTGAGGCAGAGCTTTTATAAGTCTTGTATGCCAAATAAAACAAGTAGCATGCACCTAATATTTTTATAGTCAAAAATATTGTTTCTGAATTTTTTATTATTGCTGCAATTCCAAATGCTATTAATGTAGTGTGTACTATAATTCCACTTACCAAACCTAAAGCTGTAACAATACCATGTTTTTTACCCTTACTTATAC
>DAOUTI010000090.1 GCA_030626795.1 Flavobacteriaceae bacterium
TTAATGGTATTTAATGCAGGTCCGTTCTGGTCAATTGGCACACCATCAACAACAATAAGAGGACTATTATTAGCACTTAAAGAAGAATTACCACCTCTAATTTTTATGGTACCTCCTTCTCCAGGTGTACCACTTGGAGGAACTACATTTACCCCTGCTGCTTTACCAGTGATTAATTGCTCAGGTGAGGCAATTGCTCCAGTGTTAAATTCTTCAACACCAACTTTTTCAACAGCTCCTGTTGCATCTTTCTTAGTTGTTTGACCATAACCAATCAAAATAACCTCATCTAAACTTTCAGCAGATTCTTGTAAAGTTACGTTCATACTTGCGGTAGTAGCAAGTTCAAGTGTTTCATAACCCACATAAGAAAATACTAAAATTGTATTTGCATCGTCGACTTGTAATTCAAAATTACCATCAAAGTCGGTTGCCGTTCCAGTAGTTGTACCTTTTACCATAATAGATACGCCTGGAAGTTCTGTTCCTGTGGCATCTTTTACATTACCTTTTATTACATCTTGAGCAGACATAAGTAAGGGTAGTAAAAATAAAATCCCAAGGATTAATTGTCTAATTTGTTTCATAAAATTAATTTAAGTTTTAAGCATTAATTTTTAATAAAAACTTGCCGTTTTTTTATATTTCACGTGGTGAATGTAGGTTATTAACATTAAGTTAACACTGAGAAATGTCATTGTAATAGTAACGAAAACGTTTTCGTGTTGATAACTTTTTCTACGAAAACGTTAGAGTTAATTGTATTTTTTTTCTTGTTTTTATGAAATAGTAAATATGAGGTCTTAAATTTTAAGATTTAACACTTTTAAAGTGTCTAAAATGTTTATTTAATAATTGATATATTTTACTTATTTTTAACTACAATAATTTGTTTACTTTTAAACTTTGAAATTAGAAATTTATGAAAAAAAAAATAACACTTAAAAAAATAGCTAAAGAATTTGATGTTTCTATATCTACTGTTTCAAAAGCCTTGAAAGATAGTCATGAAATTAGTGAGGAAGTAAAAGAAAAAATACAAGCTTTTGCCAAATATTACCATTACAAACCAAACAGCTTAGCATTAAATTTACGAAATCAAAAAACCAAAACCATTGGTATTATTATCCCACAAATTGTACATCATTTTTTTACCAAAGTTATTAGCGGTATAGAGAAAATAGCCAATGAAAAAGGTTATAATGTAATGATTTGTATGTCTAACGAATCCTACGAAAAAGAAGTGTTAAATATGGATATGTTAGCCAATGGCATTGTTGATGGTATTATTGTTTCTGTTACAAAAGAAACCGAGGAAAAAGGCGATTATTCTCATTTTAAAGATTTGATTTACAATGGTATACCCTTAGTTATGTTTGATAGAGTTATTAAAGAAATTAAATGCAATAAAGTATTAACAAATGATATTGATGGTGGCTATATTGCAACTAAACACCTTATAAATATTGGCTGTAAAAATATTGCTATACTAACAACTCCCGATTTTGTTACAGTTGGAAACCTTCGTAAAGAAGGTTATGTGAATGCACTTAATAAGCACCAAATTACAATAGATGAAAATTTAATTATTAAAGTTAACGAAAAACAAGATATTGAAAATCAAATAAAAAAATTATTTACTCTTAAAAATTCACCAGATGGTATTTTCGCTGTAAATGAAATTTATGCAGCTATTGCCATGAAAGTCGCGAATAAAAAAGGTTTAAAAGTACCAGATGATATTTCAGTAATAGGGTTTACTGATGGTTTAATTTCACAATATTCTTCTCCTTCTTTGACAACAGTAGCACAGCATGGTTACCATATGGGTCAAAAAGCAATAGAATTATTATTGGATGAAATAAATAGTCAAATTACCGAATATCAGTACCAAACAAGTATTATAGAAACAGATTTAATCTTTAGAGAATCTACAAAAAAATCTCTTTAATCACACTTAGAAATCATATAGCTCAATATTGTTTTAACTATAACGATTGAGTAATTTATTAGCTAAATAAACCAATCTAAAATTTATTTTTAATTTCTTTTTTATATATTTGTCACATACTTAGTAATTATTTCACACTTGCTAGTTTTTTTATACTTCACACTAATTGGATAAATAATTTGATATTTATCTATGTTACTATTTTATTTATACATTTAAAATAATGCTTTCGTAAGTTTATTCGAATTCATTTATTTTTAATTATGCGCGATGTTTTTATTGCGTAAAAAAAATATAAACACATGAAACGAGCATGTTAAAGTTTTTATAATCAAAAGATGATGATTAATAGCGAACAGCATGTGACCGAATTAAAAAATATTATAGACACATGAAAAAACAGAAACTTAGTTTCTGGGAAATTTGGAACATGAGTTTTGGATTTCTTGGAATACAATTTGGATTTGCATTACAAGGTGGGTTTATGTCGCGAATTTTTCAAACACTCGGGGCAGATCAAGGAGATATTCCGATGCTTTGGATTGCGGCGCCCCTTACAGGATTATTAGTGCAACCAATTATTGGATACATGAGTGATAGAACTTGGAGTCCGAGATGGGGAAGACGAAGACCTTATTTTTTAATTGGAGCTGTTTTAAGCTCAGTCGCTTTATTTTTTGTACCGCATTCTCCAATGCTTTGGGTAGCTGCAGGATTCTTATGGATTTTGGATGCGTCTATAAATATTTCTATGGAACCTTTTAGAGCTTTAGTAGCTGATAAACTAGATGAATCGCAACGCTCTTATGGTTTTGTGATGCAAGCCTTAATTATCGGAATCGGAACTTGGGTAGCGAGTAATTTACCTTGGATGGTGTCTCAACTTGGGGTCACTAATGCTGCTGAACCAGGAGTGTTGCCTATGTCAGTAAAAATGGCTTTCGCTATTGGAGCATTTGTTTTTGTAGCTAGTGTCATGTACACGATTTTTACAACTACCGAATATCCTCCAGAAGATATGGAGGAGTTTGAAAAAGAGAAAGCTAAAAAGAACCAATTTATTCCAGATATTCTTAACAATATTGGAAATATGCCACTAACTATGAAAAAATTAGGGGTAATACAATTTTTCTCTTGGTTCGCATTTTTTACGATGTGGAGTATGGCAAATCCAGCTTTAACCGAGCATGTGTTTAAAACTCCTGCGCCCATTGCTATAGAATATGACATGGCTATATCAGTGCAATTGGAAGCCTTTAATATTGCCAATACAGCTTTTCAAGAATCCTCTAATTTAGTGGGTTCTGCAATGGGAGTTTATGGATTATCATCCATGGTATTTGCGTTGTTTTTGGTTTTTTATACCAGAAAAAGACGTATCAACAGAAAGTTGGTTCACATGGTTTCTCTGATTCTTGGTGGACTTGGATTTATTTTGATGTATTACACGTCTCCTGAAAATTTAAAGTATTGTTTTGTACTTATAGGTTTTGCATGGGGTAGTATATTGTCTATGCCATACGCCATGTTATCGAGTTCAGTTGATCCTAAAAAAATGGGTGTAATTATGGGGATCTTTAATATGTTTATTGTAATTCCTCAAATTATTGCTGCATTAGGAGGTATCAATTATGTATCAGGATTATTAGGTGAAGAAGCCATTAATGCGATGACTGTAGCTGGTATTAGTTTAATACTTGCCGGACTTTCAAATTTATTAATTACCAATAAAAATGCAATATCATACCAAGGAGATGAGTAATAAAGTTTTTATATTCGATTTAGATGGGGTTATCGTTGATACAGCAAAGTATCATTATTTAGCATGGAAAAATCTTGCAAATGAATTGGGTTTCGAATTTACCGAAAAACAAAACGAACAACTGAAAGGAGTAAGTAGAGTAAGATCTTTAGAAATTTTATTAAACCTTGGAAAGGTAGAATTATCTGAAGATAAAAAACGAACACTTTTAAATGAAAAAAATCAAGAATATTTAGAGTATGTCCATAAAATGACATCCGATGAAATTCTACCAGGAATTCAAGTTGCTTTAAATTTTTTAGATGATAATAATATTAAATATGCGCTAGGCTCAGCAAGTAAAAATGCACCGTTAATTCTAAAAAAAGTAGGTTTATTCGATCGGTTTACTGCAATTGTAGATGGTAATGACGTATCTAAAGCAAAACCCGACCCTGAAGTGTTTTTAATTGCGGCTAAAAAATTAAACAAAACACCTAACTATTGTATCGTTATTGAAGACGCAAGAGCAGGAATTCAAGCTGCAAATAATGCGCAAATGACGAGTGTTGGAATAGGTGATAAAAAAGTATTAAGTCAAGCCAATTATATATTGGATAACACTGAAATGTTTACTGTCGATTTTATAAAAAAATTGATAGCTTAAATAATATTGCCTTTTGGCAAACCAATTATTTCCGCTAAAGCGAGAATAACTAAAAATTTTAAATTATGAATCAAGATTATATCATCCCAAATGAATGGTCAATTATAGAAGATGGATTTCATAAAGATCATGTAACCGCATCCGAAAGTATTTTTAGTATCGGTAATGGAGCTATGGGGCAACGTGCCAATTTTGAAGAAAATTATAGCGGCGATACTTTTCAAGGAAGTTATATTGGAGGAATTTATTACCCAGATAAAACTCGTGTTGGTTGGTGGAAAAATGGATACCCTGAATATTTTGCCAAAGTATTAAATGCACCAAACTGGATAGGGATAAATGTAAATATCAATGGCATATCACTTGATTTAAATACTTGTAAAGTATATGAATTTGAACGTGAGTTAAATATGAAAGAAGGTGTCTTAACTCGTTCTTTTATTGCTGAATTATCAAATGGTAATCAATTGAAAATTTTTGCTACACGTTTTTTAAGTCTAGATTTTAATGAAGCAGGAGCTATCAAATATAGTATAACCCCTATAAATTTTAGTGGTGAAATTGAGTTTATTCCCTATATCGATGCAGGAATCGTAAATGAAGATTCTAATTACGATGAATATTTTTGGGATATTTTACAAATAGAAGAACAAAAAAATGAGGCCTATATTTTATCTAAAACTTATAAAACTGAATTCCATGTTTGTACTGGGATGAAAGTAGGTTTTGCTTTAAATGATTATGAAATAATTTTAGATAAGGAAACTGAAAAAACTGAAAAAAGCATTGCTTTTAAATACAAAACAAATGTAAAACAAGGAGATACATTATCAATATATAAGTATGGTGGTTATACCCAATCTATGAACCACCCAAAAGAAAATTTGATCTTTGCTCTAGAAAAAGTGTTACAAAAAGTTGCTATTATAGGATTTGATAATTTATTACAAAAACAAAAAGAAGCCTGGGCTAAAATTTGGGAAACTGCTGATATCACTATAGAAGGAGATGTAAAAGCACAACAAGCCATTCGTTTTAATATTTTTCAATTAAACCAAACTTATTTAGGTGAAGATTCGAGATTGAATATTGGTCCAAAAGGGTTTACTGGTGAAAAATATGGCGGAAGTACTTATTGGGATACCGAAGCATATTGTATTCCGTTTTATATGAGTACTAAAGACAAGCATGTTGCAAAAAATCTTTTATTATACCGCTACAACCAATTAGACAAAGCCATTGAAAATGCTGGTAAATTAGGCTTTAATAGTGGTGCTGCTCTTTACCCAATGGTTACTATGAATGGTGAAGAATGCCATAATGAATGGGAAATTACCTTTGAAGAGATTCACCGTAACGGATCTATGATTTACGCCATTTATAACTATGTGAATTACACGGGAGATTATAGTTATATTCCTGAATTCGGAATGGAAGTTATGATTGCTGTTGCCAGATTTTGGCAACAAAGAGCTACTTTTTCTAAAGCCAAAGATAAATTTGTAATCTTAGGAGTTACAGGACCAAACGAGTATGAAAATAATATAAATAATAACTGGTATACCAATTATTTGGCAAAATGGTGTATTGATTATGCTTTAGAAAACTTACAAGTTTTAAAAGCAGATTACAAAGCAGATTATCAAAGAATTATTGAGAAGACAAAATTCTCTAAAAATAATTTTGATGCAATGAAAAATGTTGCAGATAATATGTATTTTCCATTTAGTGAAAAAGAAGATGTGTTTTTACAACAGGATGGGTTTTTAGATAAAGAATTGATTCCTGTAGATCAATTAGAAAAATCGGAACGACCAATAAATCAAAAATGGTCTTGGGATAGAATTTTACGTTCTCCATATATAAAACAAGCAGATGTTTTACAAGGTATTTATTTCTTTGAAAATGAATTTGATACTAAAACCATTAAAAAACATTTTGATTTTTATGAACCGTTAACAGTTCATGAGTCATCATTATCTCCTTGTGTGCACTCTATTATTGCTTCAAAAATAGGGATGAACAATAAAGCTTACGAAATGTATTTACGTACTTCTCGCTTAGATTTAGATGATTATAACCATGAAGTTCATGAAGGATTACACATTACAAGTATGGCTGGAACTTGGCTTTCCATTGTGCAAGGCTTTGGTGGTATGAGAAATTTTGATAATGTATTATCTTTTAATCCTCAAATTCCTAAAGAGTGGAAATCGTATTCTTTTAAAATTGATTATAGAGGAAGTACTTTGAAAGTTTATAAAAGTCATTCTGAATGCAAATTTACCAATGAATCTGAATTACCAGTTCCTGTTTTTGTAAATGGTGAAGAAAAAATTATTTCAAAAGATGAGCTAGTCATTATTAGTTAGGTTATTTAGAGGTTTTTTTGCTGTTTGTTTAAATTTACTGATTGATATATGTTGAGCTCGGTTTCTAGTTGATTATAAAATTTACAGATTAATAACATGAAAAGTTATTTATTACTAAAAATGAAATTTAACATATTGGGAGTATTACTCACAGTTTTAATAGTTGGTTGTACTAATCATTCTGAAAAAAAGCCAATTCAACAAGAAGAGTTTGTACCCCATTGGGCTAAAACGGTTGTTTGGTATCAAATATTTCCTGAACGATTTAGAGATGGAGATATTAGCAATAATCCAACAATCACTGATATTTCTGGTGCAGACCCACAAGAATTACCTGAGTTTTGGCAAATACACCCATGGGCTAGTGATTGGTATGAACTTCAAGAATACGAAAAGAAAAATAATAAATCAGATATGTGGAAACATATTCTGAGACGAAGGTACGGAGGCGATATTCAAGGCATAATTAACAAACTAGATTATTTACAAGATTTAGGGATTAATGCCATTTATTTAAACCCTATTTTTCAATCTCCATCACTTCATAAATATGATGGTGAAAGCTACCATCACATCGACCCAAATTTTGGCCCAGATCCGGAAGGAGATAGAAAATTAATTGCAAATGAAAATCCGTTAGACCCAACTACTTGGGTTTGGACAAGTGCAGATCAATTGGTTTTAAAACTAATTGATGAAGTGCATAAAAGAGATATGAAAATCATTTTTGATGGGGTATTTAATCACCTTGGGTATAATAGTTTTGCGTTTCAAGATGTATTGAAAAATCAAGAAAAGTCACCTTATAAAGATTGGTTTATTATAAACTCATGGGATGATACAAATACAGGGTCTAAATTTGATTATGAAGGGTGGTTCGGAGTAAAATCACTTCCTGAATTTAAAGAAGATAGTTTAGGAATTGTCGCAGGGCCAAAACAATATATTTTTAATGCTACAAAGAGATGGATGAACCCAAATAATAAGGGAACTGAATTTGGAATAGATGGATGGAGATTAGATGTTGCTTTTTGTATTGGTCATCCTTTTTGGAAACAATGGAGAAAGCACGTACGGTCAATCAATCCAAAGGCATATATGACCGCAGAAATTGTAGACACTCCAGAGAAAGTAAAACCCTATATGCAAGGCGATGAATTTGATGGTGAAATGAATTATAATTTTGCTTTTGCTGCTGCAGAATTCTTTTTTAATCCAGACTCAACAAACATATCAGCCACTGAATTTGATAGTAAACTTAAAGAACTTAGAGACCTATACCCAAAGGGAGTTGCATCAGTTTCTATGAACCTTTTTGGTAGTCATGATGCAAACAGAATAGGATCGCATATTGTAAATAGAGGTTTTGAAAATTTTAGAAATTGGGGATCGTATTTTAATAAGTCCATCGCATTAAATAATCCAAATTATTCTACCCGAAAACCAACGGAGAACGATATTGAATTGCAGAAATTATTTACAATTATGCAAATGACATACGTTGGTGCTCCAATGATATATTATGGTGATGAAGTAGGTATGTGGGGAGGTAATGATCCTGATTGTAGAAAACCAATGCTTTGGAATGATATTAAATATGAGGATGAAGTTTTTAATGCAAATGGTACTACTCATGAACCTGATAAAGTAGAAGTTAATCAAACTTTATTTGAGCATTACAAAAAATTGATTCATATAAGAAAGGAAAATCAAGCATTGCAATTAGGTTCATACAAAACGTTATTGGCAGATGATAAAAACAATCTTTTTGTTTTTGAGAGAGTATATAAAGGGCAAAAAATAATAGTTGTACTTAATAATAGCAATCGTGAACAAACATTACTTATTGACGAATTAAAAGGAAAATGTTTTACGGATATTTTAAATTCTAAAACATTCTCTGTAGGTAATGCGATAATTGTTGATAAAAAGAATGGACTAATATTAAGTGGTTGTAAATAAATTATAAGTTGAATAAATATATGAGAAAAATAATCATTCTTTTAGTTGTATTTGTAGGATTGCAAGTACAAGCACAAACAATTTCAAAAGTTGAGCCTCCAAATTGGTGGGTTGGTATGAAGAACCCTAAACTACAATTGATGGTTTATGGAAAAGAAATCAATAATCTAAATATAAATATTTCCGATAAGGATATCATTCTCGATAGTGTTACAAAAACTGAAAACCCTAATTATTTATTTTTAAGTTTAGATCTATCTAAGGCTAAAAGCCCAAAAGTATTTGATATTACATTTCAAGAAAAGAAGCAAAAAAAACAAAGCATTTCTTATGAATTAAAACAACGAGAAAAGAATTCGGCTAACCGAAACAGTTTTGATAGTTCAGATTTGATATATCTTATCATGCCAGATCGTTTTTCGAATGGAAATCTAGACAACGATAGTACAGATGACACTTCCGAAAAAGCCAATCGAAAAGAAGATGGGGGAAGACATGGTGGTGATATCCAAGGAATAATTAACCATTTAGATTATTTAGACGAATTGGGTGTGACAGCAATATGGAACACTCCTTTATTAGAAGATAATGAACCAAGACATTCCTACCACGGGTATGCGCAAAGCAATTATTATAAAATTGACCCACGTTATGGAACCAATGAAGATTATAAGCGTTTAGCAGATGAACTTCATAAAAAAGACATGAAACTCATCATGGATTATATTACCAATCATTGGGGGTCTAAACATTGGATGATTCAAGATTTACCAGCCAAAGATTTTCTTAATTATTGGGAGAACGGTGAAAACGGATATAAGAGGAGTAGTTATAGAATGGCAACTCAATTTGATGCTAACGTTGCTGCTTTTGATGCAAAAGCATGTATGAATGGGTGGTTTGATACAACCATGCCAGATATGAATCAGCGGAATCCGTTGGTGTTAAATTATCTGATTCAAAATGCAATTTGGTGGATAGAATATACAGGTTTAGATGGATTACGCGTTGATACATATTCATATAATGATAAAGAAGGAATTGCCAAATGGACAAAATCAATAACCGATGAATATCCAAATTTTAATATAGTTGGAGAGGTTTGGATGGACGATCAAGCACAAATGGCATATTGGCAAAAAGATAGTAAAATTGGTGCAATTCAAGGGTTTAATTCTCACTTACCAAGTGTAATGGATTTCACATTGTTTGGCGCAATAAGTTCAGTTTTTAATGAAAATAATGCGAATTGGAATGACGGGATGATTAAGGTGTATAATAATTTTATTAATGACTTTTTATACCCAGATATTGACAATATTCTGGTGTTTGCAGAGAATCATGATACGCAAAGAATTAATCAACAATACCCAAATATTGAAGAGTACAAATTGGCAATGACATTGTTAGCCACTGTTAGAGGTATTCCGCAATTGTATTACGGTAGTGAAATTGGTATGAAGGGAGATAAAGGAAAAGGAGATGGCGACATCAGACATGATTTTCCCGGTGGTTGGCAAAGTGATACTCAAAATGCTTTTTTGCAATCTGAAAGATCTGAAAGTCAGAATGAATATTTCAATTTTACAAAACAATTATTCAATTGGAGAA
>DAOUTI010000013.1 GCA_030626795.1 Flavobacteriaceae bacterium
ACGTAATAAGTTAACGCCTATCAAAACATCAAATATACCCAAGCGTAAATCTCGCATAATTTCTACTCTTTCTAAAGTATCAACATCAGAGTGAATGTACCGACAGCGAATTTGAATTCGACTTAAATACTTGGTCAGTTCTTCTGCCATTCGTTTGGTTAAGGTAGTGACTAAAATACGCTCGTCGATTTCAATTCTTTTTTGAATTTCTTCGATTAAATCATCAATTTGATTCAAACTCGGTCTTATTTCTATTTGTGGATCTAATAATCCTGTTGGACGAATTACTTGTTCTACAAAAACGCCTCCAGTAAGTTGTAATTCATAATCAGCTGGTGTGGCACTAATGTAAATTACCTGATTTTGTATGGCTTCAAATTCTTCAAATTTTAAAGGTCGATTATCCATTGCTGCAGCCAATCGAAAACCATATTCTACCAAGTTTTCTTTACGTGATCGGTCACCTCCATACATGGCGTGTGTTTGTGGAATAGTTACATGACTTTCGTCAACCAACATCAAATAATCATTAGGAAAGTAATCTAACAAACAGAAAGGTCGTGTACCAGGTTCTCTTCCGTCAAGGTAGCGAGAATAATTTTCAATACCACTGCAATAACCCAATTCACGAATCATTTCTAAATCAAATTCGGTGCGTTCTTTAAGTCGTTTTGCTTCTAAATGTTTACCAATTTCTTTAAAATAATCTACTTGTTTTACCATGTCATCTTGAATTTGATGAATGGCATTTTGCAAAACATCTGGTGAGGTAACAAATAGATTGGCTGGATAAATATTTAGGCTTTCAAATTTTTCAATAATTTGGCTATTGGTTAAATCGAAGCTTTCAATTTCTTCAATTTCATCACCAAAAAAGTGAACTCTAAATCCGTACTCACCATAAGAAGGGTAAATAGTAATCGTATCTCCTTTTACTCTAAACGAGCCGCTTTTTGCTTCGGCTTCTGTACGTGAATATAAACTTGTAACGAGTTGGTGTAAAAATTTGGTTCTAGCAATTATTTGATTCACTTCGATGGAAATCACATTTTTTTTGAATTCAACAGGATTACCAATACCATACAAACAAGAAACGGAAGCTACTACCAAAACGTCTCTTCTTCCCGAAAGGAGAGAAGAGGTCGTGCTCAATCGCATACGCTCAATTTCATCGTTGATGGATAAGTCTTTTTCTATATAAAGTCCGGTTGTAGGAAGGTAAGCTTCGGGTTGGTAATAATCATAATAAGAAACAAAATACTCAACAGCATTATCAGGGAAAAACTGCTTAAATTCTTGATACAGTTGTGCTGCCAATGTTTTATTATGCGCTAAAACTAAAGTTGGTTTTTGCACTTTTTCAATGACATTTGCTACGGTAAAAGTTTTTCCAGATCCTGTTACGCCAAGCAGCACCTGATATTTTTCATTGTCGATAATCCCCTGAGTTAATTGCTCAATAGCCTGAGGTTGGTCTCCGGTTGGTTTAAACTCTGATTTTAGTTTGAATTGCATTCCGCAAAAATAGACTAATCTGTTTTATTTTATAGGTTATAATACTAAAAACAAGACTCCAAATATTGGATGATAATTGCCAGTAGGAACTTCAATTTAGGGATATTATCAAATGTTTTATGTATTTTTTATCAATTTTTATTGCTAAATAAGTATATTTATGCTAAAATAATATATATGAACGAAAAAATATGCCCAAACTGTAGCTCATCAACTTATGTGAAAAGCGGAATTATCAATAACCGGCAGCGTTATAAATGTAAGAATTGTGGTTATTATTTTACCGTAAATAAAATGGGTAAAAAAATAGATGATTACTACGTGAATAAAGCACTACAGTTATATTTAGAAGGATTAACTTATCGTGAAATTGAACGAATTTTAGGTGTGTCACATGTAAGTGTAATGAACTGGGTGAAAAAGTACAATATCCGTAGGCCTTACAATACAAATTACCACTCTACATACAAGATTCTCAATGCAAAAGAGTTGGCAATTTATTTCTCAAATAGTGATAATTTGTTGGGAGCAGGAGTAGTGGTGACAGAGCTTGGTGATAAGTTTATGCTTATAAAATGGGAGCGTTTTAAAGATTAGATATATTTAATTACCAAAAATATATAGTAATTTATTGTTTACTCATAAATATTTCGAAATTAGCTGTGCATACAAAACTGAAATATTTATTAATCTAACACTAAAAAAGATTATTATGAGAAAACAATTACTAATGCTGTTGGGGATTTTTTTTATCACCTCACAGCTGATGTATTCACAGGGGTCGCCAGACTACAATGGCGGGTTTAAAGTTAAATTTAATGAAGATGAATCCAAGTATTTTAGAATTTTATCATGGGCACAAATGCAGGGAATCTACAATACAGATGTGCCTGATGATGTTAGCCATGTAGGTTTTAAATTGAAAAGAGCAAGGGTTTTAATGTTTGCACAGATTACCCCAAAGTTTTTAATTCTTACCCATATAGGTTTAAATAATTTAACATCCAAAAGTTTGAGCCCTACAGGTAAAGGTGAGGGTTCTCAAATATTTTTACACGATGCTTGGGCACAATATCAGGTTGCCAAGAACCATACTATTGGAGGTGGTTTACATTATTTTAATGGTATTTCAAGGTTGAATAATCAAAGCACTTTAAATTTTTTGACATTGGATAACAACCGCCAGTCTTGGTCAACTCTTGGTTTAACAGATCAATTCGCACGACACCTAGGAATTTTTGCCAAAGGTAAATTTGGAAAATTGCAATATCGTGTAGCAATTAATGATGTGATAACTAATGGTTTGGATATGCGTTTGCCAGAAGATGTAACGGGAACAACTATTTATGGTGGGAAAAGAATTTTAGGATCTGCAGATGCTGGTTTTGCATATGCAGGTTATTTTGAATACAATTTATTAGATCAAGAATCTAATTTCTTACCTTTTAAAGTAGGAACCTATTTGGGCGGAAAACGTGTTTTCAATATTGGAGCAGGTTTCTTTTATCACCCAAATGGTAGTGTAACAGTAGGAGATTTTGGGCTTATAGAAGAAAAGAACAATGTAATGTTATTTGCTGTAGATGCTTTTTATGATGCGCCAATAGGTGGTAATAATGCTGCAATTACAGCGTATGCAACCTTTCAATCAAATGATTATGGCAGAGATTATTTGTATAGCGCCTACGGAACAGGATCGATGTTCTACACACATGTCGGTTATTTATTTGGTGGAGACAAAACCAAAACAAGATTCCAACCTTATGTATCATACGGAGCGAATAGTTATGATGCTGTTAATGATAACAGAAATGTTTTAGGTATAGGAGCTAATATGTATATGAGCGGACACAATTCAAAACTGACTTTGGAGTATAAAAACCAAAGTTATGTAAATTCTACCGGATCTATTACACTACAGGCAATGATTTATTTATAAAATTAAAATATAAAATTATGACACACAAAGAAAGAGCAAAAGCGTATTGGAAAGAAAACCTACGATACTTACTAATATTACTATCAATCTGGTTCTTAGTATCTTATGTTTTTGGGATATTATTGGTTGAACAACTCAATACCATCAGAATAGGAGGGTTTAAACTAGGATTCTGGTTTGCTCAACAAGGAGCAATGTACATATTTGTTATCCTAATTTTTGTTTATGTAAGACTGATGAACAAGCTGGATAAGAAATACGGGTTTGATGAAGATTAATTAACTAAAAAAAATATAAAATATTATGGGAATATTAACATGGACATGGATACTTGTAGGCTTGTCATTTTCACTTTACATTGGTATAGCAATTTGGGCAAGAGCAGGAACTTCAAAAGAGTTTTACGTAGCAGGTGGTGGAGTTCCACCAATTTTAAACGGTATGGCAACTGCTGCAGATTGGATGTCGGCAGCATCATTTATATCTTTAGCAGGAATTGTATCTTTTACAGGATATGATGGGTCTGTTTATTTATTAGGTTGGACAGGTGGTTATGTGCTTTTAGCACTATTACTAGCTCCTTATTTAAGAAAATTTGGAAAGTTTACGGTACCTGATTTTATTGGGGACAGATATTATTCTAACACAGCACGGATTGTTGCGGTTATTGCAGCTTTAGTTGTTTCGTTTACTTATGTCGCAGGGCAAATGAGAGGTGTAGGAATTGTTTTTTCAAGATATTTGGAGGTAGATATTGATACTGGGGTTTATATTGGTATGGCAATTGTATTGTTTTACGCTGTATTAGGTGGAATGAAAGGAATTACTTATACACAGGTAGCACAATATTGTGTATTGATATTTGCATTTATGGTTCCAGCAATTTTTATCTCTATTCAAATGACAGGACATGCTATTCCTCAACTAGGATTTGGTGGAGCAGGTGAAGATGGGGTTTATTTGTTAGATAAATTAGATGGGTTAAATCGTGAATTAGGTTTCCATGAATATACCTCAGGAAGTAAATCAATGATGGATGTATTTGCAATTACTGTTGCTTTAATGGTTGGTACAGCTGGTTTACCTCATGTAATTGTTAGATTTTTTACAGTGCCTAAAGTAAGAGATGCTCGTAAATCTGCAGGTTGGGCTTTACTATTTATAACAATTTTATACACAACAGTTCCTGCTGTAGCACTTTTTGCACGTACAAAATTAATAGAAACAGTGAGCAATAAAAAATATAGCGAATTACCTGAATGGGTAGCGAACTGGGAAAAAACAGGTTTATTGAAATATGATGATAAAAATGGAGATGGTATTGTTCAGTATGTTGGAGATAAAACTAAAAATGAATTGACAATTGACCGTGATATCATGGTATTGGCAAATCCTGAAATAGCACAATTACCAAATTGGGTTATTGCATTAGTTGGTGCTGGTGGTCTAGCGGCTGCATTATCAACAGCTGCCGGTTTACTATTGGTGATTGCTTCTTCTATTTCTCATGATTTGATTAAAAAAGTGATCAATCCAAATATTACAGAAAAAAGTGAATTGATTGCAGCAAGATTGAGCGCAGCAGTGGCAGTTGTTATTGCTGGATATTTTGGTATCAATCCGCCGGGATTTGTCGCCGCCGTCGTCGCACTGGCCTTCGGGCTAGCGGCAGCATCCTTCTTTCCTGCAATTATACTTGGTATTTTTGATAAGCGAATGAACAAAGAAGGGGCGATAACCGGAATGATTATTGGCCTTTCTTTGATGATTCTTTATATGTTGAAATTTAAATTTGGACTCTTTGATGGAGGTAAATCTGCAGTAGCAGGACTTAAATCAAGCTGGTTTATGGGAATTTCACCTGAAGGATTTGGTACAGTTGCAATGATTGTTAATTTTGTAGTATCCTTAGTAATTTCAAGAATGACAGCTGCTCCGCCAGAAGAAATTCAGCAAATTGTTGAAGATATTCGAATTCCTAGTGGTGCTGGTGACGCCGTTGAGCATTAACAATATTATTTAAAATCAATAAAAACAGTATTACTTTTAAAAGTGATACTGTTTTTTTAATTACATTTATATCTCATTTTTAACCTTATGAAAAAAAGACATCAGCAAAAGTTGATTATATTGTCCTTAATGGTTTTTATTTTTTTAAATATTCCATTTGTGATGATATTTAATGTAGATGGAGCTCTTTGGGGTATTCCGGTGCTTTATTTTTTTATTTTTTCAATTTGGTTACTTTCTGTTGTAATTTCTTTTATTATTCTAAATAAACACTATGAATAATTATGCCTTAATTCTTATAATAGTCGTCTATTTAGGTATCTTGTTTTATATTGCTTTTTTAGCAGAAAATAATAGTAAGAGCAAATGGGCTAATAGTCCTTATATTTATGCGCTTTCTTTAGCAGTTTATTGTTCGGCATGGACCTATTACGGTAGTGTTGGGATTGCAGCAAATTCTGGAATAGATTTTATTACGATATATTTAGGGCCAGTAATTGCCATCCCTTTATGGATAGTTGTTATGAGAAAAATTATCAGAATCTCCAAACAACACAAGATATCGTCTATTGCAGATTTTATCTCATTACGCTATGGTAACCATAGGTTTCTTGGTGCTTTAGTTACAATAATAGCGATACTTGCAACAATACCTTATATTTCTTTACAATTAAAAGCAATTTCTGAATCATTTAGGATCATGACATCTAATTCAAAATTCGTTCCAAAAGAAGGAAATATTTTTAATGATTCTACATTTTATATTGCGATTTTATTGGTGGTGTTTGCAACATTTTACGGAACACAAAAAACGGATGCATCTGAAAAGCACAGAGGAATTGTAGTTTCGGCTGCTTTTGAATCTGTTTTAAAACTGGTTTTCTTTTTGGTTATTGGAATTTATGTTACTTTCTATTTATTTGATGGAACTACTGATATATACGATAAAATTTCTCAGACAGCTAACTTTAGTAGCCTAACGAAAATTAACGGTTTTGAGGGGGCTTTTAATTGGCTTTTTATGATCTCACTTTCATTTATGGCTATTTTTTTATTGCCACGTCAATTTCAGGTTTCAGTTGTTGAAAATAGTAGAGAAAAGCAATTAAAACAAGCCATTTGGGTGTTCCCATTATATTTGTTCTTATTTAATATTTTTGTTATTTACATCGCCTGGGCTGGTAAATTAACATTTGACAGCAGTGTGAACGCCGAATATTATAGCTTGTTCTTGCCGCTTCATAATAATAATATATTTTTAGCATTACTAGTATTCTTAGGAGGTTTTTCTGCTGTAATTTCAATGGTAGTTATCTCAACACTAGCACTTTCAACAATGATTAGTAATAATCTGATAATTCCATATACCTATCTTAAAAAATTTAAAAAGAGCCATCCCAAAAAAAATATGAAATACATAAAAAGTATTAGAAGAATTTCTATTTCTCTTATCATAATTTCTGCGTATGCTTTTTATTTAAATTTTACAATAGAACCATCATTATTTTCTATAGGTTTGATTTCATTTGTAATTATTGCACAATTGGCACCTTCTTTTTTTATTGGTTTGTTTTGGAACCGTGGTTCTGCAAAGGCATCTATTGTAGGAATAATAATTGGATTGTTGATTGTTATTTACACGTTAATTCTACCATTTACTCTTGAAGCATTTTTAGGAAATGGTAATTTTACTACCAACGGATTGTTTGGTATTTCTCAATTAAAACCATATAAACTTTTCGGAATTGATTTTTTAAGTCCACCGGCTCATGCTTTTTTTTGGAGTATGTTTTTTAACATCCTGTCTTATTTGGTAATTTCAATCATTTTTATAGGTGATTACCGGGAGCGAAACTATGCTGAAATGTTTGTTGACAGTAAGAATTACACATCTTTACAGGATAATGCGCTGGTATGGCGAGGTGAAGCATTTGTTTCAGATATTAAAAATGTACTAATAAAATTATTAGGAGAAGAACGTACAGACAGAGCTTTAAATCTTTTTTTTATGAAGTATCAGTTGCCTAAAAATACACAAAAAGCTGATGCCCGATTAATCAATTTTTCAGAAAAACTATTAACTGGAAGTATCGGAAATTCTTCTGCAAAGATATTAATTGCAAGCGTTGTCAAAGAAGAGGAGATAAGCCTTGTAGAGGTTCTTAAAATTTTAGAAGAATCAAAAGAAGCAATGGCAAGGAACACGATTTTAAGAGAAAAATCAATTGAACTCACCAATTTAACGGACAAACTGAAATTTGCTAATGAAGAATTGAGAAGTAATGATCGACAAAAAGATGATTTTTTAAATACCGTAGCACATGAATTAAAAACTCCGATTACCGGAATTCGAGCCGCTACAGAGTTGATTATGGATGAAGAGGATGATATGCCGGTAGAAACGAAACAACAATTTTTAAAAAACATTTTACAGGATTCGGATAGATTATCTAGACTAATACACAATATTTTAGATTTTGAAAAACTATCTACTGGTAGGCAGGAATTGGCATTAAATAAAAATAATATAAAGAACACGATAAATAAAGCAGTTTTAAGTATTGAACAAATTGCAAACAAAAAAGAAATTAAGATCAAAAAATTTAATTTAGTTGATTTTGAATTCAATTACGATGAAGATCGTATCGTACAGGTTATCACTAATTTACTTTCAAACGCGGTTAAGTTTTGTGATTATAAAAACGGCAAAATTATGGTGTCAAGTGCCTTAGTTGATGATTTTATTGAAGTCTGTATTTATGATAATGGGAAAGGAGTAGCTACTGAAGATGTACCCTATATTTTTGATAAGTTCTATCAATCAAAAGATCAAAATACCATCAAACCGGAAGGAAGTGGATTAGGATTGGCTATATGTAAACAAATTGTTGAAAAACACAATGGCAATATAAAACTAAAAAACAACAATAAAGTTGGAGTAAGTTTTGTTTTTCAGCTTCCTTTTAATTAACTTGTACTAATTAATATGCTGATGAAGAAAATATTAATTGTAGATGACGAACCAAATATTGTAATGACATTAGAATATGCTTTTAAAAAAAGAAATTTTGAAGTATATATAGCAAGAGATGGTGGAGAGGCATTACAAATATTAAAATCCAATGTGGTAGATGTCGTTTTGTTAGATATTATGATGCCTAATGTAGATGGTTATCAAACGCTTAAGCAAATAAAAAATGACAAAAAGTTAAGTAATACCAAGGTGATATTCTTAACAGCAAAATATAAAGCTTCAGATATTGAAAAAGGCTTAAAACTTGGAGCAGATAAATATATTACCAAGCCATTTTCAATTAAAAAAATAGTTTCAGAAGTACATGAATTATTAAATTAAACTTTCGGTTTTGTATGCAAACAAATCATTGTTTAATCTAATGTAAATGAAAAATGAAATTACAGTTAAAACCTTTAGCATCTGATATTGTTATCAGTACATATGCTCTTGTCACATTATATCTACGCTTTAAATTTGAAAGTGAATCTTCTGTCGGACCATTGACCTCATTGGTTATAGGTGGTTTGTCTTTGTTTATCATATATGCACTTATTAAGATAAAAGTACTGAACCCAGGTTGGTTTGGTTTGTTTAATAGTAAAAAATATGAAGCATGAAATATAAAGAATTTTATAACAAAAGTATAGATAATCCGGAAGAATTCTGGGAAGAACAGGCTCAGAAACTAGATTGGTTTAAAGAACCTTCTACCATTTTATCAAAGAATAAAAGTGGGCATTATCAATGGTTTGAAGATGGAAAATTAAATATGAGTTACTTGTGTATTGATAAGCATATAGAAGATGGTCTGGGAGCAAAAAATGCAATCATTTACGATTCTCCTGTTACCAATACTAAGGAAATAATCACTTATAACAAACTTTATAAAGAGGTTGGTTGGTTGGCCGGCGGTTTACGTGACCTCGGTCTAAAAAAAGGAGATACAGCAATTATTTATATGCCAATGATTCCACAGGCTATTTATGCAATGCTTGCATGTGCTAGAATTGGGGTAATACATTCGGTGGTTTTTGGTGGGTTTGCACCTAGTGAGCTGGCTATACGAATTGATGATTGTAAACCTAAAATTATCATTACTGCTTCAAGTGGAATTGAAATCGACAGAATTATTCCCTACAAACCCTTTGTAGACGAAGCCATTAGGTTGGCAAAGAATAAACCTAAAAATGTAATTTTATTTCAAAGGCATTTAGGGGCAGATGCACCAAGTATGCCTTATGATATTGATTATTTAGAGCTAAAGAAAAAATCAGAGATCATTGATGCAGTTCCTGTTGAAGCTACACATCCCTTGTATATTTTATATACATCCGGAACTACCGGAAAGCCCAAAGGAATTATTAGAGATACGGGAGGGTATGCTACAGCTCTTAAATTTTCAATGAAATATGTTTATGGTGTTGAACCTGGTGAAGTTTTTTGGGCAGCCAGTGATGTTGGGTGGGTTGTTGGGCATAGTTATATTGCTTATGGTCCGCTTTTAAACCAGAATACTACAATTATTTTTGAAGGAAAACCTATTCGTACACCTAATGCATCTACGTTTTGGAGAATTATTGATGAGCATAATGTTAGTGTTATGTTTACAGCTCCAACTGCAATAAGGGCAATTAAAAAGGAAGATCCTGAAGGAGAGTTGATGAAGGGTTTTGAAATGCCCAAATTAAAATATCAATTCCTTGCTGGGGAAAGATGTGATGTTGCCACATTAAACTGGACAGAGAAAATGTTAAAAATACCTGTAATTGATCATTGGTGGCAAACAGAATCAGGATGGCCCATGCTTGCAAATATGGTTGGAGTGGAGATTGTTCCGGTTAAACCAGGTTCTACTACCTTTCCTGTTTGTGGTTATAATATTCAAATTCTCACTGAAGAAGGTAATGTTGCACCACCTGATGTAGAAGGTTATGTTACAGTTAAATTGCCATTACCTCCGGGAAATTTGATGGGTATTTGGGGAAACACTAAACGTTTTCAGGCTGGTTATTTCGATAGGTTTAAAGGGTATTATTTTTCAGGAGATGGAGGTTATGTTGATGATGATGGCTATGTTTTTATCACCGGAAGGGTAGATGATGTGATCAATGTAGCAGGACATCGTTTATCAACAGCAGATATGGAAGAAATAGTTTCGTCACATAGTTCGATTGCTGAATGTGCCGTGATAGGTATTAACAATGATTTAAAAGGTCAAATACCTCTTGCACTTGTAGTTACAAAATCAAATAATAAAATTGCAGAGTCTGTAATTCAAGATGAAATTGTTCAAGAAGTAAGGCGAATTATCGGACCTGTAGCTTCTTTAAAGCAAGTTTTAATAGTAAAAAGATTGCCAAAAACACGTTCAGGGAAAATTCTTCGTAAATTGTTGCGAAATATTGCAGATGATATTAATTATAATATTCCATCAACAATTGACGATGTTGCCATTGTAAAGGAGATAGAAGAAATATTTATAGCACACAGAATTAAAAATCAATAAAAACACTAGGTATGAGTAATTATCACATTAAACATTTAGAAGAGTATTTTCAGGTACATAGAAAATCGGTTAGAAACCCAGAATTGTTTTGGGAAGAAATTGCGGAGGAACACTTCCTGTGGCGTAAGCGATGGGATAAAGTATTGAGCTGGGATTTTGAGAAGCCGGAAATAAAATGGTTTGAAGGAGCCAAGTTAAACATAACAGAGAACTGTATTGACAGGCATTTGAGCATTCGTGGCGATAAAACTGCTATTTTGTTCGAGCCAAATGACCCTAAGGAAGCTGCGGAACATATTAGTTATAACCAGCTTTATAAAAGAGTAAATCAGTTTTCAAATGTTTTAAAAGAACAAGGTGTTAAAAAAGGAGATAGAGTTTGTATTTATTTACCAATGATACCTGAACTTGCTATTTCTACTTTAGCATGTGCCCGTATTGGAGCCATTCACTCTGTTGTATTTGCAGGTTTTTCGGCTACAGCTTTGGCAACTAGAATTAATGATAGTGATTGTAAAATGGTAATTACATCGGATGGTTCATATCGTGGAGCAAAAACAATTGATTTGAAAGGAATTGTAGATGATGCTCTTGAAGAATGCCCAGGTGTAGAAACTGTCTTGGTTGCAAAGCGTATCCATTCGGAAATAGAAATGAAAAAAGGGCGCGACAAGTGGTTGCAACCATTATTAGATAAATCCTCAACAGAATGTGAACCTGAAATTATGGATGCTGAAGACCCTTTGTTTATTCTTTACACTTCCGGTTCTACTGGACTGCCTAAAGGAATGGTTCACACTACAGCAGGTTATATGGTTTATACAGCTTATACATTTAAGAATGTTTTTAATTATAGAGAAAATGATATTTATTGGTGTACGGCAGACATAGGTTGGATTACTGGGCATAGTTATATTGTGTATGGTCCGTTAGCAAATGGCGCAACTACAGTAATGTTTGAAGGTGTTCCAAATTATCCAGATTGGGGAAGGTTTTGGGAAATAATTGAAAAGCATAAAATCACGCAATTCTATACTGCACCCACTGCAATTCGTGCTCTCGCAAAAGAAAAATTAGATTTTGTTGAAAGGTATAATCTATCATCCTTAAAAGTATTAGGTTCTGTAGGTGAGCCAATCAATGAAGAAGCATGGCATTGGTATAATGATAATATTGGGAAAAAGAAAAACCCAATTGTAGATACCTGGTGGCAAACAGAAACAGGTGGAATTATGATCTCACCAATTCCTTATTTAACACCAACAAAACCAACCTATGCAACTTTTCCGTTGCCGGGGATTCAACTTACTTTAATGGATGAAAAAGGTAATGAGATCTTTGGAAATCAAGTAGATGGTAGATTGTGTGTGAAATTTCCATGGCCTTCTATAGCGCGAACCATTTGGGGAAATCACAAAAGGTATAAAGAGACGTATTTTTCAACCTATAAAAATCAATATTTTACCGGTGATGGAGCATTACGTGATGAAGTAGGATATTACAGGATAACAGGTAGAGTTGATGATGTGATTATTGTATCTGGTCATAATTTAGGAACAGCGCCAATTGAAGATGCTATTAATGAGCATCCTGCTGTTGCAGAATCGGCAATTGTTGGGTTCCCTCATGACGTCAAGGGAAATGCTTTATATGGTTATGTAATTTTAAAAGAAGCTGGAGAATCACGTGATCAGGATAATTTACGAAAGGAAATTAATCAGATCATTACTGAACATATTGGTCCTATAGCCAAGTTGGATAAAATTCAATTTACAAGTGGGTTGCCTAAAACTCGTTCAGGAAAAATAATGCGTCGTATTTTGCGTAAAATTGCCTGTAATGAAACTGGTAATTTAGGAGATACTTCTACTTTGTTGAATCCTGAAATTGTTCAAGAAATTATGAATAACGTTTTGTAGAAAATTATTTTATAAACTGATTAAGAAGGCTGTTTAATTAAATTTGAACAGTCTTTTTTACAATAAACCCCTACGATTGGAATTGAAAAACAAATGATCTAATTTAATATTTGGCTTTTCCTTTTTAAGAGCAGATAGGATTTTTAAAAATAAAACTCCAGTAATATAAGCATCACCAGCTGCTGTATGCCTATCATGCATTTTTATATCAAATTGTTCGCATAATGTATCTAAACTGTAATGTGCTTTGTTTTGTTGATGAAACTTTGTTTTTTTGATTAAAATTCCAGTATCTAAAGATTTATTCTTGAGTTTTGGTAATTGCATTTTTTTTAAAGCATTATTAATCATAGCAATGTCAAATGCTGCATGATGAGCAATTAATACTGAATTTTTGATGTATTTTAAAAAATGTATTATGGCTTCTTCTTCCTCCAACTTCTTTAAATTACCCTCTTTTAATAAACCGTGTACTTCAACAGATTCTTTATTGAATTTATTTTGCTTTACATAAAGATCAATGCTATCTGCAACATGCATGGTATTACCAGTTAATGAGATTGCCCCTATAGATAACACTCTGTCATTTAGCGTGTCTAAACCTGTAGTTTCGGTGTCGAATATAACGAAACGAGTATTTTGTAACCCTGTTTTATTTTGATTTTTAAAATGGTTTATGTAATCGTACCAATAATCGGGAAATTTTTTTCTAGAAAACCAGGAAACCATATTACATCATTTGTGCTAAGTTAAATCGAACTCTAATGAGCTCTTGAATATCTTTAATTGGTTTAAAACAGCCTTTAAGTTTTAAGCGATCAACTTTGTTTAAGGAATGAATATCAATATATCTTCCTGAATCGCCATGTGCTAGCCCCTGAGTTGTTCTAAATCGCAATAAAATTTTGAAAGAATTAATACAAGATTCATACAGGTCTTTGTTTTGTGGTTCAAGCCCTGCAAGTTTTTTAAAACGTAAAACTGTATTGTTTACTTTTTCAAGTTCTGTAGCTAATGTAAGCAACCTTGCAGCATCAACTAAGGGCATAATTGCTTTAGCTTTAATATCGAATTGATCTTTATGTTCACCACCGCTTTCTATTAAAAAATTTCTAAAGAAACTTAAAGGAGGAGGATTCATTAAAGCGTTTAAACCTAAATAATTTAAAAATATCTCATATTTATGAATGGAGTTGTAAATACTGGATGTCATATCACTAACTAATTTTTCATCCCCATAGATCTTTTCAAAATCAAAAAAGATAGTACTAAGCATAATTTTTTTCTCACTGGGTTTCGTGATCCAGTTTTCAAATTGATTTTTCCATTCATTAACCGATAAACACCATTTAGGATTGCTTGCCATCATGTCGGCTGGGCAATATTCAAATCCTATTTTATACAAACTGTTGGTTACAATTTTTGAAAATTTCAAAAAATATGCTTTGGTTGAAGAGTAGTCCTCTATTGAAATATTTTCAAATACCAAAGCATTATCCTGATCTGTCAATAACAACTGTTCACTTCTTCCCTGACTTCCTAAAGCCAGCCATGCAAATGTAGTTGGCGGGTTTGATGTCATTTTATTTAAAGTAATTTCAATTACTTTTTGTGTAATCGTATTGTTAATAGTCGATATTATTTTGGAAACAAAAAAAATGGGTAATTGTTGTTCAAGGTAAATATTTAATAAATGTTGTGTTTTATTGTTAATTGATTTTAAATCTTCAACTGTTTTTGCTCTTTTGATTTCTTTTAGAATTACGGAAGGATTATTCCCTCTCACTACAATTATATCGTGTTCTGATAGAATGCCTACTAGTTCGGAGTTAGGCGTACCATCTTTTGTAATACATAAATGTGTAATCTTATGTTGAAGCATTGCTATCTGCGCCTCTGCAATAGTTATCTTGTCGGGATAAGAGATTACAGGAGCTGACATGATCACTGAAACTTTCTGATCAACAGAAAATTTGCCAGTTGCAATTTTTGTACGTAAATCTTTATCGGTTATGATACCTATGGGTTTATTGTTTTTAATTATAATAATTGATCCTACCCTTTTGTTAGTCATAATTTTGGCAGCTTCTTTTATGCTTGTTCCTAACTCACACGTAATAGGGTTTTTGGAATAATCGGCGGATAAAGCTTCTGTAAAACCAGAATCATTTTTTTGAATAACATCAATATTAGCAAAAAGTTTTCCTTTGTTTTGTTTGGAATAAGGGTTTCGTGTATTAGTTGCAAAACTTGCTATTAAAAATTTATTGACCTGAGTATTTCTGTTAATAATATCTTCAAGTAATTCAGAAGAAATACTATAAATAATACTTTCTTCTATCGCTTTAGCAGTAAGAGAATAATTATCTTTTCTTATCAAAGAGCGTAATCCGAAAATATCTCCTTCATCACATTTATCTACAAGATCTAGAAATTCTTCACTGAACAAACCAATAGCTCCATCATTTACTATATAAAAATGATTATGAGGTGCTTCACCTTGTTTAAAAATATATTGCTCATTTTCAAGATAAATCACTTGCACATTTTTAGCAATATTCATCAGGTCATTTTTTGACATAACATCAAAGGGAGGGTAATTTTTTAGGAAGTCATAAATACGCTCAACAATAATATTCTTCATAGTGCTAATTTACAAAAAAGCAATTCAAAATTATTGAAAAATTTGATATTTGGAATCTAAAGGTCTCTTTTCTTTAATAAAATGTAAGACGAATAAATAAAAATAAATGTCCACCCCAAAACAATGGCTATTTCATACCAATGCACACTATAGTCATAACTCAAATCTTCTCCAACTTGAGAGGCTAAAGTTTTAACTGCATTTAGTCTTGAAAAAGGTTCGTCAATTAAATTCCACATGGCATGAAATGGAGCAAATTGATAGATGTTATCGGCAATATTGCTGTCTTTAAAAATATTCCATTTAAATATGTTATAGCTTATCGTTTCAATAATAAACCAAATTAGCATAGCCCCAACCGCAAAGGCTGAGCGTTTGATTAACATGCCAATAAATAATCCAAAAGAAAAGAAACCAACCAATTTCACAAAATAAGCCAAAAGATATTCTAGATCAGAAAAAATGATAGAGATTTCATTAAAGTCAGAATATATTAGACCTAAAACCATAGAAATTACAAAGACAAAAATTGTTGAGATTAGCGCAAATAATACTACGGTATAAAATTTGCTTAAAATAAATTCTTTTTTACTAAGCCCGTCAATTAAGTTTTGTTTTAACGTCTTATTACTATATTCGTTAGAAACCATCGAAACGATAACTAATAATAAGAATAGTTTAAAAAACGCAGTAATAAATGTATTAAAATGCCAAATGTATGGGAAATTAAAAATGCCTTGTTCGGCCAAGTGAAATTTTATTGGACCAATATCAAATTTAATTGCTGCAATTAAAGCAATGGATGTTAATAAAGTAAAGTAAGTGATTATTAATATCTTACTAGCTCTGCTATTTTTTAACTTATGTAATTCTATACCTATTAATCTTAGCATTTAATTAGTTTTTATTGTTGGTAAGGTTTAAAAATTGTTGCTCTAAAGTAGGTTTTCTTTTTACGAGATGAGAAAGAATAATATTTTTACCCATCAAGTATTTATTTATTTCAGCTGCAGAGATATCTTTGCTTAATTTTAAATAAATCAAATTATTTTCTTCTTTTACAGAATCTATTCCATCATAATTTTTAAGAGCAGTAAATAGCTCATTATTCGAATTTGTGGTTTTCAATTCAATAAGGCCAAACGCCGAACTGATTTCATCAACTCGACCTTCATATAATTTTATTCCGTTTCTAATAATAACCACGTGTGTACAAACTTTTTCAACTTCATCTAATAAGTGAGAAGCCAATAAAATAGTGGTTCCGTTTGCAGCAATGGTTTGGATGATATTTCTAATCTCATGAATTCCTTGAGGATCTAAGCCATTTGTTGGTTCATCTAAAATTAATATTTCTGGATCATTTAAAAGCGCAGAAGCAATAGCTAACCTTTGTTTCATACCTAATGAGAAGGTTTTAAACTTACTATTTCTACGTTCAAATAAATTAACTTCCTTTAGTTTGTCATCAATTTTATCATAAGATATCCCTTTGATTTTACATACTAATTTTAAATTTTCAATTGCCGACATGTAAGGATAAAAATTGGGTCGTTCAATAATAGCGCCAACTTTTTTTAGCGCATCATGTGTTGTGGTTTTACCACCAAACCAACTAAATTCACCTGAAGTTCGGTTAACTACGTTTAAAATAATTCCGAGAGTTGTAGATTTCCCACTGCCATTTGGACCTAATATTCCGTAAACATTTCCTTTCTGGATATCAAAAGAAAGGTTGTTTACAGCGTGTATTTTGCCAAATTTTTTGTCGAGGTTTTTTAAAGATAAAATTGTTTCCAATATATTTATATTAAATTGTCAATAGTATGACGAGGATATAATTAATTTGTTACTATAATTTTTAAATTACACCATTTTTTAGGAAGACGACCTAACTTTTATTAATTTCGTTTTCTTAAGTTTTATGCGGTTAATAATAATATTATGAAGGAAGAAAAATTAATTTCAAAAAAAAAACCAACTTTTCCTATAAATAGTGAACTGTATAATTATTTAACGACCTACAATCGGAATATTAAAATTCCAATTTTTTATGATGATTTATTGCGGTTTTCAGGCTCTATCAATGTTTTTGATAAAAACGATAAAGATACTTTGTGGATTAGAGTTTACTATCCTGAATTTGAGCAAAAAGAAATAGATTTGAGCTTAAAGCAGATGTATAATATTTTACATGGAGATGGTACAGAAGATATTCTAGAACATTTAATTGTCGATGAAATTGACTACTGCACTTTTGGTAATTCTAACCCATTTAGAGTAAAAATAAGAAGTGTTTTAAATGATAATTACACCTATATTTATGTAAAAAAGGCAGATGCTTCAAGAGTTTACGGTTTGGAGTTAGAAGATATTTTATCGCCTAATCATATTAATTTTTTGGTTTATAAAGAAACTTTAATTGAAGAACATGTTTTAGGAATTCCTGGTGATATGTTTATGGAAGAAAGTTTAAGAGATGTTTCTGATATAGAACAGAAAAGGTTATCAAAAGAATTTGTCAAATTTAATGAACGTTGCACACTTCGATTATTGGGAGATATGAGAGCATATAATTATGTAATTGTGCCAACTTATGATTTTGATCAAGTACAATATCGTATTCGAGCCATGGATTTTGACCAACAAAGTTATGAAGGTAAATTAAAAGTTTATCGACCACAATTCTTTAAAGATAACTTACTTTTTGTTGAAATGGTTCAAAAACAATTGGGTAATGAATCTATAGAACAATATAAAAAAGAAGAACGATCCGCTTTAGCGAAAAGATTAAAAAGTTCGCCTAATAGAATAAAAAACTTATTAACTTGTATGAAAAACGACCACATTTCAACTCAGGATAATATTGAAAATCTAAAAAAAGAATTGATTGAATATACACATGATAAAGATTTTAAAGATTGTAAATGTATGGGCGAAATTTTACAAGTTGCTTTTGATTTTGTAGTAAGAAATTATGAAAGTGTAAATGCTTATATTATTAGATAATCGTATTATTAAAATAATCATAGAACTATGAATCCAATATTTAAAAATATTTTAGCAGTTATTGCAGGTTTAATTATTGGAAGTATTGTAAACATGGCGATTGTTATGGTAAGTGGTTCTGTTATTTCACCTCCAGAAGGAGCAGATACTACCACCATGGAGGGCTTAAAAGAATCTATTCATTTATTTCAGCCTAAGCATTTTGTTTTGCCCTTTTTAGCGCATGCTTTAGGAACTTTAGTAGGTGCTTTTTTTGCTGCTTTGATTGCATCAAATCATAAAATGAAATTAGCTTTAATTGTTGGAGTTTTTTTTCTTATTGGAGGTATAATAAATACGTTTATGCTACCTGCACCTATTTGGTTTGTTATTCTAGATTTGGTTGCGGCATACATACCTATGGCATGGATTGGAGGTAAATTAGCAATGAGAAACCAAAGAGTAATTAGTTAAATTGGGATTGCTACATATATTCATTAAAATCAAATTCATCATCATCTTCTTCACCTTCATCTTCATCAAAATCATTTTTAGATAAATCTTGACTTTCAAATTTAATTTCAGGAGCTTCATTTGGAGCTGTACCTAATGAAAATAATAAACAAGGAGTTTCTAAATTTTTTTGGTCAAAATCAATGTCAATTACATCTACATAAAAAGACCACATATTAAAAAAATCATATACATAAATCAATTTGTCTTTTTTGTTTTTAAGCACCTGATCTATTTTGATATTACACATCGGGGTAATTCCGTTAGCGCCTTCACTCATATCAAATAGCGGAAATTCCTCTCCTTGAACCCATTCTTCATCCGAACGGTAAAAAGAAGCCATTTCATTTCCGGTAAAACCGAATGCATCCGTAATTAGATGGTGAAAATCTTCTAACGTAGCAGTTTTTTGAATTGCAAAATCTCTAATAACATCTTCTTTAATGTTTAGTATCACACGAATTTTGTAAATCATAATATAGATTTGAATTTTTTTGCAAAAATACCATTTAATATTAAAACCTGAACAGGTTTAAATGTATTACTTTTACTTTGTTAATTAAATTTAAAAAATGAATAACAAAGAGGTCTTAAAAAAATTAAATTCCATGACAAAAAACACACTCATGGAAACCTTAAAAATTAATTATACCGAAATGGGTGATGATTATTTAGTAGCAACGATGCCAGTAAATTCTACGGTACATCAGCCTATGGGATTGCTTCATGGTGGTGCTAGTGTCGCTCTTGCGGAAAGTGTTGGTAGTACAGCATCACATTTATTTATTGATTCAAGTAAATTTGAAGTAAGAGGTATTGAAATTGCAGCAAATCATTTAAAAAGTAAAAAAGAAGGCTTGGTAACCGCTACAGCAAAAATAATTCATAAGGGTAGAAATACCCATTTGTGGGAGATTAGAATTGTAGATGAATATGATAAACTAATCTCAATTTGTAAGCTGACAAATATTATTCTGTCAAAAAAATAGATTTTTCAATGAAGAAAAATTGGAAAATAATTTTTATGAAAGTAGTAGGAGCATCTTTATTGATTTTAGTTTTAATATTTTCCATAGGTATTTTTCAATTTAGTAAGCGTAAATCCGATAAAAAGATAATAAAGACCTTCCAAAAGGATTCTGCTCAAGTTTTTATAAAACATATAAACTTTAAAACTAAAGATATTCGAGTTCTTACCATGCAAAAAGAATTAGATACCACTTTGTCAACTTTAGTTTTTGTTCACGGTTCACCGGGTGCTGCCCTTGATTTTAAAAAATATTTGGTAGATAAAGCATTAAATAAAGCATATAATATCATTGCTTATGATCGTATAGGTTATAGTGATGTTGCAACAGGTGAAGTTTTAAATTCTGTAGCGGATGAGGTTAAAGTTTTAGATGAAGTTATTAAAAATATAGAAGCTAACAAGATTGTTTTGATAGGTTATTCTTACGGAGGAACAATAGTATTAGCTTCTACTAAAAATTTTAAAAAGAAAATCATTTTGGCAGGAGCTGTTAAAGGAGATTTAGAGCCTATGTTTTGGGCTTTGAATATTTACAAATGGAAATTGACTAGGCCTTTAGTTCCCAAAGTTTTTCAAGCTGCATCTAAAGAAAAGCTAGAACATGTAACTGAACTGCCATACTATGAAAATAAATGGAATATTAGTGAAGCTTCAATTCTTTCCATTCATGGTAAAAAAGATAGAATAGTACCTTTTGAAAACTCTTTGTTTTTACAAGAAAAAATAGATAAAAATAAATTTAATTTAATAGCAATTGATAAGGGCAATCATTCGCTAGTTTGGACTAACTTTGAGCTCATTAAAAATGAAATTTTAAAAGTAAAGTAGTTGGTAACCATGCTCCAAAAGTTAATAGATAAAATTACTCAAGCAAAAAAAAAAGGTTTGCCTTTTGTTGTTTATAACAAACCTAATTCTAAAATGCTTGATGCTTTTTTTCAACAAAATAATCAATTAATTTATCATAGTAATTTTGATGAATCTGGATTTATTTTTGCGCCTTTTGATAAGCAACAGTCAAGTATAATTTTTCCGTCAAATCAATGTGTAACTTATCAAACGATTTTTGATAAAAAAAAATCAATTAATTTTTCTTCAAAAGCTAGTTTAAATTTGATGAATTTAGATGAAAAAGTTAAAAAAAACCATATTGCTTTAGTAAAAAAAGGAATAAATTTTTTAAAAGAAAATCATGCTTTAAAAGTGGTTTTATCGCGTAAAGAGGAAGTAGATTTTAAAAATACAGATGTTATTGATATATTTCTAAAATTAGTAGAAAAATACCCTTCGGCATTTGTTTATTTATGGTATCACCCTAAAGTGGGGTTATGGATGGGAGCAAGTCCAGAAACTTTATTAAGTGTTAAAGGCAAAACATTCAAAACTATGGCTTTGGCCGGAACCCAATCTTACCAAGGTAACTTAGAGGTAGAGTGGGAGGCTAAAGAAAAAGAAGAGCAACAAATTGTTACGGATTATATTCTAGAGAAAATTCATACTAAAAATAGTATAGTTAGTAAACCATTTACTTTAAAGGCAGGCAGTCTTTTGCATATCTGTACAGAAATTTCAGGGAAATTAGCTAAAAAAAATCAGTTAAAAAACTTGGTTAATGCGCTACACCCTACACCAGCGGTTTGTGGATTACCAAAAGACATAGCCAAAACTTTTATTCTCGAAAATGAGAATTATAATCGTGAATTTTACACCGGTTATTTAGGAGAATTGAATATTAATAAGCAGTCTCATTTATTTGTAAACTTACGCTGTATGCAGCTTAAAAAACAAAAAGCAATAGTTTATGTTGGAGGAGGTATTACCCTTGGTAGTGAAGCTGAAAATGAATGGGAAGAAACAGTTGTGAAAAGTGAGGTTATGAAAAGAGTTTTAGTAAACCAATAATTAGTAATTTTAAGACACTTTTTTGATCAATTGTTTTCGATTTAAGTAAGCAAACAATATAGCTACACCATTTATATATCAAATGGAATCAGTCGTATTTTAAAAAAAAAGAATATGTTACTTATAATAAATTGTGATAAAAGTATAAATTAGCAATTGAGAAAGACTTTAATTAAAGATGCCAAAATACCTAAACATATTAATATTTTCAATTTTCACATTTTTCTTATCCGCTCAAGAAATACCACCTATCCAAAAATTCACACCAGAAGATTATCATGGTGACAATCAAAATTGGATGATTTCACAAGCTTCTAATAAGTTTATTTATGTGGCAAACAGTGCTGGATTACTTGAATTCAATGGTGCAAAATGGCAATTGTACCCTTCACCTAATAGTACTGATATTAGAGCAGTAAATGTTATTAATGAAAAGATTTACACAGGTTGCTTTAAAGAGTTTGGCTATTGGGAAAAGGACACCATTGGAAAATTAAAATATCATTCTTTAGTTCAAAAACTCAAAGAGAATTCAACCGATAAATCAATTGACAAAGAAAATATATGGAATATATTGTCATATGACGAATGGGTCATTTTTCAAACACAAGAAAGGATGTATTTTTATAATACATTAAATCATAGTTTTAAAATAATAAAATCTGATAATATAATTACAAAAGTATTTAAAATTAAAAATACTATTTATTATCATGTAATGAAAGAGGGGCTCTATAAAATTGAAAAAGCTAAGCCTAAATTAGTCTCAGATAATACGGCCCTAATAGAAGACCGGATTATTAATATATTTTTTAATAATGATCAAATAATTATCCAAACACATGAATCTGGTTTCTTCTTATTAAAAGACAGTAAACTTTCAATATGGGATACTCCTGCAAATAAATATATAAAAACCATGAATGTATTTAATAGCATTCAGCTTGAAGACGGGAGTTTTGTTTTAGGAACAATTTCAAATGGAATTGTTCAACTAAGTAAAGAGGGTGAAATTAAATATCATATAAATCAGAAAAATGGGCTAAGTAATAATACAGCACTTTCTCTATTTGAAGACAAGGATAAAAATGTTTGGGTAGGTTTAGATAATGGTATTAATTGCATTAATATTAAATCTCCTATCAAGGTTTTTAACGATGCTGATGGCGTTTTAGGAACCGTTTACGTTTCAACTATTTTTAATAATTATCTTTATTTAGGAACAAATCAAGGTTTGTTTTATAAAAACCTAGATAGTAATGAGAGCTCTTTTCAATTTATCAATGGCACAGCTGGACAGGTTTGGAATTTTTTCACATTTAATAATAGTGAACTATTTTGTGCACATCACACTGGTACTTATATTATTGATAGAGATAAGGCTACTTTAATCTGCAATATCCCAGGGTCATGGGGTATTAAAGCTATTCCAAATAAGGGTAATATGCTATTACAAGGTAATTATAGTGGCTTATATATATTGCAAAAAGATAATGGAATTTGGAGTTTAAAAAATAAAATAGAAGGGTTTAATAATTCTGCTAGATATTTTGAAATTAATAAGAATAATAAAGTTTGGATTAGTCATGGTTTTAAAGGCGTTTTTGAACTTAAACTCAGCGATAATTTAACCAAGACCACTAGTATTGCCTTAAGACCAGAGCTCTCAATTGGAAAATACTCAAGTTTAATTAAATATAATAATGACATATTATATGCTTATGGAGAAGGTGTTTTTAAATATGACACAATAAGCAAAACATTTAGGTATGACAGTATAATAAGCCCACTTATTGAGAGAGAAAATTATATGTCAGGTAAATTGATTACTACTAAAAGTGGGCGATTATGGACCTTTACAAAAAATAATATTAATTATCTAACTATAAACAACCTTACTAATAAGCCTAAAGTTAATCAAATTTCAATTCCTTCTTACCTTAGAAAAGCTATGGTAGGTTACGAAAACATTTCCCATATTAATGCAGAAAAATATTTGTTAGGAACAGCTAATGGGTATATTACCATAGATCTTTCTAAAATAAATTATGATGCTGAATATAATGTGATATTAAATTCGGTAATTTTAAAAAACATAGAAAACGATATTAAAAATTATAATTATAATGACAATGGTGAATTTGATTACAAACCAAGATTAATTTCTTTTGGTTATAGTGTGCCAGAATACGACAAATATTTGATTGTAAAATACAGATATAAACTAGAAGGTCATTTTAATAAGTGGTCAAATTGGATCAATAAACCTGAAGTAAGTTTTGAAAACCTTTCATATGGAGACTATAATTTTAAAGTTCAAGCCAAAATAGGGAATAAAATATCAAAGAATATTGCTCAATATAAATTTAAGGTTAATAAACCATGGTATTTTTCAACCACAGCGATAATAGGTTATTTTACATTATTTTCTTTATTAGTATTGCTAACTCATAGAACTTATAGAAAATACTATAACAAGCAGTATAAATTAAAGCAGTCTGCAAATGAAGAATTAATTGTACGAATCAAAAATGAAAAATTAAAACAGGATATTGAGAGTAAAAACAGAGAATTAGCAATTTCTACAATGAGTATTATTAAAAAAAATGAGGTATTAAGTAAAATAAAAAAAGAGTTAAAAAGTATTACTTGTGAAGCTAAAGAATCTTTACCAATAATTAAGCTAATTGATAGTAGTATTAACAATAATAAAGATTGGCAATTTTTTGAAGAAGCTTTTAATAATGCTGATAAGCATTTTTTAGATAAAATTAAAGCTGTACACCCAGATTTAACACCAAATGACCTTCGTTTTTGCGCTTATTTACGTTTAAACTTATCTTCTAAAGAAATAGCTCCACTGTTAAATATTTCGGTAAGAAGTGTAGAAATAAAACGATATAGGTTGAGAAAAAAAATGAATTTAGCTCATGATGAAAATTTAATTAACCACATCTTAGAAATTTAAAACCACAACATCGCTCTTTATTACCACAACATTACCACAACGAAAACCATATAGTTGTCTTAAATTTTATTAATACGTTTTTTTTTTTTGTTTTAACACATCTTGTTTTCCCCTTTGTTTGTAACGAAAATCCCTCTATTGAATAAATTATTAGGTGTTATATAATTTCATGTATATTTTTTGTAGAGGCAATTATTTCTATTTGAATACTATTTACAGTTAACTTTGAATGTAACTTTTACAGGAGTGATTATAAAAATAAATATTTCATGTAAATTAAAATAATAGTTAAACTTAACTCAAAATTTATGAAACGAAAATTAATTTTAAAAAAAGCTAGAGTAATTATCTCTATCTTTTTATTGTTTAGTGTAATTGTCGCCTCTGCGCAATCACAAAAAACAGTAACAGGAACTGTTCTTTCTTCAGAAGACAATTCGCCATTACCAGGCGCAAGTGTCATAGAAAAAGGAACGGCAAATGGAACAGCCACAGATTTTGATGGTAAATTTTCTTTAAATGTATCATCAGATACAAGTGTTTTGGTGTTTTCTTTTGTTGGTTATTTAACTCAAGAAGCACCAATATTAGGCAGTAACCTTACTATACATCTCGAAACAGATGCTAATACTTTAGAAGAAGTTGTAGTTACAGGTTATGGAACACAGAAAATTACAAAAGTATCAGGGGCAATTTCAACGGTTAAGGCAGCTGAAATTGAAAAACTAAAGCCAATTAGGGTAGAAGAAGCTTTGCAAGGTCAAGCGTCTGGTGTATCTGTAATTCAAGGTGGTTCTCCAGGTAGCACGCCGTCAGTTTTAATTAGAGGGATTCCTTCTTTTTCAGGTGCTGATCCGGTGGTTATAATTAATGGTGTACCGCAAACCTTAGAAGATCTTAATGCTATAAACGCTGCAGATATAAAATCAATTGATGTTTTAAAGGATGCTGCAACAACTTCAATTTATGGTGTAAAAGGAGGTAATGGAGTTATTGTGGTAACAACTCTTGAAGGTCGAAAAAATCAAAAAACTGAATTTAATTTTAATAGTTACGCTGGTTTCCAAACCGTATTGAAACAAATTGGAGTGTTAAATGCAACCGAATATGGCGCTATAGTTAATGAAGGAAGTGTTATGTCTGGTGGCCCTTTAGTTTTCCCAGACCTTTCAGTATTAGGTTATGGAACGAATTGGCAAGATGAAATTTTTCAAACAGCACCTATATCTTCCCATAATATTTCTGCAAGAGGAGGTTCAGAGAATTTAAGTTATTTTCTTTCAGCCGGATATTTAGGACAAGATGGTATTGTTGGTGGAGGTGACAAATCAAATTTTAACAGAGTTAATGTAACTGCAAATCTTGATTTTGATTTAACTTCAAAATTTAAGTTGGTACTTAATACTAATTATGCTAATATTAAGAATAAAAGGGTTCAAGAAAATTCTTTTAATTCAATAATTGGTAGTGCCTTGAATTTTGATCCAACGGTTTCAATTTATAATGAAGTACCTAATTCTATTGGTACTTATGGTTATAGTGATTTAATATTGGGTGAAATATTTAATCCACTTACTAAATTAGAAGACACATTTAATGAGAGTAATGGCGACAAATTCTTTGGAAAAATTGAATTACAATATGAAATTATAAAAAATTTGAGAGCAACCTCTAGATTTGGTTATGTTAAATGGGATCAAAAGGGGAAAAGTTTTAGTCCTCTTGTATTTTATGGCCCATTAAATGTTTCAAGTGATATGCTTCCTGATGGAACTGTGCTTGATGGTCATCATAATAGAGTTACAGAAGATTCATTTTCTGCGTTTAGTTTTACTTTTGAAAACTTTATAAATTATAATTTTCAAATTAATGATAATCATAATTTTGAAACGGTTTTAGGGATGTCTCTAGCAAAATCAACTAGTGATGGAACTGTTGTTTCAAGAGATGATGTTCCTTTTAACTCCTGGGAATTCGCAGATATAAGTAGCGCAACAGGTGAGAATACAGCAGATAATACCTCAGCATATACCGGAAGAACTTATCAGAATTTAACAAGAAAAAATTTATCTTATTTTGGAAGAGTTAATTACGATTTCAAAGAAAAATATCTTGCTTCATTTTCTGCTCGTCGCGATGGTTCTACAACTTTTGGAAATGAAAATAAATTTGCTAATTTTTATGCAGGATCTTTAGGTTGGGTGGTGTCGAACGAAGATTTTTTCAATTCTAATTTTATCAATTTCTTAAAATTTAGAGGAAGTTATGGAACTAGTGGTAATGATAATGTATCACCTCAATTTGTAAGTATAGTAACCGGAGGCCCGAGTTATGGAAGTACAAGAAATAGTAATGGATATACTTTTGAGGGAGTATTTACTCCGGGTTCAACGGTTAACTCTTTTAGTAATGAAACATTAAAATGGGAAGAATTAACCCAATTAAGTGTAGGGGTTGATTTTACTATATGGAATAATTTATCATTTTCTGCAGATTATTATGAAAAAAATGTAGAAGGTCTATTATTTACAGACTCACCTCCTTTAATTGCTGGTACATCATTACCAGTGTCTGCAAATATTGGGTCAACTGAAACAACAGGTTTTGATTTTAAATTGGCATATAATACAACTGGAGAATTTAAATTTAATACTTCTTTAATTTTTTCAACCTTTAGCAGTTTGGTAACTGAAACTAATTTTGATGGAACCGCAATTGTAAATGGAGGATCGTTTTTTAATGGACAATCGCAAACATCAACAAGATTTGAAAAAGGTTTTTCACCAGGATATTTTTATGGATATAAAACAGATGGTTTATTTCAAACAACGGAAGAAATAGCATCTAGCCCAATACAAAATGGTGCTGTACCAGGAGATATTAGATTTGTGGATGTTAATGGTGATGGGCAAATAACAGCTTTAGATAAAACTGAAATTGGAAACCCTTTCCCTGATTTTACTTTAGGTTGGAATTTAGGTTTTGAATATAAGGGTCTTGATTTTAGTGTGTTCACATATGCTTCTCA
>DAOUTI010000024.1 GCA_030626795.1 Flavobacteriaceae bacterium
GCTAAATTTAAAATTGTGGTTGATGCTGTAAATTCTACCGGCGGTATTGCTATTCCAAATCTATTGAAAAAATTAGGAGTAGAATGTGTAGAATTATATTGTGACCCTACAGGGAATTTCCCTCACAATCCTGAGCCTTTGGCTGAACATTTGACTGAAATATCTGAGTTGGTTGTAGAAGAAAATGCAGATTTAGGTATTGTTGTTGATCCCGATGTTGATCGTTTGGCATTTGTAAATGAAGATGGCTCTATGTTTGGTGAAGAATATACTTTAGTCGCTTGTGCGGATTATGTTTTATCGCAAAAACAAGGAAATACAGTATCTAACCTTTCTTCTTCAAGAGCTTTAAGAGATATTACAAAAAAACATAATGGATCTTACCAAGCCAGTGCTGTTGGTGAAGTAAATGTGGTGGAGTTGATGAAAAAAAATAATGCAGTAATTGGAGGAGAAGGAAATGGAGGGATTATCTATCCAGCTTCTCATTACGGAAGAGATTCTTTGGTTGGTGTTGCTTTATTTTTAACACATTTGGCCAAATCAAAGAAATCCTGTAAACAACTTCGCGAATCTTACCCAAGTTATTTTATGAGCAAAAATAAAATTGAATTAACTCCAGAGTTAGATGTGGATTTGATTCTAAATAAAATGGCTGAGAAATATAATCATGAAGAAATTAATACTATAGATGGTGTAAAGATTGATTTTGCAACAGAATGGGTACATTTAAGAAAATCTAATACAGAACCAATTATTAGAATATATACTGAAAGTCATTCTCAAAACAGTGCTGATTTACTAGCAGAAAGAATAATAAATGAAATTACCGCAATAGCAAACTTATAAGAATCTGTAAATTACTCAAATAAATGGATAATTCTTTAGAAAAATATTTTGATAAATTTCGTAAAAATATAGTTGGGGTCAATCAAACCTATTTGTCACCTTTTGGAGAGCAGAAAATGATTTATGCAGATTGGACCGCAAGTGGTAGATTATATAAGCCTATTGAAGAAAAAATGTTGTACGAATTTGGACCATTTGTTGCCAATACACATACAGAAACAACATTTTCAGGTTCGGCAATGACCATGGCATACCATGAAGCTAGAAATATTATTAAAAAGCATGTTAATGCTAATGAGGATGACGTGTTAATAACTGAAGGCACAGGTATGACAGGTGTTATAAATAAATTTCAGAGAATACTTGGATTAAAAATCCCTGAAAATTTAAAAAAATTTTTCACGATTCCTGATGATAAAAAACCTGTAGTTTTTATTTCACATATGGAACATCACTCTAATCAAACATCTTGGTTAGAAACTATTGCTGATGTTGAAATTATTCCTTATGATCAAACGGGCTTGGTAGATATTGATAGTTTACAAGGTTTACTTGATAAACATAATGATCGCTCGTTTAAAATTGCATCCATAACCGCTTGTTCTAATGTCACCGGTATTCAGCCCGATTATTTTAAAATTGCTAAAATAATGCATCAAAATAATGGGGTTTGTTTTGTTGACTTTGCCTGTTCGGCACCCTATGTGAAAATAGATATGCACCCTAAAGATAAAGATTGTTATTTGGATGCGATTTTCTTTTCTCCTCATAAATTTTTAGGAGGGCCTGGAACATCTGGCGTTTTAATTTTTAATAAAAAATTATATCATAATAGGATACCCGATAACCCTGGAGGGGGAACTGTAACTTGGACAAATCCATGGGGAGAGCATAGTTATTTAGATGACATTGAACTTCGTGAAGATGGTGGCACACCAGGTTTTTTGCAAACTATTAGAATTGCTTTGGCGATTCAATTGAAAGAAGAAATGGGTATTCAAAATATTCATGATAGAGAAGAAGAAATCAATAAAGAAGTTTTTAAAAGGCTAAAATCTATTAAAAATTTAGTTTTATTGGCACAACAACACGAAGATAGATTGGGAATTTTTTCTTTTTATATTGAAGATATGCATTTCAATCTAGGAGTAAAAATTTTGAATGATAGATTTGGTGTTCAAACAAGAGGTGGCTGCTCATGCGCAGGAACTTATGGTCATTTTTTATTGCATGTTGACCAACAAGAGTCAATTAATTTACAAGAAAAAATTATTGATGGATGTTTAATTGAAAGACCAGGGTGGATTAGAATGTCTATCCATCCAACAACTACCAATTATGAAGTGAACTATATTTGTGATAGTATTATCGCTTTAGCTGAAAATTTTAAAACTTGGGAAAAAGATTATCAATATAATGAAGTAAGCAATGAATTTGTTTATAAAGGTTACAAATCTAAAGAGAAAGAATTAGTTGATAAGTGGTTTAAAAAATAAGCATATAAAAATATTATTAGCTAAACTATTAAAAAGCGCATAATAATTAACTTCAAGTATTTTAATATAATTAAAATTGAAAACATATCTTTGCAATTAATTAAAACAATGTGTTTAATATTTAAAACATAAAATTAATCCTCTAAAATTAGAAATGGCAAAATCGCAACAGACATTTAATAAACTTGAAAAAGAAAAAAAACGTAAGAAAAAACGTGAAGATAAAGCGAAAAAAAAAGTTGAACGTTTAGCAAATTCAAAAAAAGGTGAAGGATTTGATAGCATGATTGCTTACGTTGATGAATACGGACAACTTACAGATACTCCTCCAGATCCATCTAAAAAATTAAAAGTAGATGCTTCAACTATTGAAATCGGAATTCCTAAAAAAGAAGAAGTAGAGGAAGAAAGTCCTTTTAAAGAAGGTAAAGTTTCATTTTTTGATAGTTCAAAAGGTTTTGGTTTTATTCTTGAGAATGATACGCAAGAGAAATATTTTGTTCATGTAAGTGGTGTTTTAGAAGAAATTCAAGAAAATGACAAAGTTGCATTTGAATTGGAGAGAGGATTAAAAGGAATGAATGCAGTTAGAGTAAAAAAAATATAAATTAGGTTATTTACTTTTCATGTGTTTAAACCTATTATGAGTCCAAAAATAATATTCAGGATTATTACGAATTTGATTTTCAAGTTTTTGTAAAAACATATCGGTTATTTCATAATTTTTAAAATCTTGTGGATTCTCAGCCAATACTTCAATAGTAGATTCGTAATAACCTCTTTTTATTCTTTCAGTTTTAAAATAAATTACCGGATAATTGTATTTTTTAGATAACATTTCAGCACCAGTATGTACCGGAACATTTACCTCCATAAAATTACTCCAATAATGCGTTTTACTTAATTTAGGAGATTGATCACTTAATAACCCATAAATTGCCAAATCTTTTTTATCGGCATGTTTTTGTATTAAATCCATAAAATCTTTAGTTGGAATAAAATAAGCACCAAACTTAGTCCGTGAAGATTTTACTTTTTGTTCAAAATATTTATTTTTGATTTTCTTGTATGCTGCATACCCTTGATATGGAACTAAATTATTGACATTAACAACCCATTCCCAGTTAGCATAGTGCCCTGCCATAATAACCAAACTCTTTTTCTTTTTGTAAAAATCGTGTAAAATTTTAATGTTTTTATATTGAAAACGTTCCGAAATTTCTTTTTTGGAAATAGTAAATGATTTGATCATTTCCATAAAAGTATCTAAGAAATGATGAAATGTTTTTTTTTCAATTATTAAACGCTCTTGCGCTGATTTCTCAGGAAAAGATAATTTTAAATTTAATCGAACTACTTTTTTTCTATAGCCAATAATATAATAAACAATAAAATAAAGCATATCTGAAAAAGCAAATAGAACCCTCATAGGAAGTAAAGAAAGAAGCCATATAAATGGGTAGACTAAAACAAAAGTTAATAATTGCATGTTTCGTTATATTTTTTTATGATTTTCTTTTGTCCTTATGCTTAAACCTTTTATGAGTCCAAAAATAATACTCTGGGGTTTTTCTTATTTGTTTTTCAATTTTTTGTAAAAAGATGTCTGTTATTTCATAGTCTTTAAATTCTCTTGGATATTCAGCTAAAACTTCAACAGTAGCCTCATAATAGCCACGTTTAATTCTCTTTGTATGCAAATATAACACAGGGTAGTTGTATTTTTTTGCCAACATTTCAGCTCCGGTATGTATGGGCACTTTTACACCCATAAAATCACTCCAATAATGTGTTTTGCCTAATTTAGGAGATTGATCACTTAACAACCCATAAATTGACAATTTACTATTTATGTCATTTTCTTGGATGAGATCTAATAATTCTGAAGTGGGAATCATAATACCTTTAAACTTAGAGCGAGAAGCTTTTATTTTTTTGTTAAAGTATTTATTTGTAATTTTTTTATAAGCTACGTATCCCTGATGCGAAACTAAATTACTAAGACTAATGCTAATTACCCATTCCCAATTAGAATAATGCATAGCCATAATAATCAAGCTTTTATTGTTATTATAATATTCATTTAATGATTCCAGGTTTTTAAATACAAATCTCTTAGAAATTTCTTTTTCAGATATGGTAAAAGTTTTTATGATTTCCATAAAAATATCAACAAAATGTTGAAATGATTTTTTCTCAATATTTAATCGTTCTTGATCTGATTTTTCAGGAAAAGCCAATTTTAAATTATTTCGAACAACTTTTTTTCTATAACCTACTATATAATATAAGATGATATAAATTAAATCAGAAAGAAGATACAAAATTTTCATTGGTAGAATGGAAAGAAGCCATATCAAAGGATAAACCAATATAAAAACTAATAGTTGCATTTTAAATATTTGATAAAGCAAATATCGTGTATAATTTTATCTTAACTCAAAAAATATATTAAAACCTGAGTTCCAACTAGGTTTGTTTACAGTTTGAATCAATTTTCATTCAATTCGTAGGTGTCTTTTTGAAGGACTAGCGGGTTAGTTTGAAAAAATGCAGCAAGAAACCGACGAAGGAGGTTCACGAACACATTAATATAAAAATAAGCGCAGTGAGTAATTGGAAAAAATTCATCAAATCCTTTGGAAATCCTAAGAAAAGGCAATCTTTTCGGGTAAAATTATTAAAACATCTAGATATTCCTTTTAATTTTACCCTTCAAATCTAACCTCTTCTTAGGATTCTGTAAATTAAACCTAGTTGGAACTCAGGTTTAAAATAAAATGGAGAAATTTCCAATAATAAATTAATACATTCGTAACCGAATCAAGGTACTTAAAATAAATACCTCTTAAGTAAGAATAATGGATATTGATAAAGCAGTATTATTAATCATAATAGCTAATGTTTTGGTTTCTTTTAAAGGATTTAAAGATCGAGCATTTTTTGAAAAATACAAATTTCAAATAGGACCTATAATAAATGGTGAAAAAATAAGAATGTTTACCTCTGGGTTTTTACATGTAGATCAATCCCATTTATTTTTTAATATGCTTACGCTTTACTTTTTTGCAGATGCGGTAATAGCACATGTTGGAATCCCTAAATTTTTAGCCATTTATTTAGGCTCACTATTGGCAGGGAGTTTACTTGCTTTGACTTTTCATAAAAAAGAACCTTATTATAGTGCTGTTGGAGCTTCAGGAGCAGTTATGGGCGTTTTATATGCTGCGATAATGTTAAACCCTGGAATGAAATTATATATGTTTTTTATCCCGATTCCGATTCCTGCATACATTTTTGGAGTTGGATATTTATTGTATTCCATGTTTGGGATGAAAAAACAGTGGGGAAATATTGGTCATAGTGCACATTTAGGAGGTGCTATAGGTGGATTTGTATTAACTTTATTATTATTTCCTCAAGTTTTGATTCAAAATAAATTAATGGTAATTATTTTGGCAATACCCATTATTTTGATGTTTGTTTTTAAAGACAAACTAGAAAGTAACTAAAAACTATAAATTAATTTAATACCTATTTTTAAATATTAATTTCACTGTTTTCACTACATTTGCCGAACATTTTTAAAAATGAAAAACTCTTATTTTTTATATAGATAAATAACAAAAATGGAAGAAAAAAAATTTGACCTTAATTCACTTATTGGTTTTGTACTGTTAGGAGCTATAATGCTTTGGTATTTTTATACCAACCAGCCAACTCCTGAAGAAATTGCTAAGCAAAAAACAGAGCAAGTTCAAGATTCAATTCAAAAAACTCAAGAAGCTGTAGTTCAAAGTAATAAAGTAGAAAGCGCAAACGAAAATATTGTAGTTAACCCTTCTGATTCTTTAGCATTTACACAAATACAAAATAAATTAGGCGCTTTTGCTTATAGTGCTAGTTTACCTTCCGCGAAAGCGCAAGAAACAGTGATAGAAAATGATTTGGTAAAAATCAAAATATCTAATTTAGGTGGGCAAGTAACTGAAGTTTTATTAAAAGAATTTGAAACCTACGAAATGAAACCTTTATACTTGATAAAGGATAAAAATGCTTCATTTAACATTTCATTCGCTACACAAGATAATAGAAATTTACAGACTAAAGATTTATTTTTTGAACCTACTTTAACAAAAGATGGTGAAAATCAAGTACTGTCAATGAAACTTAAAGTTTCGGCTGATCAATATTTAGAATATCGTTATGAAATAAAACCTAACGATTATATGCTAGATTTTGCAATTCGTACTCAAGGTATGAATAATGCAATTAACAGTTCTCAAAATATTAATTTAGATTGGAATTTAAAGAGCTTTAGAACTGAAAAAAGTATTAAATACGAAAATCAATATACAGACCTTCGTTATTTGCATAATAACGAGTTTGATGATATGAATGCCATGGGAGATGGTGATGAAGAAGATGTAGAAAAACTAAATTGGGTTGCTTTTAAACAACAGTTTTTTACTTCGATTTTATTAACTGACGAACCTTTTGAAAAATCAAAACTGGTATTAAAAAACTTGATGCAAGATGAAGATGTTGATACGGTTTTTACAAAACAATATTTGGCGTCAATACCTTTACAAGCTAAAAACGGAGAGTTAAACTATAATATGAATATGTATTATGGCCCCGTTGACTATAAGATTTTAAGTAAATATGAGGGCAAACAATTAGATCGAATTATAAGCTTAGGTTGGGGGATTTTTAGATGGATTAATAAATATGTATTCATTCCAGTATTTAGTTTCTTAAGCTCATTTATTGGAAATTATGGTATTGTAATTATTTTAATGACATTGGTTGTTAGAATTATCATGTCTCCTGTAGTCTATAAATCCTATTTATCAAGTGCTAAAATGAAAGTTTTACGTCCTGAAATGGAAGAAATCAACAATAAGCTAAAAGGGAAAGATAATGCGATGAAGCGTCAGCAAGAAACTATGGCTTTACAAAGAAAAGCAGGAGTTAATCCTCTTTCAGGTTGTATACCAGCTTTGATACAAATGCCTGTTTTCTTTGCTTTATTTAGGTTTTTTCCTGCAAATATAGATATACGTCATAAGGGTTTTTTATGGGCAGATGATTTATCGGCTTATGATGAAGTTTTAAAATTGCCATTTAAAATTCCGTTTTATGGAGATCACGTTAGTTTATTTCCAATATTAGCTTCAGTTGCCATTTTCTTCTATATGCGAATGACTCAAAGTCAGCAAATGAATATGCAACAACCTACACAAGAAGGTATGCCAGATATGCAAAAAATGATGAAAATGATGATGTATTTTTCACCATTAATGATGTTGTTTTTCTTTAACAGCTATGCAAGTAGTTTGAGTTTGTATTACTTTATTTCGAATTTATTAACTATAGTTATTATGCTGGTTATCAAACATTATATTATTGATGAAGATAAAATTCATGCACAAATTCAAGAAAACAAAAAGAAGCCAGCTAAGAAAAAAAGTGCTTTTCGTGAACGTTTGGATACTGCAATGAAACAAGCACAAGATCAACAAGAAACAAAGAAAAAAATAAATAAAGGAGGGAAGCGATAATCTCTTTCTATTTAGATAAAAAAAGGGTGTAAGTCTTAAATGATTCACACCCTTTTTCTATTTATTCCATTTTTTTATTTTTTTGTGAAAAATAATTTATTTGTAATTTTTAAAATTATTATTAAATTAGAGAAATTTTAATATATGCAAATAGATTTAAAAACCATCTTATTTATCCTTTTAGGAGTAATAATACTTATTCTTATATTCGTTTACTATTTTCAAGAAAGATTTATTTTTCATCCAGAAAAACTATCTAAAAACTTTCAATTTAAATATAAAAACCAAGAAGTTGAAGAGTATAATATTAAGATAAAAGATGGTGTAGAAATAAACGGATTACATTTTAAATCAAAAAAACCTAAAGGGGTAATTTATTATTTAAAAGGAAATTCAAGGAGTATAAAAGGCTGGGGAAAGTTTGCAGTAGATTTTACTAATAATGGTTGGGATGTGATAATGATTGATTACCGTGGATTTGGAAAAAGTACAGGGAAGAGAACTATTAAAGGCATGCATGCTGATGTTCAAAGAGTTTATGACGAAATAAAAAAGAATGTTGATGAAAAGTATATTGTAATCTACGGAAGGTCACTTGGTACTGGTTTTGCAACCAAATTGGCCTCTATGAATAATCCAAGATTATTGATTTTAGTTTGTCCATATTATAGTATTCTTAAAAGCATGCAACGGTTTATACCGTTAAAATCATTATCCTTTGTTTTGAGATATCCTATGCCTACGTTCAAATGGTTAAAATATGTTACTTGTCCTATTAAAATTATTCACGGTACAAGTGATAAAACAATTCCTTTTAGTTCTAGCCTAAAACTATCTAAAATCAAGCCAAAATTGACCAGGTTATACCCCGTTATAGATGGTGGGCATAAGAATATTCATAATTTTGAATCCTACCATAGAGCTATAAAAGAAATATTAAACTCAAAATTACCTGAATCCATAGATGAAAACAAAACGAGTTTAGGCTTTGTTAGAAGTAAATAATTGATTTTAACACATGAGATTATACCCTAAAATTATTTTAATCACAATAATCATATATCTTTTTTCTATGCTTTTTTTTAATCTTTTTCAAGAAAAATTTATATTTCAAAATGTAAAACTAGATTCAAATTACAGTTTTTCATTTGAACAAAATTTTGAAGAAATAACTTTAAACACCAATAACAATAGTGAAATTAATGCGCTTTTATTTAAAGCAGAAAACCCTAAAGGGGTTTTACTTTATTTTCATGGAAACAAAGGTAATTTAGTTAGATGGGGCAAAATAGCTTCGTATTTCACTAAATATAATTTGGATGTTTTTGTAATTGATTATCGATCTTACGGAAAAAGTAAAGGTAAGTTTGATGAAAAAAGTATGTATAAAGATGCGCAAATATGTTATGATTATTTGAAAGGTAGGTATTCTGAAAATGAAATATCAATTTACGGACGTTCATTAGGTTGTACTTTTGCCGTCAGAACAGCTGCAAAAAATAACCCAAAGCAATTGATTTTAGAGTCTCCATTTTATAATTTAAAGGATGTAGCGAAATACCATTATCCTTTTTTGCCATTTAAGTTCTTGTTAAAATATAAATTTAATACCAATACATATATTTCTGAAGTTCTATGTAAAACAACAATTTTTCATGGAACCAAAGACAAGGTTGTTCCGCTGAGTTCAGGTAAAAAAATATATGAAAGATCTAATCTGCCTCAAACTTCCTTTTTTGCTATTGAAGGAGGTACACATCATAATTTATTTGATTTTTCAGTATATCAGGATGAAATTTCGGTTTTGTTCAAAAATTAGTCAAGAAATTAAAAGGGTTTACTTTTTGTGATTAATACCTGCTTCTAATTCTAGATTTTTTAAAAAATCATAGTACACTTCGGCTCCATCATAAAGAAGCCGTATGGAAATATGCTCATTTTCATTGTGAATACTTTCGGCCTGTTCCCGAGATAAATAAACAGGTATACTTGCAAAAGCCAAAACATTTTTCGCTCTAAAAGAACCTAAATCATTTATGTTTGGTAACATTAAAGGTAATACTTCAGCATCTGGGTATTTATTTAAAATCGCATTTTCAAGGTTTTTATAGTAAATGTTTGAAATAGAACTTGGTTTAGTTCTAGGCATATTTTCAACGACAGTTATTTTAATAGCATCATTATTCAGTCGCTTTTTAAGATCTTTTAAAAATTCATTTTCGTCTATACTTGGTAATAATCTGCAATCTAAATAAGCACCAGTTTTTGTAGGTATTTTATTGTAGGTATCGCTATTTGTGTATATGTTAGTTAAGGTTATTGTATTTGAAAATAATGCAAAAAGTTCAGGCTGTTTTCTTAACTGCGGCATTAAAATAGGTTTAAATAGTTTAGGGTGCTTTAATAATAGTTTTTCAAATCCTTTTTTATGTGCACCTAAAGCTTTTAATAGATTAACATTCAAATCATTGTATATGGCTTTGTTTTTTTTCTTAGTCAGTTTATTTAAAGATGCAACCATACTTTTATTCCCATATTCTAATGGAGTGATAGATCCATGACCGCTAGTATGATTTTCTAATTCTAATTTTAGCCAAAATGCTCTTTTGTGTGCAACAGATACACCAAAAATTGGATGTTTAAATGTACCTCCAATTAATGTAGCTAATTCAGATGGCCCTTCCCCAATAACAACAACAGGATTAAGCTCATCTAAATAATTTTCAATAACGTACTTTACACCACCATCACATTGGGTTTCTTCACATGAAACAGCTAGAAATGTTACATTATAGTTACCGCTTTTAAATTTTTTATCATTTAATAATTGTAAGATTGCCGAAAGTTGCATTAGTGCTACTCCTTTATTATCGATTGTTCCTCTACCATAAACCTCTCCATTAATAATTTTACCCGAATAGGCACCATTTTTTGACGCATCACTTTCTGGAATAACATCCAAATGGTTTAAAAAAATAATATTAGGCTTTTCGCTTGATAGCGGATAAATAGATGCTGCAAAATTATAATTGCCGTTTTTTGAACCAAAATCAGTTATAATCAAACCATTTTCTTTACAAACAGCTTTAATAAAATCACCTGCTTCTTTTTCGTTGCCGCTAACAGATGGAATTTGAATGTATTTTTGAAGTAAGTTTTCAATAGATACTTCTGTATTATTATACTTAATTTGTGATTGAAGAAAATTTAATGAAAAAATAAAAAGGAAGAGAAGGTATGATTTCATAGATTTTTAATAAAATAATACGCAATATAAATAAATATAAAATGAATAAAATAAAAATACACCAAAGAAATTATAAATAATGGACTTTAAAAGTAGATGCTTAAAGAATTAATTTCGGATATTTGTAGCTTGATTTGATGAATTTAAACCATAATTATTAATGAAGCCAAGTATCCCTAAAGGAACAAGAGATTTTTCGCCAACCGAAATAGCAAAAAGGAATTACATTTTTAATACGATTAGAGAAGTTTTTGAAAATTTTGGTTTTCAACCTATTGAGACACCATCATTTGAAAACTCAAATACTTTAATGGGTAAATATGGTGAAGAAGGAGATCGATTAATTTTTAAGATTTTAAATTCAGGAGATTATCTAAAAAAAGTGGATAACAATTTATTACAAGATAAAAATTCTGCTAAAATAACTTCTGTAATCTCCGAAAAAGCACTTCGTTATGACTTAACTGTACCTTTTGCAAGATATGTGGTACAACATCAAAACGAAATAACATTTCCGTTTAAACGCTATCAAATGCAACCTGTTTGGAGAGCCGACCGTCCTCAAAAAGGACGATTTAGAGAGTTTTATCAATGTGATGCAGATGTGGTTGGTAGCAACAGTTTATGGCAAGAAGTTGAGTTTGTACAATTGTATGATCAGATTTTTACAAAATTAGGTCTGACGGAAACCGTAATTAAATTGAACAATAGAAAAATATTATCAGGTATTGCCGAAATTATTGGAGCCAAAGATAAATTGATTGATTTTACTATAGCTCTTGATAAACTTGATAAAATAGGAGCAGAGGGCGTTACCAAAGAAATGCTAGCGAAAGGAATTACCGAGCAAGCTATTGAAAAAGTACAACCACTGTTTGATTTTAACGGCTCAAATAATGAAAAATTGCAGCAATTATCAAATATGCTTTCTGCTTCTCAAGAAGGAATGAAAGGTGTTGAAGAATTGCAATTTGTTATTGATAATATTGATAAACTAGGCTTACAAAGTGCTGTTTTAGAGTTAGATGTAACTTTGGCAAGAGGTTTAAATTATTATACAGGTGCTATTTTTGAGGTACAGACCAACAAAGTTAAAATGGGCTCTATTGGAGGCGGTGGAAGATATGATGATTTAACTGGAATTTTTGGATTGAAAAATATTAGCGGAATTGGAATTTCATTTGGCTTTGACCGAATTTATTTGGTTTTAGAAGAACTAGAATTGTTTGCTAAAGTCGAACTGTCAAAACCCAAAGTATTATTTGTGAACTTTGGAGAAGATGAGGCTTTATATTGTATGAAAGCGATTAATAAATTACGAAATAAAGGTTTGAAATCAGAATTATATCCTGATAAAGCAAAAATGAAAAAGCAAATGAATTACGCCAATAAGCGTGAAATTCCTTTTGTGATTTTGGTTGGAGAGCAAGAACTAATTGACAAAAATTATACACTTAAAAACATGGAAACTGGTGATCAGGTTGTTTGTAATATGGACGAATTAATACGACTAATGTCAAAATAGTATTAAATATTAATTACAAAGTTGTATTTTTGTAGGCTAAAATAATTGGATCATGTTTGAAGGAAAAAATGGAAAAATAAATGAAATGATTGAAGAAATAGGTGATAACCACATATCAAATTCAGCACAAACACCATTACGAGATGATGCTTTTTCTTTATCAGATGAAGAAAAAGTAAAATCTATTCAAAAATATTTTGCAAAAATATTACATACCCTTGGTATGGATTTAAATGATGATAGTTTAAAAGGAACTCCTTCAAGAGTTGCAAAAATGTTTGTGAAAGAAATTTTTGGAGGTTTACACCCAGATAATAAACCAAAACTTTCAACTTTCGATAATAATTATAATTATGGCGAAATGTTGGTTGAAAAAAATATTACAGTTTATTCAACTTGTGAGCATCATTTATTGCCTATAGTTGGAAGGGCACATGTTGCATATATATCTAAAGGTAAGGTGATTGGGTTATCAAAAATGAATAGATTGGTTGATTATTTTTCTAAAAGACCACAAGTTCAAGAGAGGCTGACCATGCAAATAGTACAAGCTTTGCAGGAAGCACTTGGTACAGATGATGTTGCTTGTATTATTGATGCGAAACATTTATGTGTAAACTCAAGGGGAATTAGAGATATTTCAAGCAGTACAGTAACCTCAGAATTTGGAGGTAAATTTAAAGAAACAGCTGTTAGAAAAGAATTGTTAGATTATATCAAATTAAAAACTTTATTTGAATAGATAAACAAAACCTATAAAAATATTGGGTGTAGAAATTGTTCTACACCTTTTTTTATAGATTTTGCAAAAAAGCTAAAGTATCAACACCATCAGCATAATCCCATAACTGCGGTTTTTGAGTTTCTCCAAAAGGAACAATATCTTTTATCTTTTGATTCCCTACAATACATTGGATAGATTCTTTTTCTGAAATCAATTTTTGTTTCAATATATCTTCATTTTCATAATACTCATAAAAAAGAGAAGCAATAGGCGAGGAGTAGCTAGTATCTTCTTTTAACATTAAAAATCCATTTTCAATCAATTTAAACTTACTCATTAAATAAACAGCCTTGTTATAATCGTAATTATTTTGGTATTTTATATAATTGATTAATTCTTTATAAGGATAAATGGCTTTAAATAAATTATCAAAGTCGTAATTTTTAGGAACAAATATTTTTGCAACACTGCGACAACCTAGTCCAAAATATCTAAAAATATCTTCACCTAGATTTTGTAAGTCTTTATCCGTTTCTTTTCCGGTTAAAACAGCAACTGAATTTCTGTTTTGGCGTATAATATTCGGGTATTTCCCAAAATAATAATCAAAATACCTAGCTGTATTGTTGCTGCCAGTTGCGATAATTGCATCAAAATTAGTGAGTTTTTCTTCGGTGAAAGTTATTTTACCTTTGAATTCTTGTTCAATCTTTTCAAGATATTTTGCAATTAATGGTAAAAAATATTTATCAGTTGAAGCTTGTTTTACAATTACACTATGACCAGAAATTAACACAGATAAAAAATCATGAAAACCTACCAAAGGTATGTTTCCAGCCATAATAACTCCAATGTTTTTTGGATCAATATTATTTAATCTATAAGCAGTAGTCCAGTTATTTAAATTATTGTAATTTAATATATTAGACCAGCTATTAAAAGCATATAAAATATTTTCTTCAGTAAACCAACCATTGGTTTCTTTTGCTCTTTTTATTTGCATCTCAAACGCATCGAAAAATAGATTATTTAAAGGTATACCTTCATTTTTTTGAATCCCACCAGTTTGAAACTGACTTAAAAATTCACCCAGTTTTACAAAAGCATTCACTCTTTTTTCAATAGTCATGTTTTTCAATTTATCAATAAGTAAAGATTGTTGCAAAACTCAATATTATTTTCAATAAAGCTTAACTTTTCTCCAATATTTTCTTTTTCCTAAAAATTAACTCCCTCATTACCATTAGGTAACTGAAAAGTAAATTTTTACTCAAGCCTCAATCCTGAATAAAATCTTAAGCCTTGCAGCGGTCTTAAGGAAATATTATATTTGTGCTGCAAATTTAACTAAAAAAATCATGGCAATAATAATAACAGATGAATGTATTAATTGTGGAGCTTGTGAACCCGAATGCCCAAATAATGCGATATACGAAGCAGCTGAAGAGTGGAAATTTTCTGATGGAACAGCATTAAAAGGTGAAATTGTTTTGCCAAGTGGCTTGACATTTAATGCTGATGAAGATCAAGAACCAATTAATGACGAAGTATATTATATTATTCCTGATAAGTGTACGGAGTGTAAAGGGTTTCATGATGAGCCACAATGTGCTGCTGTTTGCCCTGTTGACTGCTGCGTACCCGATGATAATCATATTGAAAATGAAGCTGATTTATTAGTAAAAAAACGTTTTATGCATAAAGAATAATTACATGTCTATGAAAATATCAACTTTAATACTTTTATTATTTACTATTATAAGTAATGCTCAATTTGAAAATGAAGAAGCTATTGGTAATTTTGACTTGGTGAAAAATAAATTGGTTTGGCAAAAGCATTATCAATTGGGTGACATCAATAATTTAGATAATCAATTAAAAAACAACCCTTTCACTTCTAATTTGCGTATTCTAGATTTTGAAACGGATGCAATTACCGATTTGTTTCAACTTATTTCTAATAATTTACCACAGTATGCACAAAGCGATTATAAAGCGTTTATTGCTATTGATGTTTATCGAGACACTTACAGAATTACTATAAAAGATATTACTTTTCCAAAGTTTGTAGAAAATCACTATTATAACGGAATTAGGCAAACTTCGCGTTCGGGAGCTCTAGAAAATTATATTTTAAAAAATGACGGAAGTATCAACAGAACTAATGCAAACCTACATGTGCTAAATAGTTTTGATAATAGTTTTGAAGAAATATTTGATAAGATGTCAGTGCCAATTGATGATTGATTAAATTTAGAAATTTTCAATTTCTGGGCCTCTATTTATTTCTTTTCTTAGTCAAATAAAACAGAAACTAAAAGAAATAGAAAAACCAATGCAAAGCATTGGTTTTCATTCATCAGTGTGATCGCGGCAGGATTCGAACCTGCGACCGTCGGCTTAGAAGGCTTATCCATAAACCTTGCAATACATTGAAAAACAATTAAATACATATTTTTAAAAAAATACACGACCCTTTTACGACCACTTTTTTATAACATATTGACTTTTAATTTAATAAGACTTAAAATGATGAACTTTGCAAATAAAAAAAAACATACGACCCTTTTACAACCCCTATTTATATACTAAATTAGATTATTTATCTATTTCTTAACTGTCTTATTTTTGGGGGATATTACATTAGGATCTAATAGTGACTCTCTATGACTATAGAGACCTTATTCTAATAGAGAATAAATTCAATATGATCTTTAAATATTAATAAATGTTAATAAATACATTAATAACTAATAAGTTAAACCCCAGTAGGTACCTCTAAAATTATTACTTTGTATTCATGTTAGCCTAATATGTTTTAGCAATAATTTCTTTAATTAATAGATCGATGAAAAAAATAATAATTCTAATCTTGGTTTGTGTTTCATCTGAAATATTTGCTCAAGAATCGCCAGGTGTTTATAACGCAAAAAGTGATAAAATTAATTACTCCAATGCTGATTTTGAAACTGTTTTTTCACAAAATAATAAAGTAGTTTTCGCCTCACCGAATAAAGGTTTAACTTATGATCAGGACGAATATATTGGCAAAACTATATTAGATCCTTATATAGGGGAGATTACAGAAGATGGCAGACTTCTCATAAAGGAAAATTTGCTTAAAGACCCCAATTCATACTTACGTGAAGGGATGGCTTCATTTTCCAAGGATGGGAAGACTGTTTTTTTTAGCGCCAATAGGAAAATAAAGAATTGGAAGCAAAAAAATGAGAAAGAAGATAAAATAAAAAGAGCGATCAATCTTCATTTATTTAAGGCAAGTGTTAATGAAAATGGCGAATGGGTAAACTTAGAAATGTTACCATTTAACAGTAATCGTTATTCTACCGGACATCCTGCTTTAAACCAGGATGATACTAAACTTTATTTTGTGTCTGACGGCCCGGAATCATTGGGTAGAACAGACATTTTTGTAGTTGATTTACATAAAGATGGAACATACGGTAAACCTATGAATTTGGGACCAAAAATCAATAGTACAGAACGGGAAATTTTCCCATTCATAGATAAGGAAAATTTGCTATACTTTTTATCAGATGTTAGTAATAAGCGGCATGATTTAGATGTTTTTGGCTGTAAAATATTTGATAATACCATATCTACACCGGTAAAATTGAAAGGATCTGTAAATTTTGAAAAAGATGATTTCTACACATTTATAGATTCTTCTCCGATCACTATGGAGTGTGAACAAGAGATCTCAGGTATTGTTAAGAATGCTGATACTCAAGAGTTGCTACCTAATGTGCAAATTATGTTATTCGATAAGAATGATAAGAAATTATTTTCTTTTCTATCCAACGAAAAGGATGCCTCTTTTAGTTTCAACCAATCTTGTAACACAACTTATAAACTAAAAGGCTATTTGGAAGGTTATTTAATTGGAGAACTAGATATAAAAACGGTTAATGATTTGTACGCAGAGCCTCTGGAAATTGTGATGAATATGAGCGTGGATTCCAGGGTAGAAATTGATTTAATTGCAGATGTGACTGAAGCAAAGGATACTGAGGGTCTACAAGTAGAAGTAAGTACAGTTGAGACCGCTCAAAGGGTGCATTCAAATAAAGACTCTGATTTGAGTTTGCATTATGATTTTAATAGTGACAACCAAGTTTATACAGTACAAATTGGAGCATTCCTGGGTAATGCCCAAACGGATAAATACATCAAATTATCTAGTTTATTTAATCATCTTTATGATGATGGGTTTAGTAGATATTATTCTGGTATTTTTGAGTCCCATTTAGAGGCTATAAATTACATGAAACTATTAAAAAAGAATGGTTTTAATGATGCTTTTGTAGTTCGTCTAAAAGGGGGAAATAGGTTTTAATACTTTCAATATTTACTGAAACTTGTCTAGATAATGAGGAAGAGCTAAATAAGAGCTTTATATCTTATTTTTGGGGGATATTACAGGCAGAAAGTTTATTTTAATCCTTTTTCATAACAGAGGTACAGCATGGGGTGATGGTTATTGGGGAGCAACATTCTCAGGAAAACAATGGGGAACCTGGTTTCAAACAACCTATTAATTATTTTGACTAGGACTAAATAACCGTTACAGGTTTTTACAATAACAGTTTTAAATCTCCAAGAGTTGCATCTCTTGGAGATTTTTGTTTTTAGTGAATCGAATTGATATTTTATTTATTCTTGGAGGAATGGTTGATAAATACAATTTAATAAAATGAAAAATGCAGCATAGGTCTTAACTTTTTTGTCCCATTTTTTGTTGCAATTCCACTTCCTGAGCTTTTATTGTTCCAAGACAAAGAAACAGAGATATTATAAATAGAATGCTCTTCATTTTAATGGGCTATAACTTGTTAATCTATATAAAAATAAACTTTTATAAGATATAATTGCCAGATAACGTTAGTTTTTGGTTGTTTTAATTTAAACTAAAATTATTAATTAAGTCACTCCCTAGCTAATGATCGTACATCAAATTTAAACATCAGCCGTCTGCCTACTAAAATGCATCAAAATAGGTACATATCGTACCACTTTCGTACTAGTTCTATCTGGTATCTACCAATTTAATTGAGATTAAAAAAGTAAAAATAGATTTTAAAAGGATGTAACTATTTGTTACATATTTTATTATAAGAGTATTGAGTGAAGTATAAAAGAAATGACCGTCTGCCTATATAAATCATAAAATAAATAGTCTAAAAACAACAAAACCCCGTATAGTACAGGGTTTGAGTGATGTGATCGCGACAGGATTCGAACCTGTGACCGTCTGCTTAGAAGGAAGTGGCTCTTTTGTTGTAATACTCTGATATAGAGGTTAGTAAAAAGGTGTAAAACATAAATAGGCTGATTATCGGCTGATTTTTAAAACAAGATTATAATGTACAAACCCTCTGCTCATTAGGCAGATGATCAAAATTATTTTCAAGCCAAATGAAAGCTATTTATTTGGTTAAGTTTTTTTTATTCAGTCAATCTATTTTTTAAATCCATTCTTTCGTGTAATATTCTAATAATTTCAATTTCTTTTTCAGAAATAGAATGATAAAATATAATGTGTTTTCCTGATTTGAGTCCGAGTAACTTTCTACTTATTCCATTATAAATTTTTCCAAGTTTAGGGTTCTTTCCGATTTCTAAACAATGAAATTTAATTGTCGCATAATATTTGTCTGCTTGATTTTCAGACCAGTTTTCATAAGTATAATTCCAGATGTTATTCAGGTCTTCGTTTGCTTTTTGCCTGAAAGAAATTTTAACCATTATTTCGTTTTTCAGATTTTAATTTTTTCAGATTATCTTCGAAGTCAAAGTTTTCAACTATTGGGCTGTTCAGTCCTTCTTGGATAGCATTTCTTAAAGCAATTACTTTACTTTCCTCATTTTCTAAAAGTCGAAGTCCAGCACGAATTACTTCACTCACATTTTTGTATCTTCCAACAGAAACTTGTGAACTCACAAACTGGTCAAAATAATTTCCGAGTGATATTGATGTATTTTTCATATTGAATAAATTTATTCAAATTTACCAATTTTTGGTAAAAACGCCAAATTTATCTCTATTTTCACAGGAGGGTATAAAAAAGGGAATTTTGTCAAATTTGACATAATTCCCGCTTTGGTGATCGCGGCAGGATTCGAACCTGCGACCGTCGGCTTAGAAGGTGTTTTTATTTATTTATAATAAACTGTATTACAGGTTATTATAAAACATCATTCTGAAATCGTACCATTTTCTCACCACTTTATTTAATTACATAAATATTTGTATTTCAGAGTTGTATAGGTGCTAAAAATAATCGCACCAGTTTTAATAAGACTAAAAAACACCAAAAAGAGCAGATGCTCTTTTCTGTTTTTTTTCAAAATATTATTTCTTCTAATTTAAAAAATCCTTACTGAAAGTAAGGATTTTCATTACTTACAAAACATTTTTTTTGGTTAACTTTAGTTTATGGAAAAACTAACACTTCAAAATATAATATTAAAGGAGTGGCCATAATTAACAATTTTCATCTACTTCTTAACTGTCTTATTTTGGGGGATATTACACAGTACCTGTCTTGTACTGAAATATGGCTACACTCCGACTATTTTAGTCGGAGCCGTCTACTCGATTGTACGCTGACTTTTCACAATTCTAATTCCAATTTTTCAAAACTTGAATCAATACAATTGTAAATTAATCCACTTACTTTTATTATTTCGTCATTAATTTTATTTCCAATGAAAGGAACATCAAGAAGTTCATAAAATTGGCGATAGATATTCAGTTTAGCGAGAAGTTTATTTTGTTCAACTTTTCCGATTGAATCAAATTTTGAATTATTATTTGTCATTAATTTTTCTAATTCCCTTTCAGCTCTTGTGTCGTGATTTTTGTCTTTATTTATTGTATTACAAATGAAAGTGCATTGAATATCGTTCACGATAATTATTTCTGATATAGTTTCATTGTTGATAAATTGGTTCACTTCTTCAGCATATTCAAATTCGGACATATTGAATACGGTTCCTAAAGCCGTTAGAAAATAGGAATCATTTCCGAACTTTTGTCTTATAGACTGTTCGATATGGCAGTCAGGACAAATGAGATATAGTTTTTCTTTCTTCATTATTCAAGACGATAAATTTCCATTACATTTTCTAAAATCTTATTGAAGTCAATTTTTAAATCTATCAACTTTCCTGAGTGAATATCAAAAACCCATCCGTGAACGGTTATGTTTCTCTCTCGATAAGCTCGTTGGACTTCTGCCGTTTTAATTACATTGATACATTGTTCTTGTACATTCAACTCCACAAGTCTTTTGTAGCGTTGCTCATTATCTTCAATTCCGTTCAGTTCAATTCTGTGAGTTCTGTATACATCTCGAATATTTCGTAACCAAGGATTGAGAATTCCCAAATCTGCTGACTCCATAGCAGCTTTAACACCTCCACAATAATAATGTCCACAAACAACAACGTGACTTACCTTTAAATGAAGCACAGCATAGTCAATCACTGACATTGCACTCAAATCAGTATTGGCTACCATATTTGCAATATTTCTATGAACAAAGGCTTCTCCAGGTGAGACACCCATTAGTTCTTCGGCTGTTACTCGGCTGTCAGAACATCCAATATACAGGATATCTGGATTTTGTCCTTCTGATAGGTTTTTGAAATAATTTGAATCAATATCCAATTTATCTTGAACCCAATTTTGATTGTTTTTAAAAATTTGTTTTATGTCCATTTTCAATTTATGTTTTTATGTTCATTTTTTGTTCAGCTTGCGTACAACTTGTTATATGCATACAAATATACATGTTTATAAGTACTGTTTTCCGGATAAAGTTAGTTTTTGGTTGTTTATATTCCAACTAAAATTATTAATTAAATCACTCCCAGACTAATAATAATCGTACATCAAATATAAAGATCAGCCGTCTGCCTACTAAAATGCATCAAAATAGATAAATATCGTACCACTTTCGTACTAATTCTATCTGGTTTCTATCAATTTAATTGAAGTCAAAAAAGTAAAAAGAGATCTAAAAATGATGTAACTAGTTGTTACATATTTTATTATAAGAGTATTGAGTGAAGTATAAAAGAAATGACCGTCTGCCTTTATAAATCATAAAATAAATAGTCTAAAAATGACAAAACCCCATATAAAATGGGGCTTTGAAAGTGATCGCGGCAGGATTCGAACCTGCGACATTCTGCTTAGAAGGAAGTGGCTCTTTTGTTGTAATATATTGATATAGAGACTAATAAAGAGGGCTATAAATAATATCGGCTGATTATCGGCTGACTATTGAAATAAGAGTATTTAATGACCATCTTCTCAGTAGGCAGATGACATCTATAGTTTTAAAAAACAAGATTTATGGATTGAACATAGTAAGTCCGCTTATAAATTTTCGGTAAATGATTAAAAAAAGAATGAATTCCCTTATAAATTTACCATAGTATTATTAATTAAATATTGTATAAAAAAAA
>DAOUTI010000196.1 GCA_030626795.1 Flavobacteriaceae bacterium
CTTGCCATTGTTAATCTTTGGCATAAAGCTTTAGAGGAGCAGAATATTTCTAAAGATTGGGTAGAATATTTGAGTTATAGCCGACAAGAAACACAAGAGTTCCTTAAAAATCCTACTCAAAAAGTGGATTTGATTGTGCCTCGTGGAGGTGAAAAATTAATAGCTTTTGTAAAAGAAAATGCTAATTGCCCCGTAATTGTAAGTGGTAGAGGAAATAATTTTATATATGTTCATACTCAAGCAGATTTAGATAAAGCTTTAAATATTATTGTCAATGCTAAAACTGCTAAAATTTCTGCTTGCAATGCATTGGATAAAGTTTTAATAGATTCCAATTTAATAGGTTATGATGCTTTTATGATTAAATTATTAGCAAAATTAAAAGAATATCATGTTGAAATTATGGGTGATGAAATTGTATCAGAATTTGACAATGTGAAAACAATAACAGATGAAAGTATTTGGTATGAAGAATTTTTAGATTATAAAATTGTGATTGCTATGGTATCTTCAGTTGATAAAGCAATTGAAAAAATAAATAAATATAGCGGAGGACATTCAGCAGTAATAATTACTAAAAATAATGAAGTTGCTAATAAATTTCTAGAATCGGTTGATTCGGCAGCAGTTTATCATAATGCTTCAACTAGATTTACCGATGGGTTTCAATTTGGTTTAGGTGGAGAATTGGCAATAAGTACTGATAAATTACACCATAGAGGGCCAATGGGAATGCAACATTTAATAACTAATAAATGGTATATTTTAGGAGATGGGCAAATCAGATAAAAAAAGGATACTGTTAAAAATAGGAAGTAATACACTTACCAAAGAAACGAATCATATTTCAAGAGGAAAGATTGAAGATATTGGTAGGCAGATTTTTGAACTGCGTGATAATTATGAGTTTATTATTGTAAGTTCGGGGGCAATTGCTGCGGCCAAACAATTTGTTAGTCTTGAAAGTAATGGTAAAGAAATTAATGTTAAACAAGCATTAGCAGCAATTGGTCAGCCACATTTGATGCGAATTTTTCAAGAAATTTTTCGAGAGTTAGGCTTGTTAACTTCGCAGTGTTTACTTACGTATCATGATTTTGAAAGAGAAAAATCTAAACAAAATATTATTAGCACCATAAATATTTTGGTTGAAAATAATTACATTCCTATCATCAATGAAAATGATACCGTTGCTACGGAAGAAATTCAGTTTGGTGACAATGATAAATTGGCAGCACTAACCGCTTCATTATTAGATGTAGACTTGGTGGTTTTTGCTTCAAATACTTATGGAATTTACACTAAAAAATCCATTGAAAATAGTAAGAATATAACAATAAGAGAAGTAATAGATTTATCGCAATTAAAAAATGAGGTTTCTAATGTTAAGTCTTCACACGGTTCGGGAGGAATGCAATCAAAAATAGATGCTGCTACCATTTTACAAAAAAACAATATTGAAACTTGGTTTGTGAATGGTTTGGAAGATAATTTTATTTTAAATGCAATGAAGAATAAAATAGAGTTTACAAAAATAAAATAAGTATGAATTATTTATCAATTAATGATATTGACAACCTATCCGATTGGGTAAAAGAGGCAATTGCATTAAAAAAGAACCCATTAAAAAATCAAGATTTAGGAAAAAATAAAACTATTGGTCTTTTATTTTTCAATAATAGTTTGCGAACTCGATTAAGCACCCAAAAAGCAGCGTTGAACTTAGGTATGGAACCTATTGTTATGAATTTTGGTAGTGAAGGTTGGGCTTTAGAATTTGAGGATGGTACGGTTATGAATCAAGGGAAATCAGAACATGTAAAAGAAGCTGCTCAAGTAATTTCACAATTTTGTGATGTAATTGCCATAAGAGCATTTGCCTCATTAAAAGATAAAGAAAAAGATTTGGCAGAAGAAGTTTTAACTGCTTTTGCAAAATATGCTACGGTACCTGTTGTGAATATGGAAAGCTCGGTTGGGCATCCGCTTCAAGCCTTAGCCGATGCAATTACATTAGAAGAGAATAAAGTAAATCACAAGCCAAAAGTAGTTTTAAGTTGGGCACCTCACCCTAAAGCATTACCTCATGCAGTAGCAAATTCGTTTATTGAAATGATGCAAAAACAAGATGCTAATTTTGTAATTACCCACCCCAAAGGCTATGAGTTAAATCCTAAGGTTGTAAAAAATTCGATAATTGAATACAATCAAAATAAAGCTTTCGCTGATGCCGATTTTATTTATACAAAGAATTGGAGTTCATTTAAAGATTATGGAAAAGTAATTTCGCAAGACAAAAGTTGGACAATTACTCAAGAAAAAATGAATAAAACAAATCATGCTAAATTTATGCATTGTTTGCCAGTAAGAAGAAATGTAGTAGTTGTCGATGCCGTTTTAGATAGTAAAAATTCAATAGTGATTGAACAGGCAAATAACAGAACATATGCTGCTCAAATTGTGTTGAAAAAAATATTGGAAGGATAATTATACTCTAGCAAGGTTTTCAAAACCTTGTTGGTATTATTGAATAATAATGAAACAAAAACTAAAAATAATAAAAATAGGTGGTAATGTAATCAATAACAAAGAAGCTTTATCTTCTTTTTTATCTGATTTTTCTACAATAAAAGAACTAAAAATATTAGTTCATGGTGGTGGTAAAAGAGCTACAGAAATGATTTCAAATTTAGGCTTAAAACCAAAAATGGTGAATGGAAGAAGGGTTACAGATAAAGATGCTTTAGAAATTGTAACTATGGTTTATGCCGGACTCTTAAACAAAAATATTACAGCACAATTACAAAAAAATAATTGTAATGCTATTGGATTATCTGGGGCAGACGCAAATACTATTTTAGCACACAAGCGAATTGTAAAAGATGTAGATTATGGATTTGCTGGTGATGTTGATGCTGTGAATTCTGATGTAATAAAAATCTTAGTTGAAAACAATTTAACACCTGTTTTTTGTGCCATTACGCACGATAAAAACGGACAATTATTAAATACAAATGCCGATACTATTGCAGCCGAATTAGCAAAAGGAATGAGTAAGTATTTTGAGGTTGAATTGATATATTGTTTTGAAAAATTAGGCGTTTTAGCCGATGTTAATAATGAGGCTACTTTAATAGAAAAAATTGATTTTATATCTTTAAGCTCTTTAAAGAAAGCAAATATAATTACTGAAGGTATGTTGCCAAAAATTGACAATTGTTTTGATGCTTTACAAAACGGTGTAAAAAAAGTTATTATTGGGAAACCAAAGGTGATTATTGACGAAAATTTAAAAAGAACAACACTAACTTTATGATAGATAAGTTAAAATCAGAAGCACTTAAATTGCTCAAATTATTAATTGAAACGCAATCTTTTTCTGGTGAAGAGGAAGGAACAGCCTTGTTAATTGAAAATTGGTTTAAACAAAATACGATTCCTTTTCAAAGAGAAAATAATAATATTTGGGCTGTCAATAAACATTTTGATAAAAGTAAACCTTCAATTTTACTCAACTCTCATCACGACACAGTAAAACCTAATAAATCTTACAATAAAAACCCATTAAAAGCAGATGTTATTGATGGTAAATTATTCGGTTTAGGTAGTAATGATGCGGGTGGAAGCTTGGTGTCATTAATGGCAACGTTCACTTATTTTTATCCTAAAAAAGATTTAAAATATAACTTGATTATTTTAGCTTCTGCAGAAGAAGAAAATTCAGGACCAAAAGGAATTAGAAGTGTTTTACCTAAATTGCCCAAAATTGATTTTGCTATTGTTGGTGAACCCACTTTAATGCAGTTGGCTGTTGCCGAAAAGGGCTTGTTGGTATTAGATTGTTATGCTCATGGTAGTTCAGGACATGCCGCTCATGGCACAGGTGAGAATGCAATTTATAAAGCGATGGAAGCTATAAATTGGTTTAAAGATTATCATTTTCCTAAAGTGTCAAATACGCTTGGTGAAATAAAAATGACAGTTACGCAAATTGATGCAGGGAAACAGCATAATGTGGTTCCGGCAATTTGTCATTTTGTTGTAGATATTCGGATTACCGATGTTTACAGTCTAGCTGAAGTGCTTAAAATTATTAAAGAAAATGTAGATGTAGATGTTAAAGAGCGATCTTTACGAAATAATTCTTCGGCTATTGATTTAGAGCACCCCATTGTCAAATCTGGTTTGAAGTTGGGTAGAGAAACTTATGGTTCACCAACCATGTCAGATCAAACTGCTTTGACTTGCCCGTCATTAAAATTGGGTCCAGGAGAATCTTTACGTTCACATACCGCTGATGAGTTTATTTATGTGAAGGAAGTAGAAGAAGGAATAATATGTAAACCTACTGCGATGATATAAATTTATAGGAATACACTCCTAGTAATATTAGTTACATAGGAACTGAAGCAAACTC
>DAOUTI010000128.1 GCA_030626795.1 Flavobacteriaceae bacterium
CATATCATCAATAATTACAGTTGTATCTCCTTTATTAATTTTTGATATATCAGAATTTGGCAAATAAGTTGACATAGATTTATTAACCAAAAAGATTAAACTGTCAATTTGTTTTTCACTTATAGTGAATACATCTTGGTATGTAATATGAAAAATTGTTCCTAAAGCTTGACCTTCTAATTTTTTAAAACTAGTAGCTCCCTTGTTATTGCAAGATAAAAGCATGAAAAAAGAAAGAAAAATAAATATTTTTTTCATTATAAATATTACCAATTAATTAACATTCAAATATAAGTTATATCTTAGATTTGTAATTACATTTTTTACCTATTATGTTAAATTGAGCAAAAAATTTAATAGTTTTGCTTTTAAATTAAATTCCAATTAAATTATGAAAAAATTATTTTTTGCATCCATCATTTTATCTGTTCTTTTGACTTCTTGCGTATCCACTAAAAAATATACAGATTTAGAAGCTCTAAACAATAAAAATAAACAAGAATTAGTAGATGCGAAAGCAGACTTACAAACTTGTTTAATTGAAAAAGATCATTTAGCTAGCCTTAATGTTTCTCTTAAAGAGGATAAAGACCGTTCATTAAAACAAGTAGAAAATTTAACTGTATTGACACAATCATCTTCTGACAATATTAAAGAAGTTATATCTCAATTGAGCGAAAAAGATAAATATATCAATGGTATCCGTGATGCTATGACTCAAAAAGATTCTATCAATTTGGCTTTGGCTTTTCAATTGAAAAAAGATTTAGCATTAGGAATTCAAGATGAAGACATTCAAATTGATGTTGAAAAAACTGTAGTTTATATTTCTATTGCTGATAAGATGCTGTTTAAAAGCGGTAGTGCTATTGTATCTGATAGAGCAAAAGAAGTTCTTGGTAAAGTTGCTACAATTGTAAATAGCAAGCCTGACATGGAAGTTCAAGTGGAAGGTTATACTGATAATGTATCTATTAGTACTGACTGTATGAAAGACAACTGGGATCTAAGTGTTGCTAGAGCAACTTCAGTTGTAAGAGTCTTACAAAATGATTATGCGGTTAACCCTGGAAGATTAATTGCAGCGGGAAGAAGTGAATATGTTCCTTTAGAAAGTAATGATACTGCTGAAGGTAGATCAACAAACCGAAGAACTAGAATAGTTATTTTACCTAAATTAGATCAATTCTTTGATATTTTAGAGCAAAAACCTGAATAAGGTTTTCTCGATCAATCATTAAGAATAAAAAAACTGTTTGAAAATTCAAACAGTTTTTTTATTGCTTTTAACTTATTTTACTATTGAGTAATCTCTTTTATTTTATTTAAAAATATTGAGGTATTTATCAAATCATAATGATTGCCTTCGGGTATTAAATATAGCTCACTAATATCTTTAATAATTTCATGCAATTTTTCACTGCTTGCATATGGCACTAGGTCATCTTTAATACCATGAAAAAAATAAGTTTTACATTTTACTTTTCCAATATATTTATAAGTTTCAAACTTATATTTTAAAATTAGTTTCGTTGGTAAATATGGGTAGTGAGATTTTGCAGTATCATAAACACTATAAATAGGAGCTTCTAAAACCAATTGTTTCGGGTTGTTTTTTGAAGTAACATACGTTGCAAATGCGGCACCTAGACCTCTACCATATACTGTAATTGTATTTTCATTATATAGCTTTTTAGTAAAATTATACCATAATAATGAGTCTTTGAGCATTAATTGTTCGTTAAAACCTCCAGTACTTTTACCAAACCCTCTATAATCCATCATTAAAACATCATAATTTAGGCTATTGATAAATATCGCCGACCTACTCCAATGTTCGATATTTCCTGAATGATTATGAAAAAAAAGGACAACTCCTTTAGGGTTATGCACTTTAAAAAGTAAACCATTTAAACTTTCACCATCTTCAGTTTTTAAATGAAACTCTTCAAATTTATTTTGAAAATAAAATTTATGGTTTGCTGGCAATTTTTCAGCATGAAAAACCATGCCATCTTGTATAAAGTACAAAACAATGCTAATTGTAAGCAATATAAATATTATTACTAATAATAAAATTATCCAAAAAGGCATTCTTGATTTTTTTTAAAATTACAAATATTATTGAAAAGCATTATTGTTTATTACACTTTTAACAATTAAAAAGCACCAAAAAGGTGCTTTTTATAAAATATATGTGGCTTACTTATTTAGCCTCCAAAATCGTCAAAGCGAATGTTTTCATCGGCCATACCGAAATCTTCTCCCATTTTTTGTACTGCATTATTCATCATTGGTGGTCCACAGAAATACAATTCTAAATCTTCAGGAGCGTCATGTTTAGATAAATATTCGTCAATTACAGCTTGATGAACAAAACCTAAAAAGCCATCACCTTCTTTATCATCAACATCTTTCATTACTTTCCAATTGTCTTCTTCTGCTGGTTCAGAAAGCACGATAAAAAACCTAAAATTAGGAAACTCTTTTTCTAAAGATCTAAAGTGATCTACATAAAATAATTCTCGTTTTGATCTTCCTCCATACCAATAGGTTACTTTTCTTCCTGTTTTTAATGTTTGGAATAAGTGATATAAATGAGATCGCATTGGTGCCATACCTGCACCTCCACCAACATACAACATCTCAGCATCACTGTCATTGATAAAGAATTCGCCATAAGGACCTGAAACTATAACTTTATCACCAGGTTTTCTACCAAAAATATAAGAAGAAGCAATACCTGGGTTAACGCTCATCCAGCCATTTTTAGCTCTATCCCATGGCGGAGTAGCAATACGTACATTAAGCATTATATTTCTACCTTCAGCAGGATATGAAGCCATAGAGTAAGCCCTTTCTACATCTTCGCTGTTTTTCATTGCTAAAGGCCATAGGTTAAATTTATCCCACTCTAATTTGAATTTCTCAGGTTCTCCTGGATGCTCTTCTGGATGCGCAGTGATATCCATATCCTTAAAATTAACTTCCGTATCCGGAATTTCAATTTGAATATAACCTCCAGCTTTATAATTCATATCTTCAGGTAATTCTATCACAAACTCTTTAATAAAAGAAGCTACGTTATAATTTGAAACTACTGTTGCTTCAAACTTTTTAATACCAAAAATTTCTTCAGGAATGGTAATTTCCATATCCTCTTTAACCTTCACTTGACAAGCCAAGCGTATTCCTTCAGCAAGCTCTTTACGTGTAAAATTTGGCACCTCAGTAGGTAAGGCTTCTCCTCCACCTTCTTGTACATGGCATTCGCACTGAATACAAGTTCCACCACCACCACAAGCCGATGGTAAAAATATTTTTTCATTACTTAAAGTAGATAATAAGGTTGAACCTGAATCTACTTCGATTGTTTTTTCTCCATTAATTAAAATTTTCACCTTACCTGAAGGAATTAATTTTGCTTTGGCAAATAATAAGATACTAACCAATAAAATGATTAATATTAGTGAAAATACGATACTTGCAACTATTGGACTCATTTGTTTTAATTAAAAATTGAAAATTAAAAATTAAAAATTTTGACTAGTAATTTTTAAAGTTTAATTATAATTGTTTCTTTTCTCTAGCTTCTTGCTTCTTTTCTCTTGTTTCTTTTTACAATTTTATTCCACCGAAACTCATAAAGGCAATTGCCATTAATCCAGTAATGATAAATGTAATACCCAAGCCTTTTAAAGGAGCTGGCACATTTGAATAACTAATTTTTTCTCTAATTGCTGCAATAGCAACAATGGCTAATAACCAACCAATACCTGAACCTAATCCGTAAACAAATGATTCCGTAATGGTTCCAAAGTTTTTTTGCTGCATAAATAATGATCCCCCTAAAATTGCACAGTTTACCGCAATTAATGGTAAGAAAATACCTAATGAACTATATAGTGCAGGAGAAAATTTTTCAACAATCATTTCAACCAATTGTACCATAGAAGCAATCACTGCAATAAACATGATAAAACTTAAAAAACTTAAGTCAATATCGGCATATTCAGGGCCTAACCAAATTAAGGCTCCTGGTTTTAAAATATAACTCTCTAACAGGTAATTTGCGGGTACCGTAATTGCTAAAACAAATATTACAGCAAAACCTAAACCTACAGCTGTTTTTACCGTTTTTGAAACAGCGAGATAAGAACACATTCCTAAGAAATATGCAAATACCATATTTTCAATAAAAATACTTTTTACAAATAAACTTAATAAATCTTCCATCTTACGCTTCTATTAATTTTCTGTTTCTTGATCTTTGTATCCAAATATAAATTCCTACAGCAATTAATGCCATTGGAGATAATAACATAAACCCATTGTTTTCATATCCAAATTGATACAAACCAGTAGAGTCTACTAATGTTTTACCTTTATGTCCCAAAATTTCATATCCTAGTAATTTACCAGATCCTAAAAGCTCTCTAAAAAATGCTACAACTACTAAAATTAAAGCATAACCTACTGAATTACCAATTGCATCTAAAAATGCTTTCCATGGCCCATTTGCTAAGGCAAAAGCTTCTAATCTACCCATAATTATACAGTTGGTAATTATCAACCCTACGAATACAGATAATTCTTTACTTACATCATATAAGTATGCTTTTAAAACTAAATCAACTAAGATTACTAAAGCAGCTACGATTACCAATTGTACAATAATACGTATACGACTTGGTATCAAATTTCTTATTAGTGATACAATAACATTACTAAATATAAGTACAAAAAGTACGGCAACCGACATTACAATTGCTGGTTTTAATTGTACTGTAATTGCTAATGCAGAACAAATACCTAGTACTTGAACTGAAATAGGATTATCATCGTTTAATGGGTCGATTAATAATCTTTTGTTTTTTTGCGAAAAAATCGCTTCTTTATCAGCCATTATTAATTATTCTTTAAATATGGTAAATAGTTTTTTAATCTTTCTTCAATCATATCTGAAACCCCATCAGAAGTAATTGTACCTCCTGAAATTCCATCAACACCGTGAAAATTATCTGCAGGTGTTCCTCCTTTTATTACTTTAACAGAAACAAAATCTGATCCATTCATTATTTTTTTACCTATAAACTGATCTTCAAACCAAGATTGATTGATTTCAGCTCCAAGTCCAGGTGTTTCTCCTTTGTGATCAAAAGATGCTCCAACAATAGTATTTTTATCCTCTGCAAAAGACATATATCCCCAAATTGCATCCCATAAACCAGCTCCATAAAGTGGTACAACATAGTATTTTTTACCTTCCTTTTCAGCGATATATATTGGGTAACGTTGTTCGTTACTTGATTTTTTAGTTTCATTTTTTAAATCAATCCCAAATGCTTTTACACCAGCATCTACACTACCATCTTCTTTTACTGATAACTCTTGTTTGATATAATCTTTAAAAACCTCACCCGATTCTTCTCTACTAACATCAATTCCAATAGTAGATAGGATATTTTGCATTTTTTCTAATTTTACATTATTAGCACGCTTTTCTTTGGTACTTTCAGAAACAAAAGCAAGAAGAGTTGCTACAATTACAACCAAAATGATTGCAAAAATAAATGTATATGCATTACTATTTCTATTCATAATTATGCTTTTTGAAGTTTTATTAATCTTTTTTGTCTGCGTTTCACATTACTTTGTATCACATAATGATCAATCGTTGGAGCAAACACATTCATTAATAATATTGCCATCATTACCCCTTCTGGTAAAGTTGGATTTACTACACGAATAAGTATTGCAAATACACCAATTAAGAAACCGTATATCCATTTACCTGTATTGGTTTGTGCTGCCGAAACTGGATCGGTAGCCATAAATACCATACCAAATGCAAAACCACCAATCAATAAATGTTGATACCATGGAAAATTAAATAAATCATTGGTATCACTACCTATTGCATTAAACATCAAACCTACTAAAGCTGCTCCAATAACTGAGGATATCATAATTCTCCAACTTGCAATTCCTGTAAATAGTAAAATTGCTGCACCTATTAAAATCATCAATACCGATGTTTCCCCAATTGACCCAGGCATATATCCCATAAACATATCAAATACACTGGTTGTGGTTTCTTTACCTAAGGCTAAAGTTCCTAAAATTGTTTCTCCTGAAAGCCCATCAATTCCTGCATCTGTAACCCAAACTTGATCTCCACTCATAAATCCTGTATAAGAGAAAAGAGCAAATGCTCTTGCTACCAATGCTGGATTTAAAATATTCATTCCTGTTCCGCCAAAGGCTTCTTTACCAATAATTACTGCAAAGATTACAGATATTGTTAGCATCCATAATGGAAAATCAATTGGCATAATCATAGGAATTAGTAAACCTGTAACCAAATAACCTTCGTTTACATCGTGACCTCTAAAAATTGCATAAGCAAATTCAATACCAAGACCCACACCATAAGAAATGATAATCATGGGCAACATTTTTAATGCGCCATAAATAAACAAAGTCATAAAACTCATATCAGAGCCTGGAATTTGAGAAAAATGTTGATCTCCAATATTCCACATACCAAAAAATAATGCTGGTAAAAGTGCAATTACAACGGTAATCATCACCCTTTTTAAATCTACACCATCACGAATGTGGGCTCCTTTTTTTGTGGTGTGATTAGGCACGAATAAAAAAGTTTCGATTCCGCCATAAGCGGGTCCAAACTTTTCGTATTTACCTCCTTTTTCAAAGTGAGGCTTTATTTTGTCTAATTGTTTTCTTAAAAAATCCATTTAACCTACTTCTTTTATCATTAAATCTAATCCTTTACGGATAATATCTTGAGCTTCAATTTTTGAAGTACTTACAAAATCTACCAATGCAAAATCTTCAGGAGCCACTTCGTAGATTCCTAAATTTTCCATCTTTTCAATATCTTCAATCAAGGCTGCTTTCAATAATTGCATAGGATAAACATCAATAGGTAAAACCTTTTCCATTTCTCCTGTTATAACAAAAGCACGTTCTTCTCCATTAAAATTGGTGTCTAAATCATATTCTTTATTCGGTGTTAACCAGGAAAAGAATGTACGCGACATGCTTAGCTTATTATTACCAATAAATGGCACCCAACCAAAAAATGTATAATGATCTCCTTCTGGTAAAACTGAAATAACATCATCGTAAAAACCAATAGCATCTTTAGCTCCAACAGATGTTCCTGTTAAAGGATTACCGCTAATAATTCTATTTTTTACAGTGCTTAGTTTTCCATTAACGATATCACTAATTTGAGAACCTTGTGTTATTTTATAATACTGTGGTGTTTGTACTTGCGAACCAGCTAAAGCGACTATTCTGCTTGTATCAATTTTGCCTGTTAAAAATAAGGCTCCAATTGCAGCAACATCTTGTGGATTTACAACCCAAACTCTATCTCCTGCATTGACAGGATCAACTTTTGAAATTTGAATACCAACATTACCTGCTGGATGTTTACCTGTTACTTTATGAATTGTTACACCAGTTACGTCATTAAAAAACGAAGATGCATTTCCATCAACGGAGAGGTGTATTTTACTTTCGGTTAGTTTAGATAAAGCATCAATTCCTGCTTGGAAATTTTTTTCTCTTCCTGATAATGCAAAAGCATGTGAAGCCGATAATGGCGCAGTTGCATATGTTGAAATGAAAATAGATTTTGGAGTTTCATCTGGGTTTGCTATAACATCATAAGGGCGCTGTTTTATCAATGCCCAACAACCACTTTCTAATAATATTTCTTTTACTTGCGGAGCTGCC
>DAOUTI010000154.1 GCA_030626795.1 Flavobacteriaceae bacterium
CATTAATGAAAGGTTTAGATGTGGATGATAAAGCAGAAAGAGTTACCAATTTTCAACATGAAACACTACATAGTTTTAGTGAATTAATTGCTGCAGCTGGAATTTCAAAACCAGATGATTTAAAACGCAGGCATATTAATAGAAGATTAAATATGAATACAGTTTTAAAATATCATGAAATATATCCTTATATCGAAAAAGGTAATTTATTACAACAATTAGAAGAGGACAAAAATTAAATTAAAATAGCTTTATATTTACTCAACAAAGTTATAAATACCTGAAAATATTGAATTTATGAACAAAATAACTTTCTACGGAGCAGATTGGTGCCCTGATTGTCAAAGAGCAAAGAAGTTCTTAAATGATAATCATATATTATTTCATTTTATTGATGTTGAAATTGATAACAAGGCAACAAAACTTGTAGAATCTATCAATAAAGGCAAAAGAATTATTCCCACCCTTGTTATAAACGGAAAATCTCATACAAATCCTGATAACAGTTGTTTAGCTGAAATTTTAGGAATTAATAAAGTAGGAAAAGTAGTTCTTTTTGGTGCGGATTGGTGTCCTGATTGTAGAAGAGCAAAAAGCTATCTTCAAAATAATGAGATCAATTTTCAGTTCATTGATGTGGACAAGCAGGTATGGGCGACTGAAAAAGTAGTTGAAATCAACAAAGGAAAACGTATTATTCCAACAATTCTTATTGATGAGAAAGCCTATACCAACCCTGATAATTCTATTTTAAAAGAGGTTTTAAAGCTAGACAAAAAAGCATCCAAGAAAATTTTAGATACTATTATTGTTGGTGCAGGAGCAGCAGGGCTAACAGCATCAATTTATGCACAAAGAGATCGTTTTAATACATTAATTCTAGAAAAGAAAAATATTGGAGGGAATGCTGCTTTAACTGAAAAAATTGAAAACTATCCTGGATTTACCAATATTTCTGGATCCAAATTAATGCAAAAAATGGCAGAACAAGCGGAAACATATGGAGCAATCATTGAAACTGGTGTTGAAGTAAAAGATATCGCTAAAAACAACAACACTTTTACGGTGTTTACAAATATGGGTAAATATTATTCCAAAACTATTATCCTAGCCTTAGGATCTACATATCGAAAATTAAACATTCCTTTAGAAAATGAGCTCATTGGAGCAGGTATACATTTTTGTGCAACTTGTGATGGAGCATTTTATCGTGATAAAGAAATATTAGTTATAGGTGGTGGAAACAGTGCTTTAGAAGAGGGTATTTTTCTTTCAGGTTTCTGTAAAAAAGTAAGTATTGTAAATAAAAATAAAGAGTTTACTGGTTCAGAAACCTATCTTGAAAAGATAAAAACAATTAAAAATATCAAGCTTTATAAAAACAAAGATGCCCTTACCTTTTTAAAAAATGAAAATGATAATTTTAAGGGACTACAAATAAAAGATAATATTACAGGACGAATTTCTGAGATCTATGCTGATGGTGCTTTTATTTATGTTGGTTTAGCTCCAAATACAGCTTCATTTAAAAATATAATTGAGATGAATGCAAAAGGTTTTATCAAAACTACCGGATTTGGAGAAACAAATATAAAAGGGATTTTTGCTGCTGGTGATTGTAGAGAAGGGGCATTAGCACAAGTTGCTGCAGCAACCGGTGAAGGTGTTATGGCTAGTTATGGAATTAAACAACATTTTAAATAAGGATTAATTTTGAAATATCCTGTTATAACACTTCCCAAAGAAATGACATTTGAACTTGAAAGGTTTAAAGACATGGATTATTATGCTGTAAATAATTACAACTTGCCCATCGAATTAATGATGGAAAATGTAGGTTTACAATTAGCTAATCTAATTTCCAATATTGCAAAGAAAACTCAGACTATTAAAGTTGGAATTGGAAATGGCAATAATGGTGGTGGTGGCTTAGTTGCTGCTCGTAGATTAGCCGCATGGGGATATGATGTTTATATTGACCTATTTACTAATATAACAAAAGAACTCCCAGCAATACAATTGGAAAGAGCTCTGAAGTTTGGAGCAAAACATTTACCTATCAACAAACCTGATGTTTGGATAGATGCCTATTTAGGGTTTTCTCAAAGGCTTCCCTTATCTCCATCTCTTTTGGAAATAATTGAAGAAGCTAACCGCAGTTCTGCATTAAGAGTATCGTTAGATATACCTACGGGATTTATTGGTGATATTAAAAGTCCCTTTTTTAAAGCCAATAAAATTTTAACTTTGGCTGCTCCAAAAAAAATCCTGTATAATCTAGATGTTGATACAGAAATATTTATTGCCGATATTGGTATTCCAAACAGCGTATATAAAAAATTTGGAACAAAAATCCTTCCTTTTGATAAAAATAACATATTAAAATTAGTAAGAAAAAATGATTAGTATTAGCTGAAAGAAGCTTATCAATTTGCTTTGTAAATAGAATTTAAATTAAAAAAAATCTACTTTAGCATTATGTTAAAAATGAGGATATTACACTCCAGTAAGATCAATAATTTCAAAAATTTATAATTATTTTATCGTTGAGTTATTCATTAATTATTTTTTTAAAGTTTAAAAAATATTAATGAGTGTAATTAAAGCTAAAGTACCCGTTAATATACTTAGTGTTAAATTTAAATTTTTTGCTAGCCCTTTTGATTTTAACTGAATTGTCTTTGCATAATTGGCATACATATAAAGTAAAGAGAACGTTCCAAGTGATGAACCTATAACAAATAGTATAATATTTTGTTGAGAAAACTGCAGCCATCCTATAATATCTAAAGCAGTTGTTACGCCACAGTAAAATGGTATAGAAAACATGTTTAATGCAGCAAGCAACAACCCAACAACAAAACTGTTTGTAGCTTTTACTTTGCTAGTTGGTCCTTTTTCTTTTTTTGATTGACGGTAGAAATAAAAAGATAGAAGTGCAAAAATTACGATTGCTATTTTTTGGAGTGATTGAACAAATTCTGGATTGCTTCTTAAAAACTTTGTAAATAAAATTGCTATATAAGCTTGAAGAAGTACAACTATTGAAACGCCAAAAGCAAATATAATTGCATCCCATTTACTTTTATTTAAGCTGATTTTAACAGCTGTCATATTTAACATACTGGGAGTCGAAGTCCCTAAAAAGGAGACGATAAAACCTAAGATAAAATGTAGTACCAAACTCATTAAAAACATTTAATATATTGTGAATATAATAAAAGTAGAATAAGTAAGTCGTTTTACTAATACAAAAATTACTGTTTCTTTAATTTTTATTTATCGAACATAATTTAGCAGAAAGATTTGAGGAATAATTATTAATTAGCTTCTCTATAATTTTTTCTTTTATTTTTCAAAATTTATAAATAAATTCTTTAAGATCACTTATTGTTGATGAACAATATATTTTAGATTTTTTTGTAAACTTCTTATTGTATTTGAGACTTATTAATAAAATATGATTTACCATGAGAAGGGTTCTATAAAAAAATTAAAGTTTATGAAAACACTATCTTTTATAATATTAATATCATTTTATTCTTGGACCAATGCTCAAAATGTATCAGTTTTATTTGAAGAATTAGATCCTGCTGTAGTAACCATAGAAGTAACAGAATATAAGATAAAAGATCAAAGGTTTTCTACTTTAGGTGGATTAGGTTCTGGAGTTATAATTAGTTCAGATGGATTAATTCTGACTGCTTCCCATGTTGTAGAATCTGCTAATAAAGTTTCAGTTAAGCTACAGAATGGCTCATCTTTACCAGCGGATGTTTTATTAAGTTCTTCTGCTGCCGATGTTGCTCTTTTAAAATTAAGAAAGGTTCCGCCAAATATAAAATTTGTAAAATTGGGTAGTTCTAATGCTGCTAAAATTGGAGAACAAATTATAGTTATAGGAGCTCCGCTGGGTTTAGAGCATTCTCTCTCTGTTGGTCATATAAGTAGAAAGATGAAAAAGAATATGATTACAAATGGTGAAATGGCAGGTTTTATTCAAACAGATGCTTCTATAAATCAAGGAAATTCTGGAGGCCCAATGTTTAATATGAATGGTGAATTGATTGGTATTGTTAGTTTTATATTATCAAAAAGCGGAGGTTTTGAAGGATTAGGATTTGCAGTTGATATTGAAACTGCAAGAAAAACCTTATTTGATGTTAATAGTTTTTGGACAGGTTTTGATGGATTATTTTTAAATGAAGTAATTGCCGGTGTTTTAAATACACCTCAACGATCTGGTGTTTTGATACAGCATGTTACACCAAATTCTTTTGCAGATAATATTGGTATAAAAGCCGGTTTTGTACAAGGTGAGATTTTTGGTCAAAAACTTTGGTTAGGTGGAGATATTATATTAAGTATTCAAGGCTTAAGCTGTAATACTCCCCATGATCTAGGAAATATAAAACAACAAATAGAAAATTTGAAGGTAGGAGATCAAGTGCTTATAGAAGTTTTACGAAAAGGTGATGTTTTTGTCTTAGAAGCTAATTTTACGGAGTAAAATTTATAAATTAAAACTAATAGAAAAAATAAAGTTGTTCTTATAATATTTCATTACTTTTTCTATCAAAATAATATCATATAACTATTTTATTTATGAAAAATCTATTTTTTGCAATTACAACGATAACCTTTGTGTTTTTTGCAAATGCTCAGCATTCATCTATTAAACACGTAAAATCATCTGAGTTTAAAGAATTAATTGCCAAAAAAGAAGGTACTTTATTAGATGTACGTACATCTTATGAATTTAACGATGGATATATAAATGATGCAATTCAGATAAATTATTATAGCTTTAATTTTGAGCAAGAACTACTATTATTGCCAAAAGATAAACCAGTATACATTTATTGTAGAACTGGTTATAGAAGTGAGAAAGCCTCCAAAATACTTATTGAAAACGGTTATGATGTATATAATCTACAAGGTGGTATTAAAGATTGGGAACAAAACAAGTACCCTACAATAAAAGATTCCAGAGAATAAACAAATTTAATAGTAATATATATTTTATAACTATCTTAATTTCAGATAAATAAAAATAAAAGTATATTTTTTTATTTTTATTGTCAGGAATTAAAAATATTACAGTCTACTCTCTCAATTAAAGTAAACAATCAAAAAATGACAGCAAAAAAGAAAATTTTAAAAAAAATACTAATTGTATTCGGTATAGGAATTATAGTAGTAGGTAGTATTGGATATTATATGTTCAATATGCCGGCAAGAGATGTTCAAAAGACGAAAACAGATTTTAGTTATAAAGCAAACGAAATAGTAAATGAATATCTTGCAGATACTCAGAAAGCAAATGACAAATATTTAGATGAAGAAGGCAATTCTAAGGTACTTGAAATATCAGGTATTGTTGCTGAAATTTCTGAAGATTTCAATAGTCAGAAAGTCATACTTTTAAAATCCGCTGATGCTAAAGCGGGTGTAAGCTGCACTTTTACTCCCGAAACTAATGCAAATATTAAAAATATAAAAATAGGGGATCAAATTAATATTAAAGGTGTCATTCGTTCAGGTGCTTCTTATGATGAAGATCTAGAAATGTATGAAAATGTAATTATAGAAAAAAGTGACATAGTGTCAAATAAGTAAATTAATAAAAAATAATCAATAAAATCTTTAAACATGAAAAAAATATCAATTCTTTTAATACTTGCAGTAGTGATGATTTCATTTACAGCATCAGCTCAAAAATTAGTAAGCTCAAAAACACATTTTAAATTCTTTTCATCCACTCCTGCAGAGGATATTGAAGCTAATAATTATAAAACAGTAAGTACTCTAGAAAAAAGTAACGGAAAAATTGTTTTCTAGAGTACTTACTGTTTTATAATTATTAGCTTCAATATCCTCTGCAGGAGTGGATGAAAAGAATTTAA
>DAOUTI010000104.1 GCA_030626795.1 Flavobacteriaceae bacterium
ACCCTATGAATCCAACAAAAGTAATAGCTGCTGAGGCTGATACTTCATTGGATGGTTCTGCCGTTGTTGGTGCAGCTGGTGGAGCTGCTGCTGGTGCCGCCATTGGTGCAATTGCAGGAGATACGGGAAAAGGAGCCGCAATTGGTGCAGTAGTTGGTGGATTAAGGGGACGAAGGGCTAGAAAAGTTGGAGATCATAATGAACAACAGGCTAACAACCAGGCTGCATCTGCAAAATCAAAAGAACTAAAAGGTAATTATAACAAAGCATTTACAGCCTGTATGGAAGGTAAAGGCTATACGGTAAAATAAAATCATTATGAAAAAACAATTACTCATTGTATTTTTTTTATTTTTAAGTTATAGTATGCAATCTCAAGTTCTTATTGCACTACTCTTAGGCGATAAATTAAATACCGGAAACATTGAATTTGGTTTAGATGGAGGCTTTAATTTCTCCAGTATATCTGATTTGGATACAAGTAAAAAACTAAGTGAATTCAATCTTGGTTTTTATTTTGATATAAAAATGAAAGAGCGATGGTATTTAAATACTGGCCTTTTGGTTTAATCAACTTTAGGAGTAGATGAATTATCTATGGGTGATCTTGAATTTTTAAATGCGACCATTTACAAAGACCAAAATGGTAATATTCAAGAAGGAGATTATAGTCAAAAAATGAGCTATTTCTTAGTCCCAGCATTAGCAAAATATAAATTTAAAAATCATATATATGCTGAAGGGGGATTTCAATTTGGCTGGATGTATAAATCCTGGGTTCAGTTTGATTCTAATATTAAAGGAAATACAACTCGCATCAAAGAAAAAAATAAAGATCTGATTAATTGGTTTGATATGGGTGTTGCTGTTGGTACAGGGTACAGATTATTGAATGGTTATGGCTGGTCATTAGGTGTTCGATATTATTATGGGTTTTTGGATGTGTACAAAGATAAATCGGGCACAAAAAATAGTTCCTTATTTTTAAAGTTAAACATTCCGTTTGGAGTTTCTGACGAAATGAAAGAAAAGGCAAACGAGCAGAAAGAAATGATTAAAGAAATAAAACTAAAAAGAAAAGAAGCCAAAAAAAATAATAAGTAATAATTTTGTAATGGATGAATCCCTATTTGCTTTTGTAAATCCTATTAACCAAATATTATTAGCATTGTTATTACTTTAAATTCGACAAAGCAATTCTAATTATTAATTTTAAAAAAATATTCATGAAAAAATTTCTTTTATTACCTATTTTAGCTTTGTTATTTGTTTCCTGTGAAGGACCAATGGGACCTCCGGGTCGTGATGGCCAAGTTATTGTTGGACAAATATTTGAGGTAAATGTTTCATTCGATGCCGCTGATAATTATGAAGTTTTTGTTGATATTCCAAGCCAGATTGATGTATACCCTTCCGATATTGTAGTAGCCTATATATTAATGGGTGAATTTGAAGGCAGAGATATTTGGGAGCCACTACCACAAACCTTGTTTTTTGGAGATGAAACCTTGTTATATGGGTACAATTTCACATTAGCAGATGTTAGCTTTTTCTTAGACGGAACTGTTTTCTTTGACAGTCTACCTTCTGATTATACCAACAATATTATTTTTAGAGTTGCAGTTCTTCCAGCAGATAATGTTCAGGGCTTGGATTTGAATAATATGGAAAATGTCTTAAATTATTTAGATAATAACGAGGTTATTAAAATAAACTAAGCGTATTTTCTTTATATACTCCTATTAAAATAGCCTCCTTTTTGTCTTTTATACCTAAATTTTTAATGTAAGTTTAAAATAGAATATAAGGCAATAAATTATTGCCATCCATATAAAGATAATGTATATTTGCATCCGAATTAATTGACCTGGTAGCTCAGTTGGTAGAGCATCTCCCTTTTAAGGAGAGGGTCCTGGGTTCGAGCCCCAGCCCGGTCACTTATTATTTAAAAATCCACCTTTTAGGTGGTTTTTTTTATTCATTTATATTAGAAACGTGAGTTCGACGTATCGAGTAAATTAACTACTAGAAAGTTAGATGTTGGCGTTTTTTGCGAAGGAGATATTCCGAACCCTCGGGATGGCATCTATTTTTCAATGAAGAGACTGCCATATTTTACTAAAAAAAGTAAAATTCGCAGAGACGAATGTAAAGCAACTAATAGATTGTGATGATATTATAGTAATTTCTTATATCGAACTCACGTTAGAAATATGCTACCTAAAAAAAATGAGGAATGGTTTTTCAAACCATTCCTCATTTTAATAATTTAAGCATTTAACTATTTTGCAATATTTACCACTCTCGTTTCACGAATAACGGTAACTTTTACTTGCCCCGGATAAGTCATATCGTTTTGAATTTTTTGCATAATATTGAATGATAATTCAGCAGCTTTAGTATCATCTACTTTTTCGCTTTCAACAATTACACGAAGCTCTCTACCTGCTTGAATTGCATAAGCTTTTTGCACGCCATTAAAACCAAATGCTACATCTTCTAATTCTTTTAAGCGTTGAATATACGAATCTATTACTTGTCGTCTTGCTCCTGGTCTAGCTCCAGATATTGCATCGCAAACTTGAATTATAGGTGCATACAAAGATTTCATTTCAATTTCATCATGATGTGCTCCAATGGCATTGCAAACATCTGCTTTTTCATTATACTTTTCTGCCCATTGCATACCTAAAATAGCATGTGGCAATTCGGTATCTGTGTCTGGTACTTTACCTATATCATGTAATAAACCTGCTCGTTTCGCAACTTTTGGATTCAGACCTAATTCAGAAGCCATAATAGCACATAAATTAGCCACTTCACGTGAATGTTGCAATAAATTTTGACCATAAGAAGAACGATATTTCATTCTTCCAACAGTTTTTATCAATTCGGGATGTAAACCGTGAATTCCTAGGTCAATAACGGTACGCTTTCCGACTTCAATAATTTCTTGATTAATTTCTTTCGAAGTTTTAGCAACAACTTCTTCAATTCTTGCTGGATGAATTCTACCATCGGTTACCAATTTATGTAAAGATAAACGAGCTATTTCTCTCCTTACGGGATCAAAACATGATAATATTATCGCCTCAGGAGTATCATCAACAATTATTTCAACTCCAGTTGTAGATTCAATAGCTCTAATGTTTCGGCCTTCTCTACCTATAATTCTACCTTTAACATCATCATTCTCTAAATTAAAAACAGAAACACAATTATCAATGGTTTGCTCTACTCCCACACGCTGAATTGTATTTAAAACTATTTTTTTAGCTTCTTGCTGCGCTGTTAGCTTGGCCTCTTCAAGAGTACTTTGAATATAAGACATTGCATCCGATTTAGCTTCTTCTTTTAGTGTTTCTACCAACTCTTTCTTTGCGTCATTAGCCGATAAACCAGATAGAACTTCAAGTTGTTGCACTTGTCGTTTATGAACTTTATCAACTTCTGTTTTCTTTTTATCGATATATTCTAATCTATAATTATAATCTTTTTCTTTATCTTCAATAGATTTATTGAGTTTTTTATTTTTATCTAATTCTTGTGAAACACGAGATTCTTTATCTCTAATTCTCTTCTCAGATTCATTTGTTTTTCTATCGCGAGATAAGATAACTTTTTCATGTTCGGCCTTCAACTCAATAAACCTTTCTTTGGCTTGTAGTATTTTATCCTTTTTTAATGCTTCGGCATCAATTTTAGCTTCTTTTAAAATAGTTGAAGCTTGTTTACTTACATTCTTCAAAGTTGAGGATGCTTTTTTCTTTTCTAAAACTTTGGCTATTACTAATCCTAATGCCAAGGCTACTATTGCTATTATTATTGTTGTTGCTGTCATATTTATATATAAAAAAACCTACACAAGTTATGGTTTTATAAACTCCTTATTAACAGGTTTAGGATTAACTTTAAAGGTCAAGTATCCAATTTTAAAACGATAAATCGTCTCAATAGGCACGCTTTCTCAATAAAAACTCATCCTTTTTAAATTGATAGTGTTGAGTTTAACAAACAAATAACTAATGTAGGCAGTAATTGTTTTTTTTTAAAGAACTTATACTAAGTGAGAATCTAATAATTGATTAATTTCTCTTAATTTATTTTCAACTTTTTTTGTATCCAAATCATCATAAACATTTTGAACCTCATGTTGAGATGCAAATTGTAATGCACACATAGCTAACACATCTTGCTTATCACGAACTTCATAATTTTTTTCAAATTTCTTTAAAAGTTCATTAATTTTTTTAACCGCTAATCTAATACCTTCTTCTTCTCCTTCTTCTCTTATGGTTAACGGATAAACTCGATCTCCAATAGTTACTTTTATTTTAAGATTATCGCTCATCCTTTATGCTAATCGCTTAATTGAACTATGCATTTATCAATTTCACGAATCAATGTATTAATTTTAAGTTTGGTTATATGTTTATCTTCTTTGCTGCCTACCATTGCATTTGCAACTCTTAATGATTCATACTTATTTTCTAAATCACTAAATTGTTGATGCTGTTGTTTCAATTGTTCTTCTAATTCACTTTTTAATTGCAATAATTTTTTATTATCTTGCTGTAAAACAGTGTATTGCCTTAACAATTTTGAGAGCTTAACCTCAAGTAAATTAACTATTTGAAATAAATTATTCATCAACTCAAAGAATCAAACTATAATTACAAATTTAGTACACCTAAAACTATAAAACAACTATTTTGACATTTTAAAATAAAAATATATCCAAAATATTGAATAATAACAACTTAAGATATTAATTTTTTTTGTATCAATTCTAATGATTACTTTAGCAAACTTATGCACAAAAAAGTAGTTTTATTAGCCCTATTAAACTGTTTCGGAATACTTTTTTCGCAAAGCAAATACCCAACTGATTATTTTATAAATCCCTTAGAAATTCCTTTGGTTTTATCGGGAACTTTTGGCGAATTGCGATCCAATCACTTTCATGCTGGTCTTGATATTAAAACACAACAGCGAGAAGGCTTAAAAGTTGTTGCTTCTGCTGCTGGCTACATTTCTAGAATTAATGTGTCACTTTGGGGTTATGGCAATGCGATATACATTACACACCCAAATGGCTACACCACCGTTTATGGCCATTTAAAGAAGTTTTCTCCAAAAATTGAAGCCTATGTAAAAAAGCAACAATACCAAAAAGAGAGTTTTACCATTAGATTGTACCCAAAAGAAAGTGACTTAAAAATTAATAAAGGAGAAACTATCGCTTTAAGCGGAAATTCAGGTAGTTCAGGCGGGCCACATTTGCACTATGAGATTAGAGATGTAAAAGCAAATATTTTAAACCCAATGCTTTTTGGCATTAAAATACCCGATCATAAAAGCCCTTTTATTCAATTTGCTTACACATACACTAAAGATAGTATTTCTCAAGTAAATCAATCCAATAAAAATGTGCAACTCGTTTTAAAACGACAATCAAATGGTGATATTATTGCAAATAAAATTTATGCACATGGTGCAATTGGCATTGGAATTAATGCGTATGATCGATTAGATGGAGCTTTAAATCACAATGGTTTATATGACCTCAAAATGGAAGTGAATGGTAACAAAATATTCCAGTTTACTGTAGATAAATTTTCGTTTAGCGAATCTAGATATATCAATTCGTATATTGACTATGAAAGATTTAAAACTAAAAAACAACGCATTCAAAAATGCTTCATTAATCATCAAGCAAATAATTTGAGCCTTTATAAAAAACTTATTAATAAAGGATTTTTTACCGTTAAAGATAGTTTAGATTATAATGTAGTAATTACAGCATCCGATTTTGAAGGCAATAAAACAAAATTAACAATACCCATAAGAGGTAAAAAGGATACCATAGCCATAACTAAAAAAATAAAAAAAACACCATATTATTTTAAAGCAAATCAAGCAAATAAAATAAGCGATAGTATTGTACATGTTAATTTTCCGAAAAATATTTTTTATGAAGACTTTTATTTTGATTATTCTTATAATGAAGGAATAGCCAAACTACATAATAATACGGTACCTGTTCATAATTATTTTAGACTGTCTTTTGATATTTCAAAATATTCTGATAATGAAATTAAGCAACTTTATATTGCTAAAAAGAATAAGTACGGTAAGCTCAATTATGTAAGCACAAAACGAAAAAATAATACTTTATACACTTCTAGTAAAAGTTTAGGCGAGTTTATATTAGCATCAGATACCTGGTCTCCATCTATAAAACCTATTGGATTCAAAGAAAAACAATGGCTCACAAAATTTAAAACTTTAAAAGTAAAAATTTACGATAAAGGATCTGGAATTAAATCATATAGTGGAGAAATAGATGGCAAATGGATATTGATGAAATACAATCCCAAAAAAGGCAGCTTAACCTATAGTTTTAATGATAAAGTTCTGGAAGGAACTACTCATATTTTAAAAGTTATTGTTACTGATAATGTAAATAATTCTACTACATTTACAACTTCATTTAATAAAAAAAGCAAAACGTAATAGCATTGAAAACTAAATTCATTTTTCTTTTCTTTTTAGGAATTTACTCCACCTTTACTATTGCACAAACTGCAACTATTAAAGGTAAAGTTTTTGATGATGCAGGGAAGCCTATTGAAAATGTTTCGGTAAGCAATGGCAATTTTGGAACTACCACAGGCAAATCGGGTTCTTACAATTTAAAAATTCCGTCTGCTACTAATATCAATATTCTTTTTAGTCATATTTCTTATAATAGCTATACAAAAAGAGTAAGAATTCCTAAAGGAAAAACCTTACAGTTTTCACCAAAATTACATATTAAAACTGAAAAAATTGATGAAGTTATTATCAAAGATGATAAGAAAAATGCGGAAGGGATTACCAATATCAAAACGGAAACTATCCATAAACTACCGAGTGCAAATAATGGTGTTGAAAGTATTTTAAAAACCTTGCCAGGAGTAAATTTTAATAATGAATTAAGCACCCAATACAATGTTAGAGGGGGCAGCTTTGATGAAAACCTAGTTTATGTTAATGGTATTGAGGTTTACCGCCCTTTTTTAATTCGTTCTGGCCAACAAGAAGGGTTGAGTTTTGTAAATCCCAACCTGACTCAAAATGTTGATTTTTCGGCAGGAGGGTTTCAAGCAAAGTATGGTGACAAATTATCTTCAGTTTTAGATATTACTTATCGAAAACCCACCCAATTCGGACTATCTATTGATGCCAGTTTACTTGGCGCTTCGGTTACGGTTGACGGAACTTCAAAAAACAACAAGTTTAAAGCACTAGTTGGCGCAAGATATCGCAACAACAGCTTAATTGTTAATAGCAAAGATATCAATTCAAATTATGACCCAAATTTTACTGATATTCAAACTTATCTTTCTTACGAGTTTAATGATAAATTTACGCTTGACTTTTTAGGGAGTTATGCTTTAAACAATTATAACTTCACTCCTATTTCTCGCCAAACAAATTTCGGAACAATAGTGAACCCTTTAGCTTTAGTAGTACATTATCAAGGTAAAGAAAAAGACCGCTATGAAACTATTTTTGGTGCAATTAAAGGGATTTACAAAGCAACTGATGATTTAACTTTTAGTTTAACAACTTCTACTTATAATACTAAAGAGCAAGAACATTACGATATTTTAGCATTTTATGGTATTGGTGAAGTAAATGCTGATTTTGGATCAGATAATTTTGGAGATGTTGACTTTGTTCAAGCCATAGGTTCGCAGTTAGATCATGCCCGAAATGATTTAGAGGCGCAAATAAGTAATGTTAATTTAAAAGCAACGCTTAGAAAAAACACAAACCTATTTGAATTTGGTGTAAAATACCAACATGAAAATATAAAAGATCGTATTATAGAATGGCAAGTAATTGATTCGGCTGGATTTTCAATTCGCCCACCCTATTTACTTCCTAAAAATGATGAACCCTACACGCCATACTCTGGACCAATTGTTCCTTATCAAAACGTAAGGGCAATGAATGATGTGAAAATTGATCGAATTTCTGGTTTCGCACAATGGAGCAAAAAATCTAACATAAACGAACATACCATTTGGTACAATGTAGGTGTAAGAACACAACATTGGACCGTTAGTGGTGATAAGATAAATACAGATAGCCATACCGTGGTTAGTCCAAGAGCTCAATTTACTATAAAACCTAACTGGGATAAAGATATGCTTTTTAGAGTTTCAGGTGGGTATTATCATCAAGCGCCTTTTTATAGAGAATTACGTGATTCTACTGGTGCTGTAAACCCCGAAGTAAAAGCACAACAAGCAATACATTTTGTTTTGGGTAATGATTATAGTTTTAAAATGTGGGGTAGATCTTTTAAATTGGTAAGTGAAGCTTATTACAAAAAATTAACTGATGTAAACACTTTTACCATTGATAATGTACAAATTAGATATAGAGCAAATAATAATGCAATTGCATATGCAACGGGTTTTGATATTCGTTTGAATGGTGAATTTGTTCCCGGTACAGAGTCTTGGTTTAGCTTTGGTTATTTACTTACAAAAGAAAATTTAGATAACAGAGGGTATATTTCAAGACCAACTGACCAACGTTTAAAATTTGCAATTCTTTTTCAAGATTATGTACCAACAATACCCAATCTAAAAATGTACTTAAATATGGTTTATAATACTGGTGTTCCTGGTGGTTCACCTTCTTATGCAGATCCATATTTGTTTCAAAATAGGTTGAAAAATTATTTTAGAGCAGATTTAGGTATTTCGTATATTTTTGTTGATTCTCAAAATCCTGCAAAGGCAAAATGGCAAGAAAAATTTAAAGAGCTATCTGCCGGAATTGAACTATTTAATATGTTTGACGTACAAAACAGTATTACCAACACTTGGGTAAAAGATGTTTCTTCAAATAGATCCATTGCTATTCCTAATTTCCTTAGCGGAAGAATTTTAAATGTAAAAGTTGCTATGAGGTTTTAATTAAACCTTTTTATATATTAGTAGTCTAATTTAATAAAATTTTTAGTGCTAAAAGAAATTGCTTTTATTGAAAAGTTAAAAAACCCAGAAACACAAGAAGCATCTTTTCGTGAGTTGATGAGCTTATACAAAGAGCGTTTGTATTGGCATATTCGAAAAATTGTTATCAATCATGATGATACTGATGATGTTTTACAAAATACATTCCTAAAAGTTTTTAAAAATAT
>DAOUTI010000214.1 GCA_030626795.1 Flavobacteriaceae bacterium
ACCATTCTGATAAATATAAACCTCAGTGGCACCTTGGCCATAATTGGTATAGGAGGCTTCAAATATTTCAACAGGATATTTTTTAAGCAACAGATGTAGTTCCTTTTTTAAAACTCCTTCACCAATACCATGAATAAAAACGACACGTTGTATTTTTTTTGTTATTGCAAATTCTAGCTTCTTTTTTGCTGCTGCCAATTGTATGCTTAACATTTCAAAATTTGTCATTCCTTTTTCAGAATCTATCAAGTTATGTATGTGTAAGTCAATTTCTAAAGTAGATGATTTTTTTAAATCACGACTTTTATTGTTTTTTGAAATAACATTTTCTTTTTCGGCAATGGCTTTATAAATGTTTTTATTTGAAAGCGCCTTATCAAAGTTTTTGAGTTTGATAATTTCATTTGGTTTGTAATTATATGTAAACCCTTCATCACATTCTAAGGAAATAGTGTGTTTATCTATTTTAACGATAATTCCACTTAAAGTGTCATTAATCAATCCTACTTTATCACCAATATGAAAATCTTTAACCTTTGCCATTTTACAAATGTACGGTTTGGTTTATTATTCGTGAGACCCTAAAAAAATTATTTTAATTTTTTAGACCGTCGAACTAATCCATCTTACTATAGCCTCAGGATCAGCGATATATAGGTTGATTATCTCATCCTTTGGGTCGATTCTTATTTATTGGGTTGATCTTGTCCTAAGATTTAATACCATTTATTGTTATTTTTTTTTATATATTTAAAAAAAAATAACAAATGGGTTTTATTTCTTTTTTAGAAGAACATTTACTTTCTTGTCAATGGAAAAAGGTAGGAGTAGAATGTACTGGTTGTGGAATGCAAAGGGCCATCATTCATTTGTTAAAAGGTGAATTTGTTGAAGCTTTTTATATGTATCCAGCAATTTATTCTTTAAGTTTGATGTTGGTATTTTTAGGACTGCATTTGAAATTTAATTTTGTTAAAGGACATATTATTTTAAAATGGTTATTTATATTCAATATTATTATCATTATAACCAATTATATTATTAAAATTATCTAAAATCAACTTACCATGGATAAAGAAAAATTACCACATTCGCAAAGCGCTTTAATTTTAGGAATAGTTTCAATTTTTACTGCATGCTGTTGTTTTAACATCGTTGGAATAATAATTGGAATTATTGGTTTGAGTCAAGCTAAAAAAGCAATGGCTATTCACAATAATGACCCAAATCAATATGACGGAATTAACAATGCCAAAACCGGTAAAACTACTTCAACTATTGGTATAGTAATAGGTGTCATTTCATTAATTTGGTTGATTTATATGATGTCAACTGGACAATGGAATGTTATGATAGAGCAGTACCAGCAAATGATGGAAGAACAAATGTAATTCTATGTTTTATCCGATAAATAAAATATTTAAAATACCATTAGTTTGAGTAAATTATTTAGTTATTTTACCCTATGATTTTAAAAGATTTACCAAAACATAAAGGGCTTCGTAATCAGTTAGTTGCTACTATAAAAGCTAAAGGAATAAAAGATGAAGCTGTTTTAGATGCGATAAAAAAAATCCCAAGACATCTGTTTATGGATTCAAGTTTTATTGATTTTGCTTATCAAGATAAACCATTTCCGATTGCTGCCGATCAAACCATTTCACAACCTTACACCGTTGCATTTCAAACGGAATTATTAAAGGTTAAACCCAATGATAAAATATTAGAAATAGGAACAGGCTCGGGTTACCAAACAGCAGTTTTGATTGAGCTAGGAGCCGAGGTATATAGTATTGAACGTCAAAAAGAATTATTTACCTTGGCAAAAAAGTTTTTACCTAAAGTAGGTTATGTACCTAAAAAGTTAGCATTTGGTGATGGATATTTGGGGATGTTAGATGCTGCTCCATTTGATGGCATAATTGTTACAGCAGGAGCTCCTTATGTGCCAAAACCGCTTTTGAGTCAGCTAAAAATAGGAGGGAAGTTGGTTATCCCTGTTGGGGAAGGTGCACAAGTGATGACACTTTTTATCCGTAAAGGAGAAACCAAATTTGAAAAACATAAATTGGGTGATTTTCGTTTTGTACCGATGTTAAAAGAGAAAGAATAGAGCAAGCCTTATAAAGAGATGATTTTGATGGTATTTCTAGAAATCAACTAAAAAATTAGTTTTTTTGTTAACTTAAATGAATATTAGCACCAATACCAATCAACAAAACACCCGACACAAATAGCATTATAATGATAATATTCCAATGATTTTTTATTAACCAGTGTTTCGCCAATTTGAAAGAATTCCTGCCATTTTAGTTGGATTCATAAAATAGATAACAATTGGTAGTATGATTGTAAAACTTGCAATCAAAGAAAAAAAGAAAACAGCCAATAAGGTTTCAAAATAATCGATAAGCCTAGTGGTATGAATATGTGCTGCACCCGATGCACTTAATGCCGCATTTTTTTAACTTAGCCCTGAAAATGCAAAACCAATTAAAATATTTTAACAGGACCAAACTTATCTAAGCTATTAAATAATTTTGGAACTCTTTCTATTTCTCCTTGCTTTTGTTTCTTTTTAAAGGAGAGCAAAATTAATAGTAATAATACAATACCTAAAATAATTTTTGCAGTACCGGTTTCATCACTCATTCCGACATGATCTGCTATTACCCCAGGCATAAAAATTATAATAGACCCAACAACCTGAATTCCAATTATCCATCCAGCTAAAAAAACAGGTGCATTCACTTTTGCTTTCTGGGTCATTAGTAGCATAATAGTAGCTAGTATAGGTCCTGCGCTAAGAGCAATACCAACTGCCATGGGAAGAGATTTTATAAGAGCTTCGAACATTTAGTTAATTTTAAAAAGTCAAAAATAAATATTAATTTATTTTTATTTTACATCGCCTTTAAACTTAAATCCATATTGCTAACCGAATGAGTTAAGTCCCCACTTGAAATATAATCTACACCACATTCAGCGTAAGCTCTCGCCGTATGCAAAGTAATACCACCTGACGATTCTGTTTGGCACTGATTACCAATTAAAGCAACTGCTTTTACCGTATCTTCATAATTAAAATTATCGATTAAAATACGGTGAATGCCTTTATGTTTTAATATATTTTCAATTTCTTCGAGGCTTCTTGCTTCTACAATAATTTTTAAATCTAATTTATTATCCTTTAAATATTTTTGTGTTTTTTCAATGGCTTTATCAATTCCACCAGCAAAATCAATATGATTATCTTTAAGCATTATCATATCATATAAAGCAAAACGATGGTTTTCGCCTCCGCCAATTTTCACTGCCCATTTTTCAATGGCTCTAATACCAGGAGTGGTTTTTCGAGTATCAAGAACTTTGGTTTTAGTACCTTTTAATACTTTGGTAAATTTCCTAGTTTTTTTAGCTATTGCACTCATGCGCTGCATAGAATTAAGAACTAAACGCTCGGCCTTCAAAATTGACTGTGAGTTTCCGGTAATAAAAAAAGCAATATCACCTACCTTTACTTTATCGCCATCTGATAAAAAAGTTTCAATTTTTAGATCTTTATCAATTTTAGCAAAAATCATTTTGGCAAATTCGATACCGGCAATTACCCCTTTTTCCTTAACCAAAAGTTTGGCTTGCCC
>DAOUTI010000018.1 GCA_030626795.1 Flavobacteriaceae bacterium
AAAACCATACGATTTTCCTCTTTTAACTTTAGACTTTCAACTTTTAACTACTTTTCTTCTTCAACTATTTCCATTTCAAATAACAGGTCTGTATTTGGAGGTATAACTCCTCTTGAACCTTGTTCTCCATAAGCCAAATGTGAAGGGATAATTAGTAAAACTTTATCGCCATAATTCATTTCTTGCAATCCCTCTCTAAAGCCTGCAATTAATTGTGCTTCTGGGCTATAACTCATAGGTACTGGTTTATAACCTCCCATTTGGTCTCTTCTACGATCATATTTATCATGCAATTGTGCTATTTCTTTGATATTTGAATCAAACAAATCACCTGAAGTGAAATAACCTGCATAGTTAACAGGTACTTTTGAACCAATTACCGGTTTAACACCACTACCCTTTTTAATACTAATTATTTTTAAACCAGAAGGTAATACAACAGCATTAGCTTCATTCTTTTTAACAAATTCTAAGAATTCAGCTTTTAATTTGTTTTTTTTCTCTTGTTGTAACTTTTTCTCTTCTTCTATTTTTTCAAAATAATTATTAAAAACCGCTGCAGCATCAAATTGTTTTGCTTCTTTACCTACTCTAATAATTTCAATTTTATTGATAATATCATCTTTTTGAATAGAATCTACTACCGACTGACCTTGAATAACATGACCAAAAACAGTATGAATTCCATCTAAAAACTTAGTTTCTTTATGGGTTATAAAAAACTGACTTCCATTTGAGTTTGGACCTCCATTTGCCATTGACAAAATTCCAGCAGCATCATGAGATAGTAATAAATTACCACTTTCATCCATTGGGAATTCATCTTCAAATTTATAACCTGGATCACCCGATCCATTACCTCTTGGGTCTCCACCTTGAACTATAAAATCTTTAACTACTCTATGAAATTTTAACCCATCATAAAATGGTATTCCGTTAAATTTTTCAGCAACAAATGTATTTGTACCCTCAGCTAAAGAAACAAAATTTGCAACGGTTATTGGTGTTTTTTCAAATTCTAACTTAAATAACATATCTCCTCTATCTGTTTCGATATCAGCATATATACCATCATCTAAATCACTGTATTTTGCTGTTTTACACGATGATAAACTCATCATCAATACTAAAATTGTTAACTTAATCATTTTCATTTCTTAATTTTTTGTTTTTATTTTATTTAATTCTACGGTATAAATCAAAGGTTGATTGGCTTGTATTTTTTTAAATCCGGTATAACCGTAAGCTGTATATGAAGGAAACAAAAAAGTAATAATTTCGCCTTCTTTCATCAATTTAATGCCTTCTTGTAATCCTGTTATTAATTCTTCTTTATCTACCAAATAGTTTGTAATACCTAACTCCTCTTTCGAATAAATAATTGAATCTCTTAGATCTTTAATTTCATAAGTAAAAACTACTTCATCTCCTTTAACGGGAAATCTATTACTTAAAGTATCTTTTTCTTGATAATAATACCAAAAACCATGTTCTGAACTGATATACTTATGCAAACTATCTCTTTGCATTTTTAAATGAAGTAAATCTTCTTCCAATTTATTTAATGCTCTATTTCGTTCTATAGACTCACTCATAAACGAGCTTGTTTTTCTAATAATTGGTTTTCTTGGTTCAGGTTTTGAACAGGAAGTAATTATTAAAACAAACAATCCTAAAAAAATTAATTTATTCATTTATTTAACTTTAAATCTTCATTATATTGAGGCAACAAATCGACAAACTTAGTCACAGTTTTTTCTAATGACACATCACTTCTTCCTCCCGCGGCATTGGTATGACCACCACCATTAAAATGGCTTCTTGAAAATTCATTTACTGAAAAATCACCAACCGAACGAAATGATATCTTAATAATACCTTGTTTTTTATCTTCAATAAAAATAGCAGCAAAAATTACATTTTTAAGTGATAATGCATAGTTAACAAAACCTTCTGTATCTCCTTTTTGAAAATTAAATTTATTCAATTCACTTTGAGACAAAGTAATATAAGCAGTTTGATAAGCTTCTACAATTTTCATGTTTTGTAGGGCTTTACCTAATAACTGCAAACGGCCATAGGTACTTACATTGTGAATCTTGTTATAAATTTCTGAATTATTGGCTCCTTTATCTAATAAATTTGCTACAATTCTATGGGTTGTACTTGTTGTTGCCGGAAACCTAAAAGAACCTGTATCTGTTAAAATACCTGTATACAAACAAGTTGCAATATTTTTATCTATAAAATCTAAATGTTCTAATTTTTCAATAAATTGATAAACCATTTGACAGGTTGAACAAACTGCAGCATCTACATAAGTAAAATTTGCAAAATCATCGGGTTGTTGATGATGATCTATCATCACATAAATTGGACTTATATTTTCAAGAACTTTTTGCATTTTTTCACCAACACGATGTAAAGCATTAAAATCTAATGTAAATACAATTTCAGCTTCTTTTAATATTTGAGTTGCTTTTACCGTAGTGTTTTCAAAAACCACAATATCCTCTTCTCCTGGCAACCATTTTAAAAAATTTGGACAATCATTTGGGGAAATTACAGTCACCTGATGATTAAATTTTAATAAATAGTGATACAATGCTAAACATGAGCCATAAGCATCTCCATCTGGGTTTCTATGCGGTATAATTGCAATCTTTTTAGGTGTAGATAATAATTGCTTAATTTCTTGAAATTGGTCTAAAATCATAGGTTGCGAATATACTGTTTATAATTGAAGAATGTAAAACTGAATATTAAAGATTATATACTTTAAGAAAGATATTAAATGTTTACTTTTAACGAAAACTCATTTATTATGAAATTATATCATTTTTCACTTTTGTTTTGTAGCCTTCTCCTAGTTTCTTGTAATCAAAAAAAAGAAACCCATACATTAAAAGGTAATTCATCTAATGAGTTTGTACTCTCATTTGGTTCTTGTAATAACCAAAATATTCCAAACACTATGTGGTCAGAGATACTAAAAAATAAGCCTGATGTTTTTGTTTGGGGAGGAGATATTATTTACTCTGACACATATGACATGAAATTCATGAAAAAGAACTTTGAACAGCAAAAAAATGATTCTGCTTATCAAAATTTTATAAAACAAATACCAATTCTTGGCACTTGGGATGATCATGATTATGGAATAAATGATGGAGGAATAGAATACAGTAAAAAAGATAGTGTACAACAAATATTTTTAGATTTTTTTGATGTAGACACAAACGATAAAAGAAGAAAACAGCAAGGGATTTATTATGCCGAAAAAATTGAGTTAGGTAAAAACTCAATTAATATTATTTTATTAGACACTAGGTATTTTAGAACCGAATTGGCCTATGACATATCAGGAATGAAAAGATATACTCCAAATAAATATGGTAAAGGTAGTATGCTTGGAGAAAAACAGTGGACTTGGTTAGAAAATGAATTAAAAAACTCTAAAGCCAATTTTAATGTTATTGTGAGTAGTATTCAATTTTTATCTTATGAACATGGTTTTGAAAGCTGGGGAAACATGCCACATGAAGTAGGTAAATTAAAAATGATAATTGGTAATTCTAAAGCAAAAGGTGTAATTATTCTATCTGGAGATAGGCATATTGCCGAAATTTCTAAAGATACCATTAATGGGTTAAATTACCCATTAATTGACATCACTTCAAGTGGATTAACCCATAGCTACAGTTCATACAGTGGAGAAACAAATAAATATAGGGTTTCAAATGTAGTTGCTGATAAAAATTTTGGAATACTAAAATTTGATTTTGAAAAAAGTAAAGTTAAAATGGAAATTCGTGGAGAAAACAATCAGTTATTTGAATCGTTTACTCAGAAATATTAAATTTTACAGATTGGGTTTGTTCTATATTAATGAAATATAGTATTTTTGCCCAAAATTTAAAACATAAAATAAAATGGCAACAAATAGAACATTCACAATGCTTAAACCTGATTCACTTGAAAAAGGAAATACAGGTGCAATTTTAGAAAAGATAAATGCTGCAGGATTTAAAATTGTAGCAATGAAACAAACACAAATGAGCCAAGTAGATGCTGAAGCATTTTATGCTGTTCACAACGAACGACCATTTTTTGGTGAATTGGTTGAATATATGACTCGCGGACCAATTATTGCCGCAATTTTAGAAAAAGAAAATGCAGTTGAAGATTTTAGAACTTTAATTGGTGCTACAAATCCTGAAGAAGCTGCTGAAGGAACTATCCGTAAATTATATGCTGCTTCTATTGGTGAAAATGCTGTACACGGATCAGATAGTGATGAAAATGCTGCTATTGAAGGTGCTTTTCATTTTTCGGGTAGAGATATTTTCTAGTAGAAAAATACTATAAACAAAAAAATCCGATGCTTTCGCATCGGATTTTTTTGTTTATACCAATTTAATTTTAGTAATTAAAACGTGTTTTAAAGAACTATTTAACATTTTAATTATTTTTTCTTTACCATAACTTAATTCTTCCCGTAAGGCTGAAGAAGACAATTTAACAATTAACGTTTTGTTTTTCAAATAAACAGAATCCGTATAACTCATCACCCCATTACCCATCACTTCTGCCCAAACTTCTTTCACATCCAATTGATCAATACCTTTTTGTAGCTTGTTTTCTTTAAGCATGTTAGGCATCAAATCCTTAATTTTAAAAGTGTCGTTTTCTCTTTTAGCCATAAATTAAAATAATTCAAACATTTTATAAGACTGTTTTGTTTTTTTTATCAATTGCTCCGTTCTTTCTACATGAGTATCTGAAATAAATATTTGTCCGAAATTAGATTCATTAACCAAATCAATTAATTGGCTCACCCTATCTTCATCTAATTTATCAAAAATATCATCTAATAACAATATGGGTTTTACATCCGATTGCATTTTTAAAAAATCAAATTGTGCCAATTTTAAAGCTATTAAAAAAGATTTTTGCTGACCCTGTGATCCTGTTTTTTTTATCGGATAACCGTTAATTTTAAAAACCAAATCATCTTTATGCATACCAACTGAAGTATATTGTAAAATTTTATCTTTTTCAAGATTCTCTTTTAATAAATCTCTAAATTCAATTTTATCTAATTGTGTTTTATAATTTAGTGAAACTTTTTCAATAAAATTATTACTTCCATTATTATTTATAATATGCTTGTATCTAGACTCAAAAATTGGAATGAATTTTTCAATAAATAATTTTCTTTTCTCAAATAATTGTTCACCATATGCAATAAGCTGATCATTATAAACTTCAATATTTACTGCGTCAAATGTAAAATTAGCAGCAAAATATTTTAATAAAGAATTTCGCTGAGACAATACTTTATTATATTTTAATAAACTTTGCAAATATGCTTTATCATTTAATGCAATAATGCTATCCATAAATTTTCTTCTCAAATCGCTTCCTTCTACAATTAAATTGGAATCGGATGGAGACACAATCACCAAAGGAATTAAACCAAAATGATCGGATAATTTTTCATATTCTTTTCCATTTCGTTTAACCACTTTTTTTAATCCTTTTTTAAAACTACAGCTTATATTTTCATCTCTATTTTCTTTTTCATAAATACCATCCAAAACAAAAAAATCTTCACCATGCTTTATATTTTGTGAAGCTACCGTATTAAAATAACCTTTGGTATAGGATAAATAATATATTGCATCCAACACATTGGTTTTTCCAACACCATTCTTCCCAACCAAACAATTGATTTTATTATCAAACTCAAATGTTTTTGAATCGAAATTTTTATAATTAATAATGGATATGTTTTTTAAATACATACTTTAATAATGTTCTAAACTACAGGGTTATTTTTTTCTTTAAAAATACAAAACAACATAACCAACTGATTAATAGCCTTTTAAATACTTTCAATACCTTGTGATAAATATTTCTTAAAAATGAATTTTCACAACTCACAAAAAAACAAAAATTAAGTATAAAATAAGTTATAATTTTCAAGAAAAATTATACTTTTGCGAAAATAATATAATACATCAATGGCAACATACAAAAAAAGAGGAAATAAGGTAAAAAAATCGGAACAAGTTAAGTTGGAAGATCAAAGTACAACTGCCGAAGTTTTTAACACTTTAGATGAAACAGCTTCAAGATCGGAGAAATGGGTTGAAAAAAATCAAAAAATAATTTTTGGAGGTTTAATAGCTATTGCAGTTGTTATTTTAGGTTATTTAGCTTATAACAGCTACGTTGTAGAACCTAAAGAAATTGAAGCCGCTGATGAATTGGCTTATCCAAAAAGATATTTTGAACAAGCACAAAACACTACGGTTGCTGTTGACTCACTTTATAATTTAAGTTTAAACGGTGCAGACGGAAAGTATGGTTTAATTGATATTGTAGATAACTATGGTAGCACAAAAGCTGGTAATTTAGCAAAATACATGAGCGGTATTGCTTATTTAAAAACTGGTGATTATGAAAACGCTATCAAGTATTTAAATGATTTTTCTTCAGACGATGAAATTTTAGGAGCCTTGGCTTTAGGGAACATAGGTGATGCTTTTACCGAAATAAACCAACCAAAAGATGCGCTTAAATATTATGTAGATGCAGCAAATTATAAAGATAATAATTTCACTTCACCATTATTTTTATTCAAAGCTGGTAATACTGCAATGGCATTAGAAAAATTTGATAAAGCAGAAGATTATTTTACAAAAATTAAAAATGATTATTCAAAATCTGACGAAGCTAGAAATATTAATATTTATATTCAAAGAGCTCAGTTTGCAAAAAAATAAAAGCTATTAAATTATGGCTACAACCAATTTATCAGCATACGATAAAAACACAATCCCAAATGCGAAAGGTTTTCGATTTGGGATTGTTGTTTCTGAATGGAATAGTGAAATTACCGATAACTTAAATAAAGGCGCTTTTGATACTTTAATTAAAAATGGCGCTATTGCGGATGACATTACTACAATTCATGTGCCTGGTAGTTACGAACTAATTTACGGATGTAAACACATCATAAAATCAAATAAATTAGATGCTGTTATTGCTATTGGTAATGTAATTCAAGGAGAAACCAAACATTTTGATTTTGTTTGTGAAGCAGTTACACAAGGTATAAAAGATCTTAATTTACAATATGATGTACCAACCATATTTTGTGTTTTAACTGATAATACCAAACAACAGTCTTTAGATAGATCAGGAGGAAAACATGGTAATAAAGGTGTTGAATGTGCTATTGCTGCAATTAAAATGGCATACCTTAATTCCAAATAATAATCAATTTCAATTATCAATTTTTAAGCTTAGTCAAATAATAGCTTTAACATAACTTTATTTGAATAGGTCTTAATATTTCAGTAAATTTGTTAATCCCAACTAAATAAAGTGCTATGTTTGGAAGTGCCTTTAAGCCAAGAGCTCATTATGTTTTTAATTACAAACCTCGCTATTATGATGAGCGAAAAGAACGTTTGGAAAGTTTGAAAAAACGACAAGAAAATAATGAAGCTAATACGGATGGTGTTTCTAAACTAAAACTAAATAAAGACAGTCTCAAAAAAGATTGGCAAAGACAAAAAAAAGTTGCTGCTGGTAATGGTGTTAACCGTCGACTGGCAATAATTATTGCAATTTTAGTCGGAATCGTAGCCTATTTATTTGAATTGCATAAATTATTTTAATGTCCGATTTAATTCAATTACTTCCTGATAATGTAGCCAATCAAATTGCAGCAGGAGAAGTGGTGCAACGCCCAGCTTCTGTAGTAAAAGAATTACTTGAAAATGCTGTAGATGCCTCTGCAACAAATATAAAACTAATAATAAAAGATGCCGGAAAAACTCTAATTCAAGTCATTGATAATGGCTTAGGTATGAGCCAAACAGATGCTCGCCTTGCATTTGAACGCCACGCAACTTCAAAAATAAAAACCGCCAACGATTTATATAATTTACACACCAACGGCTTTAGAGGTGAAGCATTGGCATCAATAGCTGCAATTGCACATGTAACATTAAAAACCAAGCAAGAAAATCAAGATTTAGGCAACCAAATTAAAATTCATGGTGGCGATATTCTTTCTCAAGAAATGGTTTCAACACCAAAAGGTTCCAATTTTGAAGTAAAAAATCTTTTTTATAATATTCCTGCTCGTCGTAATTTTTTAAAATCTAATACGGTTGAAACTCGACATATTATTGATGCTTTTCAACGCGTAGCCTTCACTTATCCTAAAATTAGTTTTAGTTTATACCATAATGACAGTGAGCTTTATAATTTAAAATCTGGTAATTTAAAACAAAGAATTGTAGGTATTTTAGGTGCCAACACCAACGAAAAATTAGTACCAATTAACGAGGAAACCGAAATATTAAAAATTGAAGGCTTTATAACAAAACCCAATTTTGCAAAGAAAAAACGTGGTGAGCAATTCTTTTTTGTGAATAATCGGTTTATCAAAAGCGCCTATCTAAACCATGCCATTACAGCTGCTTTTGAAGGCTTGCTAAGTCATGGTTATCATCCCTCCTACTTTTTATTTTTAACTGTTCCAACAAAAAGTATAGACATCAATATTCATCCAACCAAAACAGAAATAAAATTTGATAACGAAAGAGATTTATATGCTATAATTCGTTCGACAATCAAACATAGTTTAGGGCAATATAATGTTGCTCCGGTACTTGATTTTGAAAGGGATGCCACTTTAGACACACCATATTCCTTTAAAAGTAAATCACAAGGTAACACTCCAAATATTGCAATTGATCGAAATTTTAATCCTTTTAAAGCAGATCAAAACACAAATTATAATTACAAAAAGAAGGAAGTTCCTGCGCAATGGGAATCACTTTATTTAGAAAATAATGTCGAAAGTGAAATTATTGAAAATATAGAGGTCGATGTTGAAAATGTTAGTCAGCAATTATTTGATGAAATTAATGATGCTCCAACCTATTCTACTTATCAAATACATAAAAAATATCTAGTGAGTTCAATAAAATCTGGTATGGTCTTAATTGATCAAAATTATGCGCATCAGAGAATTTTATATGAAAAATATTTAGCCAAACTTACAATGGATGGTATTGGAAACCAACAATTGTTATTTCCTTTAAAAATTAATTTAAACAAATCGGATATCGAAATAATTAAAGATATTCAAATGGAATTACAAAGTGCTGGATTTCAAATTTCAAAAATTTTAAAAGATGCCGTTGTTTTAGATGCCATACCTGCTACAATTTCTGAGAGTGAAGTTGTTGGTATTATAGAAGAGTTAATAGATCATATTAAAAATGAAATTCCTGACACTAATTTTAGCCAAACAGATATTATTGCAAAAAGTTTGGCAAAGAGTTTGGCAATCAAATCAGGAACTAGGCTTACCCAAAAAGAGCAAGAAGATATATTAAATAAATTGTTTCTTTGCAAAGAGCCAAATTTTTCGCCTTTTGGCAAAAACACATTTATTACTTTAACTTTAAAAGAATTAGAAGATAAATTTAACTAAAAACTATGGGAAAAATTACCGAAGCAATTAAACATTTAATTATTTTAAATGTGATTTTATTTGCAGCTGCAAGCTTTTTACCTAATCTCAATTTAGGTAGTTACTTAGCACTTTATTTTCCTCAAAATGAACATTTTGGATTTTGGCAATTTGTAACTCACATGTTTATGCATGGTGGTTTTACACATATATTATTCAATATGTATGCGCTGTGGGCATTTGGGTCACCCTTAGAACAAATGTGGGGGAAAAATAAATTTTTGTTCTTTTATTTCTCTGCCGGAATTGGAGCGGGGTTAATATACACCGCAGTAAATTACTATCAATTTAATAATATTTACCAAGATTTAATTAGCGCTGGTATTCAAGGCACTGAAATTCAAAACTTACTAAAAACGGGTAGTTATAACACTGGTATTTTAGAACATGTTTCTGAAAAAAGATTAACCGATTTATACCAAATCTATAATACTCCTGCTGTTGGGGCTTCTGGTGCAATTTATGGCGTTTTGGTTGCTTTCGGTATGTCGTTTCCAAATGCTAAATTGGCCTTAATATTTTTCCCTGTTCCTATCGCTGCAAAATATTTTATTCCTGTTTTAATTGGATTAGATTTATTTTCGGGAGTAACTGGTTTTTCACTTTTTGGTGGAGGAATAGCACATTTTGCTCATGTTGGTGGTGCAATTATTGGCTTTATAATGATGAAATATTGGCAAAAAAATCAATTCCAAAGGTGGAATTAAACAAAACAAAAATTAATGAATAATTGGGTTCATAGTATAAAAAATAAGTATTTAACGGGCAGTATTGTTGAAAAAATTATCTTTATCAATATTGCTGTATTTATATTTACTTATCTATTAAACACCTTATCTTTTTTATTGAATACCGGTGATAATTTTATCATCAATTGGTTTGCATTATCTCCACATTTTGGTGCTTTAATTACAAAACCTTGGACAATTATTAGCTATGGTTTTTTACATCATGGCTTATTCCATATCCTTTTTAACCTTATTTTCCTATATTATATTGGTAATTTGTTTTTAGATTTTTTTAGCAAAAAACAATTTTTAACCTATTACTTTTTAGGTATTATTTCGGGAGCAATTATCTATTTATTGAGTTATAATTACTTACCTGCTTTAAAAACACAAGAAACAGTTTTGGTTGGTGCATCTGCTGGAGTTACTGCAATTTTAATAGGTATTGCAACACATATTCCACAATATGCCATAAGATTTCGACTTATAGGAAGTGTCAAATTGATGTATATTGCCATTTTTTTATTAGCTTTAGATGTAATTCAAATCCCTGATGGAAATGCAGGTGGGCATTTGGCTCATCTCGGAGGCGCACTAATTGGCTATTTATTAACCACCTATTTTCTACAAGGAAAAGGTTTTATTCAATGGATAGAAAATTTATTTCAAGCCAAAAAAGACAGGCCGTTAAAAACAGTTTACAAAAATAAAAAAACAGCGAAAACAAGAATAAACAACCCAAAAGAACAACAAATAAAAATTGATCGTATTTTAGATAAAATAAGTAAATCTGGTTATGAGACCTTAACCAAATCTGAAAAAGATTTTTTATTTAAAGCTGGCAAAAACTAAAACAAACATTTGAAAAATTTATCTTTTTTAAACAAAATTATTTTTTTTATTAATAATATATTTGCTGTATTATTCGCCGCTTCATTTGCCATACCTTATATTTCACCAAAATCTTTCCCCCTATTGTCTGTTTTAAGTTTGGCAGTTCCTTTCTTAATAATTATCCATGTTCTTTTTATTTTATATTGGTGGCTTGTTGGTTTTAAAAAACAATTTTTACTTTCGGGACTTTGTATTTTATTAGCCATCAGTTTTTCATTTTTTCCATATAAATTCAAAGAAAAAAAAGTAATTAGTGGCAATAACATTAAAATAATGAATTTTAATGTTCGCTTATTTAATCGATATCAATGGATTGACAATAAAAATATACCTTCTGAAATTTCGGAATTCATCAAACTACAAAACCCTGCTATTATAACTTTTCAAGAATACTACCCTACTAAAGCGTTTTCTTTAAATTATCCATATAAATACATTGAATTAAAAGGAAATAAAAATGATTTTGGACAAGCAATTTATTCTAAATATCAAATAATTAACAAAGGCTCATTAAATTTTAAAAACTCTTCAAACAACGCAATTTTTATTGATATTATTAAAAATAGTGATACGATTAGAGTCTATAATATTCATCTTGAATCTCTTGGCGTTAAAGCTGAAAATGTGGATTTAGCAGATTTAGATGAAAAAAAATCAAAAAAATTATTACAAAGATTATCGGCTGCGTTCATTAAGCAACAATTACAAGTAGAACAATTTTTAGATCATAAAAATAATTGCTCTTATAAAATAATAATAAGTGGCGATTTAAACAATACAGCCTACTCATGGGCTTATCATAAAATAAAAGGAGAATTTAAAGACTCCTTTTTAGAAGCAGGAAAAGGTTTTGGAAAAACATTTTCTTTTAATAAATACCCTTTGCGGATAGACTTTATTTTAGTAGATAAGAAATATAATGTCAATCAATATCAAAGTTTTGATATGGATTTTTCTGATCATGAACCTATTATGACAACACTTGGCCTTTAAAATTCATAATCTCGCTCAACTTTACAAATTCTAACCTTAAAGCTGGCATACCAAGTTTCTTTCCCTTTTTGTTGCGCTAATTTGTGCTCACTTTCATTTTTCCAAGATTTGATACTTTCTAATGATTCCCAATATGAAACTGTTATTCCTAAATCATTTCTGGCAGATTCAATTCCTAAAAACCCTTTTTGATTTTTAGCTAGCTCAACCATACGATTAGCCGTTTTGTCATAATCTTTATTAAAATCTGTCATTTTTGAGGTAAAAATCACAGCATAATAGGGTGTTTTTGGGGTCTTGGCAATCATAATATCAATTTATATTTACGCTCAGGAATTTTTAAATCATCACAAGTATAACTAGTAATCAATTCAAATCCATTATTTTTAATAATTTTTTCTGATGCAATATTATCTAGTGATACACAAGCTATTAGTTTTAAGAAATTTATCTTTTTTGCATATGCTATCAATCCTTTAACAATTTCATTTCCAAAACCTTTGCCCCAATATTTTTCTAAAAAACGATAGCCAATTTCGTTGTCATTATTTTTATCTTTAACTAAAGCAACTGTTCCAACAAATGAATTATCCAATTTTTTAACTACGGCATAAATCCAAAAATCATTATCTTGTTTATCATAAAAAGCGATTAGCTGGTTTAAATCCTTTTCATTTTCTTCATAAGTCATTACTTTTTGACTTACATATCGCATAACATTAACATTTTCGTGCATTTCATGAAAAGCAACTAAATCTTCTTTGATAAGTTTTCTTACATAAAATCGGTTGGTTTCAAAAATCAATTGTTATCGTTTAAAATTATTATTTTATTGTATTTTTGCAAACTCTAAAAGTACAATAATGCAAACAAACAAAAAAGTTGCTTTTTACACCCTAGGATGTAAATTAAACTTTTCTGAAACATCAACTATTGCAAGAAATTTTCAAAGTGAAGGCTTTGATAGAGTTGGTTTTGATGAAAAAGCTGACCTCTATGTAATTAATACTTGTTCGGTTACAGAAAATGCAGACAAGCGATTTAAAACTATAGTAAAATCTGCTTTAAAGCAAAATGAAAATGCTTTTTTAATTGCTATTGGTTGTTATGCACAATTAAAACCCGAGGCTTTGGCAAATGTTGATGGAGTAGATTTGGTTTTAGGTGCTACCGAAAAATTTAAAGTAACCGATTATATTAATGATTTAACCAAAAATGAAATTGGCGAAATTCACTCTTGCGAAATTGATGAAGCCGATTTTTATGTTGGTTCCTACTCTATTGGCGACAGAACTCGTGCATTTTTAAAAGTACAAGATGGTTGCGATTATAAATGCACATATTGCACAATACCTTTAGCTAGAGGTATTTCACGAAGCGACACACTTAAAAATGTGTTAAAAAATGCTAAAGAAATATCTGATAAAGGAATTAAAGAAATTGTACTTACTGGAGTTAATATTGGTGATTATGGCAAGGGTGAATTTGGTAACAAAACCCATGAACACACATTTTTTGAATTGGTCCAAAATTTAGATAAAATAGAAGGTATTGAGCGTTTTCGAATTTCATCTATTGAACCTAATTTGTTAACACAAGATACCATAGATTTTGTTGCAAAATCAAACAGTTTTGTACCACATTTTCACATTCCACTTCAAAGTGGAAGCAATAAATTATTGCAATTGATGAAGCGCAGATATCAAAAGGAAACTTATGTAAATCGTGTTCAAAAAATTAAAGAAAAAATGCCAAATGCATGTATTGGCGTAGATGTTATTGTTGGTTTTCCTGGTGAAACAGATGCCTTATTTTTAGAAACTTATAATTTTTTAAATGAGCTAAATATATCTTATTTACATGTATTTACTTATTCTGAACGTCCTAATACGGAAGCCATTGAAATGGGTGGCGTAGTGCCTCAAAAAGTGCGAAATAAAAGAAGTAAAATGCTGCGTGGCTTATCCGTCAAAAAACGAAGAGCATTTTATGAAAGTCAGTTGAATAATAAGCTATCTGTACTATTTGAAGGAGAAAATAAAAATGGTTTTATTTATGGTTTTACAGAGAATTATGTAAAAGTCAAAACTCCATGGAATCCAGATTTAGTAAATACAATCCGCGCTATTAAATTAACAAAAATAGATGAAGATGGTTTGGTTAGATTTGATTGGATTAAAAATTCTATTTTAGCATAAATTTTAATTATGGACTCTTACTTAACTTTTGCAATTTTAGTATTTACTTCATTTTTTACGTTGATAAATCCATTGGGCACCATGCCCATATTTATGTCAATGACAACAACTTTGAGTAATGAAAAACGAAAAAGTACTGCAAAAAAAGCTAGTATTACAGCCTTTTTTACCATAATAGCCTTTGCTTTTTCTGGTCAAGTTTTATTCAAATTTTTTGGAATTTCGGTAAATAGTTTTCGAATTGTAGGAGGCGTTATCTTTTTTGCAATGGGTTGGGATATGCTACAAGCGAGATTAGGAAATATAAAACACACTGACAACGAAGAAAAAATTAATGCCTATGTTGATGATATCTCAATAACACCTCTAGCAATTCCCATGATTTGTGGCCCAGGTGCTATAACCAATGCCATCATTTTAATGGACGAATCAGATACTTTAACAAAAAAAATTGTTTTAATTCTAGTAATTTTTTCTGTATTGCTTCTAACCTATTTGATATTAATTGGAGCTAGTAAAATTACCGATAAACTAGGAGAAACCGGTAACAAGGTAATGATGCGATTAATGGGTTTAATTGTTATGGTAATTGCTGTTGAATTTTTCTTTAGCGGATTAAAACCTATCCTTTTATCAATAATAAATGGGCAATAAGACACATATCTATTTTATGCCAGGCTTGGCAGCCAGTTCGAAAATATTTGAGCATATTAATTTACCCAATGAAAAAATTGAATTACATTTTTTAAATTGGTTGATACCTGAATCTATTGATGAAACTTTAGATCATTATGTTAAAAGATTATGTATATCAATAAAACACACCAATCCAATTTTAGTTGGAGTTTCGTTTGGTGGAATGATAGTTCAAGAAATGAGTAAATATGTACACCCTCAAAAGGTGATTTTAATTTCTAGTATTAAAAATAATTCTGAAAAACCTAAACGAATTCTTTTTCTGCAGAAAACTAAATTTTACAAATTATTTCCAGCCAACAGAATATCAAAAATTGAAAATTTTACAAATTTTAGTTTTAATAAGTCAATTAAAAAAAAATTAGAACTTTACAATAAATATCTAGCTGTAAGAGATGCAAAATACCTAAATTGGGCAATACATAATGTTGTAAATTGGAAAAGAGAAAGTAACTTAAATAACATTATTCATATCCACGGAAGTGATGATGAAATATTTCCAATTAAACATATAAAAAATAGTATTATTATTGAAGGTGGAACACATGCTATGATCATTACTAAAGCGAAAAAAATAAATACAATTCTTGAAAAAATTATTGCATAAATTATGATAATTGAAAACACCTCTATAAAAGATTTAATCACAATTACACCCAATGTATTTAAAGATACTAGAGGTTATTTTTTAGAATCTTACAATCAAAAAAAATTAGAAAAAGTAATAAAAACTACTTTTGTTCAAGATAATGAATCTCTTTCTCAAAAAGATGTTTTAAGGGGCTTACATTTACAAAAACCACCTTATGCTCAAGCCAAATTAGTTAGGGTAATTCAAGGAAGTATTTTAGATGTTGCTGTTGATTTACGCAAAAATTCTGAAACTTATGGGCAGCATTTTAAATGTGTTCTTAGTGGTGAAAACAAAAAACAACTCTATATTCCTGTTGGCTTTGCTCATGGTTTTTTATGTTTAGAAAATAACACCATTTTAAATTACAAATGTTCTAATTATTATGATACGGTAAGTGAGGCATCTATTGCTTGGAATGATGCGTTTTTAAATATTGATTGGGGAATTAAAAATCCAATTTTAGCAAAAAAAGACGAACAAGCCGAAAAATTGATTACATTTGATAATCCCTTTTAATTTTAAAACTTTTCACCATGAATAAGGCTCCCCGTTTTGTTGTTTTAACCAGTATAATTATTGTAGGTCTATTTTTTATAAATGCCGATAATTCTACAAAAATAACTTATAAAAATAGTAGCACCAGTATTGATTCTACTAAAAATACAAGTGATTCTTACCAAATTAAAGCCTTAAAAATTCCTGAAAATTTAAATTTTGCAGGCGAAAGAGTTCCTCTTGAAAAAATCGATATCAAAGAAAGAATTGATCGCGAATTATTAGTAAATACTTATTGGCAATCTAATGGTTTGTTATTTTTTAAAAGAGCAAATAAATATTTCCCTATTATCGAACCTATACTAAAAGAGTATAATATACCCGATGATTTTAAATACCTAGCTTTAATTGAAAGTGGATTACAAAATGTTACTTCATCTGCAGGTGCTAAAGGTTTTTGGCAATTAATGCCAGCTACTGCAAGAGAATATAATTTAGAAGTTAATAGCAATGTGGATGAAAGATATAATCTTGAAAAATCGACTGTTGCTGCTTGTCAATATTTGTTAGAAGCAAAAGAAAAATTTGGAAATTGGACACTTGCTGCTGCATCATATAATGCAGGTAAAAATGGCATATTCAGACGAATTAAATCACAACAAGTTGACAATTATTACGATTTACTATTGGTAGATGAAACGGCTCGTTATTTACCTAGAATTGTTGCTGTAAAAGAGATTTTAAATAATCCGTATAAATATGGTTTTATCTTTGAGAAAGAAGACCTTTATAATGAGATTAAAACAAGAAGTATAAAAATTGATACTGTAATTACTGATTTGGCAAGCTTTGCAAAGAATCAAGATATAAATTACAAAATATTAAAAATTCATAACCCTTGGTTGCGAGAAAACAAATTAAACAACAAGTCGAAAAAACTATATGAAATAAAAATACCTATATAATATTTATGAGTAAATATTTTATTTTCGCTTTTACTTTACTATTACTTTCTTGCAGCAATAATGATGACAAAGATGAATATCCGGTTTGTATCCAAACAACTATAGATAATTATCTTAAAAATTATCCTGAACCTAGACAAAAACCTGCTACAATATCCAAATATTTATATAAAAATCAAGAAGTTTATATTTTTGATCCTGGCTCTGGTTTTACAGATATACTTTTTAGTGTTATTGATAATAACTGTGTTAGCATTTGTGAGCTTGGAGGTATTGCTGGAATACAAACTTGTGAAGATTGGGACAATGCAAAGTTTATAACTATTGTGTAGAAAGATAAACCATAATGACTTTTTAACTAAAAATAATATTACATTTAACTTATGGGACTAACAAATAATGATATTTTAAAAAAATTACGTGTCGCACTTAAATTACGTGATGATGAAATTGTAAAAATATGCAGCTTGGTAGATTTTAAAGTATCAAAGAGTGAACTTGGGGCTTTATTTAGAAGTGAAGATCACCCTAAATATATGGAATGTGGAGATCAAATTTTACGTAACTTTTTAAATGGATTGGTTATTCATTTAAGAGGTCCGATGCCTCCTAAAAAGCCTAAATAAAAAATACCTTTTAGCATAATAATTTCTTTGATTCACTAAACTCGTCAATAATTTCTTGAACAATTTTAGCAGCAGGTTTTATTTTGTGAATCAATCCAGCTATTTGTCCAATTTCTAATTCGCCTTCTTTTAAATCGCCTTCAAACATTCCTTTTTTGGCTCTAGCTCTACCTAGTAATTCTTTGAGCTGCTCAATACTGGGTTTTTGTTTATATAATTCTTGTACTTGGTTGTAAAAGTCATTTTTAATTAATCTTACAGGTGTTAGTTCTTTCAAAGTAAGTTGGGTTTCACCATCTTTTGTTGCCACAACCGTATTTTTAAAATTTATATGTGCAGATGATTCGTCACTTGTAACAAATCTACTACCAATTTGAACTCCGTCAGCTCCTAAAACTAGGACTGCCAACATGCCTTTACCTGTTGCAATTCCGCCAGCAGCGATTAAAGGAATATTAATTTTTTCTTTCACCATAGGTATTAAAGTAAAAGTTGTGGTTTCTTCTCTACCGTTATGCCCACCAGCTTCAAAACCCTCTGCAACAATGGCATCAACACCAGCTTCTTGTGACTTTAAAGCAAATTTTACACTGCTAACTACATGCACAACTGTAATTCCGTTATCCTTTAAAAAAGAGGTGTATAGCTTTGGATTACCAGCAGATGTAAAAACAATTTTTACTTTTTCTTCAATAATAATTTGAAGAATTTCATCCAAATCAGGGTAAAATAGTGGAATATTAACTCCAAACGGTTTATTGGTAGCTTTTTTACATTTTTGAATGTGTTCTCTTAAAACATTTGGATACATAGAGCCCGCTCCAATTAAGCCTAATCCTCCAGCATTACTAACAGCTGAAGCCAATTTATAACCACTAACCCAAATCATACCTGCTTGAATTATTGGGTATTTTATTTTAAATAGCTTGGTGATTTTATTTTGCATTTTAATTTTTTCTATTTCAAATATATATCATTAGCTGCTTTAAATAAAGTTTACTTAATAACTTATTTTTTATTAAATTTAAAAAACTAGTATTAAACCAAGTGGCACTTTTAAAATATTACACCTTAATTCGTATTTTTATACAATCAAAACATCAAATATCAATTATTCAAAAACCATAATTTATACAACACTAGCACTTATTGCTTTTGCCGCAAATTCCATTTTAGCACGATTGGCATTAAGTAATGATGTTATTGGTGCATCTGGGTTTACAAGTATTCGTTTACTTACAGGTGCAATTGTTCTTTTTGTAGTTATTCAACTACGTAAAAACAAAACAGAACCATCTACAAAAGGAAGTTGGCTTTCTAGCTTTATGCTTTTTATTTATGCCGTTGCTTTTTCATATGCATATATATCATTAGATGCAGGAACCGGAGCTTTAATTTTATTTGGTGCTGTGCAAATTACCATGATTTTAATATCAATATATAATGGATACCGATTACATTTTACAGAATGGCTTGGGATGGTACTTTCCTTTGCAGGATTTGTTTATTTAATTTTACCAGGAGTCAATACGCCTTCAACAATTGGGTTTATTCTAATGTCATTGGCTGGAATTGCATGGGGTGTTTACACCATAAATGGGCGCAATTCAAAAAGCCCATTAATAGATACTGCATATAATTTTTTAAAAACCATACCATTTGTAATAATTTTGCTTTTAATTACCTTTAATAAAGAAAATTATTCTTTTGAAGGCATAGTTTTAGCCATAATCTCTGGCGGAATTACTTCAGGTATTGGTTATGCCATTTGGTATGCAACTTTAAAAGGATTGACTTCTATTCAAGCTGCTGTTGTACAATTATTAGTACCAGTAATTGCTGCTTTTGGAGGTGTATTGTTTATTAACGAAACTATTACGCAACGATTAACCATTACCTCTATATTAATTCTTGGTGGTATTTGGATTGTTGTTTTAGGAAAGAAATATTTTATTTCAAAAAATAATTAAATTGGTATTATTCCCTAATTATAACACTGTTTTTTAATTCTGCTGTGGTTGGTTTTTCAAACCAATGCTCCATAAAATCAAAATTTTCTTGAGTTACTTCAAATTCAAAAGTATCTCCTTTTTTTTCATTTCGGTGAATAATTCTAGATAATCTGATTTCTTTTGAAATGTCTAAAAAATGAGTTTTTACTTTATACGAATTCAAACTGGCAAAGTTTTTAAATTTTTCTCTATGCACAGATTTTGATAAGCCTAAATCAAGAATAGCATCTACTCCTATATTTTCTAATTGTTTGATTAAGCTCATAATTAATGACTCAGAACGCTCAATTCTTTCCAAAAACCATGCTAAACCATCTTTTATATTTTTATCTGGAATAAATAAAATATTATTCCATTTATCAATTGAAAATACAACTCCTCCAATTTCTTTTTTTAGTTTATTGGCATAGGTTGTTTTTCCTGAACCTGTGTTCCCAACAATTAAATGAATCATTTTTTAAAATTTAAATGTTAAGAAATTACACCCGATCCCAACAATTCATCACCTTGGTACCAAGCTACAAACTGGCCTTCTGTAATAGCCGATTGTTGATTTTTAAAAGCAACATACAAACCATTTTCTGTTTTGTACAAAGTTGCATTTTCTAAAGCTTGGCGATATCGAATACGAGCTTGTACTTCCATTTCTTCACCTACTTGTAATGCTAAATCTTGACGAACCCAATGAATTTCATTGTTGTTTACAAACAAAACATTACGATACAAACCTTTATGATTTTTACCTTCACCAACATAAATTACATTTTCGTTAACATCGGTATCAATAACAAAAAGAGGTTCAATAGTACCTCCTACTGCCAAGCCTTTTCGCTGACCTTTAGTGAAATAATGAGCTCCTTGGTGCTTACCAACAACTTTTCCGTCTTCTAAAGAATAAGTGTATTTTTTACTAAAAAATTCTAATTCTTCTTTTTTGTTGCTAAAAATAGGAGTCTCTCTACTATAAATTGGTGAATCATTAGGTATTTGAACAATTACACCTTCTTTGGGTTTTAATTTTTGTTGTAAAAAATCAGGTAACCTTACCTTCCCAATAAAACACAATCCTTGTGAATCTTTTTTTTCTGCAGTAACCAAATCTAATTCTGCTGCAATTTTTCTAACTTCTGGTTTGGTCAATTCCCCAATAGGGAAAAGAGATTTTGCCAATTGATTTTGTGATAACTGACATAAAAAATACGATTGATCTTTGTTATTATCTTTCCCTGCTAATAAACTATAAATTGTATTGTCCTCTTTAACCATCTCCGATTTACGGCAATAATGACCGGTTGCCACATAATCTGCACCTAAATCTAAAGCAATTTTCATGAAAACATCAAATTTAATTTCACGATTACAAAGTACATCAGGATTTGGAGTTCTACCCAATTTATATTCACGAAACATATAATCAACAATCCGGTCTTTATATTGTTCACTTAAATCAACAACCTGAAAAGGAATTTCTAGTTTTTCGGCAACCAACATGGCATCATTACTATCTTCTAACCACGGACATTCATTAGAAATAGTAACCGAGTCATCGTGCCAGTTTTTCATAAACAGACCAATAACCTCATAGCCTTGCTCTTTTAATAAATAGGCTGCTACACTCGAATCTACACCACCGGAAAGACCAACAATAACTCTTTTCATTTTTTAATTTTAGAGTTTGCAAAGATAGTGAATTGGTTTCTAGATTTTAGTACTTGTTGATTATTGGTTTTTAGTTGTTGGCTAAGATTAAGTTTCTAACTTTCAATTAATAAAAAGGAAAAAACCAACAACCAATAACCTCCTAATTATCTTCTCTTTTAGGTTTTATCGCAGGCTGTTCGGTACTCACCAATTCACCATCTACATAATTTTCCCAAGTACCTACACGTAAATCGTCTTTAAATGGCCCTTTTTTTATTAAGTCGCCTGTTTTACGACTGTAATAAATTGCCATGCCATTTAGCATGCCATTTTTATAATTGAAGTCTTGGTATAAAAACCCTTTAATTGAATATTTTTTATAATTTCCGTCTTGTAACCCGTTTTTATATGCCGAAGTTTCAGTAGGTTCTCCCGTTAAATAAAAGGTTTTATAAACACCTTGTAATTTTCCATTTTCATAGTTTTCTTCACTCATTACCGATTTTCCGTTAGGGTGATAAAACAACCATTTTCCTTCTCTATTTTTACCCTCCATTTTACCTTCACTCTCTAAAATACCTGAAGTTGTAAAAAACTGAACATCTGCAAAAGCATCATTTTTATGGTACTTTTTAATAATTATCGGATTATCAGAATTTGAAGCAGCGTAATATTTAAAGACACCTATTTCTTTTCCGTGGTCAAAAGTACCAACATACCGCACACGATCGTTACTGTAAAACTTTTTCCAAACCCCATCTCTCTTACCGTTAGTATCATATTTATTAATTTTGCTTTGCGCTTCCGCGGAAAACACACTTGCAACTAATATTAAAATCAAGATTATTTTTTTCATATTATTTTTTATTCTAAAGAATTAATATTTTATTTAATCTTCAGTAGATTAGAATTGTAAAAGTAAAAATATTTTTTAATTTTGTTTCAAATTAAAAATTAAAATATGCGCGATTCAAATTTTTGGTACTATACCATAATGATATTGGTTATTGGTCACATCCTTGTTGGCTTTGTTTATTTAATGATTAAACTATCTCCAAAGAAAAAAGACAAACAAAAAGAAGATGAACAAAAATGATTTGACAAATCAGATCGATCAAGTAATCAATGCCAAAAGAGTTTATAGAGATGCTGCAACCGATTTTGTAATTACCAACCCAGAAACATTTTCTTTTTTATTGGAATTGGTTTTTGAAAATCAAGATAGAACTGCTATAAAATCTACTTGGGTATTAGAATTGGTTTGCCAAAAAAATATTTTATTAATAATAAATCATCTCGATTTTTTCATCAATAACATAAATACAATAACAGATGAAAGCGCATTAAGGCCTATATCAAAAATTTGTTTATATATTGTAAAAGCAGTTAGAAAAAACGATTTAAAATTAACAAAAAATCAAAAGGAGAAAATTATTGAATCCAATTTTGATTGGATTATCTCAAACCACAAAGTCGCTACACAAGCTTTTGCAATGGACACATTATATTTGTTAGGATTAGAATACAAATGGGTACTCCAAGAGTTAAAACTAATTTTAGAAAAAAATACAAACTCTGGAAGTGCTGGTTATCAATCTCGTGCAAAAAAGATATTGAGACTACTAGCTTTCAAATAAAGAATCAAATTTTATAAATTCTTTTTACCTTTTTTACTTTAAACATATTAGCCTATTTTTGCAGCTTATTTTAAAAGTCCAACAAATGAGTTTAACAAGCTTGAATGCCATCTCGCCAATTGACGGTAGATACCGTAATAAAATTGAATCTTTAGCGCCATTTTTTTCAGAAGAAGCCTTAATAAAATATCGTGTTAAGATTGAAATCGAATATTTTATTGCTCTTTGTGAAATTCCATTACCACAATTAAAAGCTTTTGACAACAAGCTATTTGGTGTATTGCGTAAAATTTATATAGATTTTACATCACAAGACGCTCAAAAAATAAAGGATATCGAAAGCGTCACCAACCACGATGTTAAAGCTGTTGAGTATTTTATCAAAGAAAAATTTGACACCTTAAATTTACAATCTTTTAAAGAATTTATCCATTTTGGACTAACTTCACAAGACATTAATAATACAGCCATTCCACTATCAATAAAAGATGCTTTTGAAAAAGTTTATGTTCCTGAGCTGAACAATTTGGTTCAAAAATTAGAAAGCTTATCTAACGATTGGAAGGCAATTCCTATGCTTGCTAAAACTCACGGTCAGCCAGCTTCTCCAACGCGATTAGGAAAAGAAATTTCTGTTTTTGTAGAAAGAATAAAACAACAAATATCTTTATTAAATAACATACCTTTTGCTGCAAAATTTGGTGGAGCAACAGGTAATTTCAATGCACATTTGGTTGCTTACCCTCAAATGGATTGGAAAGATTTTGGAACTAATTTCGTTGCAAACAAATTAGGTTTACACCATTCATTTCCAACAACACAAATTGAACATTATGATCATATTGCCGCGTTTTTTGATGCTTTAAAAAGAATAAATACCATCATAATTGATTTAGACAGAGATATATGGCAATATGTTTCTATGAATTACTTTAAACAAAAAATTAAAAAAGGTGAAGTAGGCTCTTCGGCAATGCCGCATAAAGTTAACCCTATCGATTTTGAAAATAGCGAAGGAAACTTAGGCTTAGCCAATGCAATATTTGAACATTTATCAGCCAAATTACCTATTTCTCGTCTGCAAAGAGATTTAACGGATTCAACAGTGTTAAGAAATGTTGGTGTACCCTTTGGACATACCATCATTGCGTTTACTTCGACCATGAAAGGATTGAACAAACTGTTATTAAACAAAGAGGCATTTGCAAAAGATTTAGAAAACAATTGGGCTGTAGTAGCTGAAGCTATTCAAACCATTTTACGCCGTGAAACATATCCAAACCCTTACGAAGCCTTAA
>DAOUTI010000166.1 GCA_030626795.1 Flavobacteriaceae bacterium
ATAATGCGGCTGGAGCAAGTATTGTTAATGGGTTTGGACCATGGAATTATTTATTGAATCATAGTAGTGTTGATAATGGTTATGGATCATATAATGTGCTTTATAACTATGCAGGAGGAGTTATAACCACTGGTTTGGGTACTGTTGGTGCTATAGATAATAGTGTAGGCGCCCATGTTGATAATGCTTATTTAGGAGATTTTTCAATAACTAATAATGGTACTATTACTAATTTGTATGGTGCTTATTTTGAGTATTATGGGTCAAGTACTGCCACAAATTCTTACGCTATTTATATTGATGGTACTTTTAATAAAGGAACAGCAGCTAATTATTCGATTTATTCGGTGCCAGATATTGATTCATATATTGAAGGAAATGTTGGTTTTGGTATTGATGCACCATTGCAAAAAGTACATATTAATGGAGTTATGCGATTAGAGCCTCTAGCAGCAGCACCAGCAGGAGATTTAGGAGATTTATATGTTGGTACTGATAATAAATTGTATTTTCATAATGGTACCGATTGGAAAGAAGTACAATTAGTTCCTTAATAAAGTTATCTAAAAAATAAGATAATAATAAGGTTATTAGATTTTTTTTAATAAATACATAAATTTTCTTTGATAATTAAAAAAAGTTTATAAATTTGCCAATATAAATATGAACACACAAAAATTAAATACTTGGTGGTGGTCTTTACAGAAAAATAATTTGTGAAGTAGTACCTTGTATATATAAATATCAAAAGGCTTGTCTTCACGACAAGCCTTTTTTTTATCATTAATTAAAATAAAATGAAGTATAAATTAAAAACACATTTTAAAAAAATATTGGCAGATACCATAACGCCTGTTAGTATATATTTAAAAATTAGAGATAAATACCCAAATAGTATTTTGTTGGAAAGTTCTGATTATCACGGTAATGAAAATAGCTTTTCTTATATATGTTGTAATCCGATTGCGGGTATTTCTATAAAAAATAAAAAAATAATAGAGCATTTACCTGATGGGAAAATAATTGAAACAAATATTAGTGATAAAACAAAAGTTCCTCAAATAATTCACAATTTTAGTCAGAAATTTGAAACAGAAAATCAAGATTTCAAATTTATAAATAACGGTTTGTTTGGATATATTTCTTACGATGCGGTTCAATATTTTGAAGATGTCGAGATTTCAAAGAAAGAAGACGATTTAGACATTCCTGATATTTATTATGCAGTTTATCAAAACATAATTGCAATTAATCATTTTAAGAATGAGGCTTATATTTTTTCGCATAACTATAGTGGAGATAGTAATATTGATGAAATTAATCAACTTATTGCCAACAAAAATTTCGCATCTTATAGTTTTCAAAATGCAGATGATGAAACTTCAAACTTTTCGGATGATGAGTTTAAAGAATATGTAGAAATAGCCAAAAAACATTGTTATAGAGGTGATGTTTTTCAATTGGTTTTATCACGACGATTCTCTCAAGGATTTAAAGGAGACGAATTTAATGTGTATAGAGCTTTACGTTCGATCAATCCATCTCCATATTTGTTTTACTTTGACTACGGAAATTTTAAAATTTTTGGTTCCTCGCCAGAAGCACAATTGGTTGTGAATAATGGTAAGGCAGAAATACACCCCATAGCAGGAACTTTTAAGCGAACAGGAAATGACGAAAAAGATTTAGAAATGGCGAAACTATTATCAAAAGATGATAAAGAAAATGCTGAACATGTAATGCTGGTCGATTTGGCTCGTAATGATTTAAGTAGAAACGGAAATAACGTTAAGGTTGAAACCTATAAAGAAATTCAGTTTTTTTCGCATGTTATTCATTTGGTTTCTAAAGTTGTAGGAGAAAAGTTTAAAGATGCTATTACTTATCAAGTTGTTGCCGATACTTTTCCTGCCGGGACATTATCTGGTGCACCAAAGCATAAAGCAATGCAATTGATCGAAAAATATGAAAAGACAAATAGAACCTTTTACGGTGGCGCAATTGGGTTTATGGATTTTAACGGAAACTTTAATCACGCCATTATTATTCGTTCTTTTTTAAGTAAAAATCATAGATTGTTTTATCAAGCTGGAGCAGGAATTGTTGCAAAATCTTCAGCTGAAAATGAAATGCAAGAAGTGTATCATAAATTAAGAGCTTTAAAAACAGCTTTAGAATTAGCAGAAACTATTTAAGCCATGAAACGAGCGTATAAAAAATTGTATTACAAAAAAATGATTAATGGCGAACAGCATGTGACCATTAAAAAACAATAAAAATTAACACATGAAAAAAGTATTAGTAATCGATAATTACGACTCATTTACCTACAACCTTGTCCATTATTTACAAGATTTAAATTGTGATGTTACCGTTAAACGGAATGATAAATTAACCTTAGATGAAGTTGATGCCTTTGATAAAATATTGCTTTCACCAGGGCCAGGTATTCCTGATGAGGCTGGATTGTTAAAACCAATAATAAAACAATATGCAGCAACCAAAAGTATTTTAGGAATTTGTTTAGGGCAACAAGCTATAGCTGAAGTTTTTGGTGGAAGTATTGAAAATTTAGATCAAGTTTATCATGGTGTTTCTACGGAAGTGGAACGAACAAATGACGATGAAATTTTATATAAAGGCTTACCCAAAAAATTAGAAGTGGGTCGTTATCATTCATGGGTCGTTTCTAAAAAATTACCAAGCAAGTTATTGGTAACGTCGGTTGATGAGAATGGAGAAATAATGTCATTAAAGCATAAAACTTATGATGTTAGAGCAGTGCAGTATCACCCAGAATCTATACTCACACCTCAAGGAAAACAAATATTGAAAAATTGGGTAAATAATTAGAATACTTAGGAATGAAAAATATTTTAAACAGACTAATCAACCAAGAAAAAATAACCAAACAGGAAGCGAAAAATGTTTTGGTAAATATCTCAAAAGGTAATTATAATACGAGTCAGATAGCCTCATTTTTAACGGTATATATGATGCGAAGTATTTCGGTTGATGAGTTAGATGGATTTAGAGAAGCATTATTGGATTTATGTTTGTCAATTGATTTAACGGCTTATAATACCATTGATTTATGTGGTACAGGTGGTGATGGAAAAGACACTTTTAATATTTCAACTTTAGCATCTTTTGTAACAGCTGGTGCAGGAGTAAAAGTTTCCAAACATGGTAATTATGGCGTTTCTTCTACCTGTGGTTCTTCCAATGTATTGGAATATTTAGGGGTAAATTTTACCAATAAGCAAGGGGAAATAGAAAAATCAATCGAACAAGCAGGGATATGTGTTTTACACGCACCTCTTTTTCATCCAGCGATGAAAAATGTGGCACCAATTAGAAAAGAATTAGGTGTTAAAACATTTTTTAATATGTTGGGTCCGATGGTGAATCCTTCTTTTCCAAAAAATCAAATGGTTGGAGTTTTTAATTTAGAATTGGCAAGAATGTACGGTTATTTGTATCAAAACACCGATAAAAATTATGCCATTTTACATGATTTGGCGGGTTATGATGAAATTTCATTAACAAACCAAACAAAGATCATTACAAAACAAGAAGATAAAATGGTTACCCCTTCTGAGTTAGGAATTTCACAATTAAAACAATCGGATATTTACGGTGGATTAACAGTAAAAGATAGTGCTGCTATTTTCATGAAAATTCTTAACGGAGAAGGTACAGAAGCACAACAAAATGTAGTTTGTGCAAATGCAGGTTTGGCAATTTCGGTTGTTGAAAAAATAAGTCACCTTGAAGGTTTTGAAAAAGCAAAAATAGCATTAGAAAGTAAAAGTGCTTTACAATCATTTACTAAATTAGTAGAATTAAGCAAGTAAATAATGAATATTCTAGATAAAATAGTTGTTGATAAACAAAGAGAAGTTGTAGCTAAAAAGAAAGTAATCCCGATTAATTTTTTACAGCAAGCACCTATGTTTTTACGTAAAACTAATTCATTGGCTACAAGTATAAAAACATGTAGTGGAATTATTGCTGAATTTAAGCGACGTTCACCATCTAAACAAGTAATTAATCACACAAGTAGTGTAATTGAAGTGGTTAAGGGATATGAAAAAGCTGGTGTTTCGGGTATTTCAGTTTTAGGTGATACCAAATATTTTGGTGGTGGTTTGGATGATTTAATTCAGGTTAGAAATACTGTAGAGATTCCTATTTTAAGAAAAGAATTTATCATTGATACTTATCAAATTTATGAAGCGAAAGCTTTTGGAGCGGATGCAATTTTGCTGATAGCAGCAATTTTGACAGAAAATGAAATTAAGGAATTTTCTAAATTGGCACACCAATTGGGTTTAGAAGTTTTGCTAGAAATTCACAATAAAGAAGAACTAAACAAATCAGATTTAAACCATGTAGATATGGTTGGTGTAAACAATCGAAATTTAAAAACTTTTGAGGTGTCATTATCAACGAGTAAAAATTTATCGGCCTTAATCCCAAATGATAAAGTAAAAATATCAGAAAGTGGTATTAGTGAGGTTTCGGCAATAGATGAGTTAAAAAAGTATGGTTTTAAAGGGTTTTTAATAGGAGAAAATTTTATGAAAACAGATAATCCAGGTGCTGCAGCTCATGAATTTTTAAACAAATTATAATGAAAATTAAACTTAAAATTTGTGGAATGAAATATCCAGAGAATATTCAAGCTATTGCTGAATTAGCTTCAGATTATTTGGGTTTTATTTTTTTTGAAAAATCAAAGAGAAATTTTGAAGGTGAGATTCCTAAAATTTCTAAAAAGATAAAAAAAACAGGTGTTTTTGTAAATGCTTCCGAAGAATTTATTCTTAAAAAAATTAAAAAATACAAATTAAAAGCGATACAATTACACGGCGATGAAAGTGCTGAGTTTTGCCAAAAAATGATGCAAATTGATATAGAGGTAATCAAAGTTTTTTCGGTTGGGAATCATTTTGATTTTGAAAAGATAAGAGCATACGAATCTGTTTGTGATTATTTTTTATTCGACACCAAAGGAAAAGAGAGAGGTGGTAATGGTATTGTTTTTAATTGGGAGTTGTTAAATAATTATCCAAGTACCAAACCTTATTTTTTGAGTGGCGGTATTGGTTTGGAAGAAGTAGATAGCTTAAAATTATTTTTAAAAAGTAAGGCATCAAACTATTGTTTTGCTTTAGATATAAATAGTAGATTTGAAATAAAACTAGGTTTAAAGAATATAGAAAAATTAAAAGAATTTAAACAAAGCCTTAAAATAGGTGAGTGAATATATTAAAAAATGAAAACAAACTATCACGCTAACGAGAAAGGGTATTATGGAGAATTTGGAGGTTCATTTGTGCCAGAAATGCTATATCCTAATGTTGAGGAATTGCAAAATAAATACCTTCAAATAATGAGCGAACCTTCTTTTAAAGAAGAGTTTGACTCGTTGTTAAAAGATTATGTTGGTAGACCATCTCCGTTGTATTTCGCAAAGCGTTTGTCTGAAAAGTATCA
>DAOUTI010000144.1 GCA_030626795.1 Flavobacteriaceae bacterium
GTACCCTTAGAAGAAGTTACTCGCGAGCAAAGAAGTAATGCAAAAACTGTGAATTTTGGCATTATTTATGGCGTCTCTGCATTTGGTTTAAGTCAGCAAACCGATTTGAGCAGATCTGAAGCTAAAGAATTGATAGAAACTTATTATGAGACTTACCCAACATTAAAAGCTTATATCTCAAAACAAATTGAATTTGCCCAAGAGCATGGCTATGTAGAAACTTTATTAGGTAGGCGTCGATATTTAAAAAATATCAATTCTCGAAATTCCATTGTTCGTGCTGCAGATGAGCGAAATGCTGTGAATGCTCCTATACAAGGCACGGCTGCTGATATTATTAAAATAGCTATGATTAACATTCATGAAATCCTAGAAAAAGAAAATTACAAATCGAAAATGCTTTTACAGGTGCATGATGAATTGGTTTTTGATGTGCATAATAACGAATTAGAAATATTGAAACCCATTATAAAATCAGCAATGGAGGATGCATTTAAATTAACCATTCCGTTAACTGTTGATCTAGGTGAGGGTAAGAATTGGTTAGAAGCGCATTGATTTAGTTATGAGTTATGAATGGGTTTTAATTCTCGACTCTTGACTTATACCCAACTTCTTCTTTCTTGTCCTTTTTTCAAAGATGAAAAAAGAACGAAAAAAATCTTTTCCTGACCAAGGAGCTTACTGCGTAACGGTCACTGATAATCTGATTAATCAACGAATTAATAAAACCCTTCTAATCTCCTTGATTTTTACCCTTTACATGTGCATGGTGACCTAGCTCTGCGTTCAGGTTTTGTACACTCTGAAAATATTTAAGATATAGAATTATCGAAGTCATGAATTAACTTATCTAAAAAAACTTCCTGCTTTCGGCTCTTGACTTCCAATATCCAACTTCCAACTCTAGACTCTAGACTCTAGACTCTTGACTTCCAACTCTTGACTCTCGACTTTCGACTCTTGACTTAAATCTCTAAAAAACATATCTAAAAGTAGCTTTTATCAAATAAGTATTATCTGGTGTTTCTTGAAGTATTTCTTTATTGAGACTCTCACCCAATCCATCTTCAGGGTCTCCAAAACCAGTATTACCTTGCGACCAAACCAGGAATATTTCTGATCCTGGGATGTACTCCCATCGTAAAACTAAATTTGACCTGAACTGTACATAGGCAAAATCAGGGTTTCTAAATGAATAATCGGTGGTACCGTTTCTGTTCTCATCAACATGATATGTTGTACCGTCATAAGAAATCTGATCATCAGTATATAATTGGTACCTATCATTTAGGTCACTTGCTACCGGGTCGGCAATCTGATTAAAATTTGTATAATTGGCTTTTGAAATAAAAGGTTCAGCATAATATTGAATAGATAAATTTGGATTTATTGCATAGTTTATTCTTATAGATGTACTAAAAGTTCGATTGTCAATTTCACCAGTGATATAACGTGCATCACCATTAAAACTTTTTTCGTTTACATATTGTGTTTTATTGGGGTTTCTTGAATATTCTGGACTAATTGAAATATTTAAAGCATTGGTAGGTTGATAAGTAATTCCTGCCTCCACTTTGTAAAATCCAAAATGGTTTTGTTTGGCCTGTGAAATTATATATCCAAATCTAAATCTTACTTTTTTTCTTGAATCTGTTCCAAAAAACCACCAGTTTATATATTCATCAGAGAATCGAAATCGCGGACCGCCACGAAGTGTTGTATTTGAATATATTCGTGGTTTATACATAAAACCTATATCTGTCCACCAATTATTTTTGAATTCACCATAAGTACTCCACCTAAATTGTAGTCTATTGTAATTTCCATCAAAATCATAGGTCGAAAATTGTCCAAAATTTGAACGAATATCTCTAAAGTTACCAAATGGCTTTAGAATTTTATAATTCAAATCCGCATATTGTTTTATTTCATCCGCTTGACGTAAAAAACCTATATCATTCAATTCCAATTCGGGAGATCGCCAAATAAATCCGCCACTATAGTTCCAGTTACCACTACCAGCTTTACCAGCTTCAATTTTACCTCCTGTACCTGTTAGTGATGTTCGGTTAGGATCTACACTAACATGGCTAGCATCAACTCTTTGAAATAAGTGCGTAAGTGATTCTTGAGTTAGAGTAATCGCTTCTTTACTCCCTTGAACATGGCTTAAAATCATATTACCCTCAGCATAATATTTTCTATCTTTCCATTGGTGCTTAAAATCTATACCACCAGTATAAGCCTTTTCTCTTAAAAAATCTAGGTTACCTTCAATCTTTCTGTTTGTTGCCGTAAAAATTCCTCCGATAAATGAATTTCTCTCATTAAAATCTTTTTGAAGTCGCCCAACAAAATAATTGGTTAAAGGCTCAACCAGCTCTTTTCTTTTTTTATCACCACCTTTAATTTCGGCATATTCTTTTGCAGTTACACTCTCTAGAATACCAATGGATAGCCCATTTTTTGTTTTACCACTAAATTTTGCAGCACCTAAAATGGTGGTATTTATGGGCACATCTCCAAATTCAACATTTGATAAATTTGGGTAGCCTTGAGGTTGCCTACCAATTCTTCTTGAAAAGAATAAATTATCTTGGTTATCAGCAAATTCGAAGTCATAAATATTTTTATTCTCAACGAAAAAAGGTCTTTGTTCCCTAAAAAATATTTCAAACCCATCTAATGATATTGCTGCAGGGTCAGCTTCTACTTGTCCAAAATCGGGATTTACTGTTAAATCTAAGGTCAAATCATTTGTTATACCAATTTTTGCATCTAAACCTCCATTAATAGAAAAATCATCACCATCTCTAAAAGGGTTGCCATCTTCTTTAGGGTAAGTATCATATTGTGCTAATAAAAATGGTTGAATCTCAATTTGCTTTTGAGGTTTTAAATTTAACAAACCGTGTAATTCTCCAAATTCACTTACCCAGCCTGGTGCATCTTTTGGAATTCTTTGCCATAATGATCGTTCTTCTTCTCTAAACAATCTTCTCATTACTTGTAATCCCCATATTTGCTCTTCACTTTTACCAAATCGTAATTGACTTAATGGTATTTTTAATTCTGCTGTCCACCCCTCTAAATCAATATTTGTTTTTGTATACCAAATGGGATTCCAACTTTCGTCAAAATTATTTCCATTTTCTGAAATAGCTTCGTCTCCTTTTACACCTGCTGCAGTAACTGTAAATGAAAAAGCTGTGCGAAAATCATGATAGCTATCAAAATGAATTTCCATATAATCGCCTTCAAATCCGTCTCGTCTGGATAATCGTTTTACAATTTTATCGGGTTCGGTATCCAATACTCTAAAAGCTATATATAAATTCTTATCGTCGTAAAGAATTTTAAATTTGGTTTGTTGTGTAGGTGGTGTATTTTCATCGGGGCTTCTTTCTATAAAGTCACCTTGCCATTCTACAAGGCTCCAAATATCTTCTTTGATAAAACCATCAATTTCAGGGGCTTTATTTGCGCCAATACTCTGAGTGGTGTAAATTCTTTTTGGTACTTTATTTTCTATTTCTTGACCTTGAACCAAAATAGAGGTAAGAATACATACGACGATTATAAATGTGTTTTTCAATTTTTTTATTTTTTAAGATCTAAACTCATATTTATTACTTGATTTTATATGACTTTAATTGACCTTTTAAGACATAACTTCTTTAAATTAATTTCGTTTAAAAGACGCTTGTTAAATTAATTTGTTACAACAATTTTGAAAGTTAAAAAAAATGATCTTTTGGTTTTGTAAATTAATCATAATTAAAAGTTAAATCCATCATTAACAACCTGTTTATTAGAAAGCAAGTAATTGAAAAATATATTGAAAAAGCTATTTGCTAAACAAATAAATAGTTGTACTTTTGCACACTCTTTTTACGAAGAGAAAAATGAATGTTTAATCATACAAAAAATTTAATTGTGAATACATTAAGTTACAAAACAGTATCGGCTAACAAAAACACTGTAAATAAAGAGTGGGTTTTGGTTGATGCAGACGGCCAAACGTTGGGTCGTCTAGCCTCAAAAATTGCATTGCTAATTAGAGGTAAACGTAAAACTAACTACACACCTCACGTTGATTGTGGAGACAATGTAGTAGTTATCAACGCAGAAAAAATTATTTTAACTGGTAACAAATGGGAAGATAAAACTTATATTCGCCATACAGGTTATCCAGGAGGACAAAGATCGCTAACTGCAAATGAATTGTTTGGTAAAGATCCAGTTCGTGTAGTTGAAAAAGCTGTAAAAGGAATGTTACCAAAAAATAAATTGGGAAGTGCATTGTTTAGAAACCTTTATGTTTATGTTGGAACTGAACACAACCAAGAAGCACAAAATCCAAAAACTATTAACCTAAACGATTTCAAGTAATATGGAAATTATTCACAAAATAGGAAGAAGAAAAACAGCTGTTGCTCGTATTTATCTTTCAGAAGGAAAAGGTAACATTACAGTAAATAATAAAGAGTATGACAAGTACTTTACAACAGATACTTTAAGGTATAAAGTGAAGCAACCTTTAAATTTAACCGATCATGCAACTAGTTTTGACATCAAAGCTAAAGTTGAAGGTGGTGGTATTACTGGTCAAGCCGAAGCTGTTCGTTTAGCAATCTCTAGAGCATTAGTTGAGCTTGATGAAGACAATAAACCTCTTTTAAAAGCGGAAGGATTAATGACAAGAGATCCAAGAATGGTTGAACGTAAAAAATTCGGTCAGAAAAAAGCAAGAAAAAAATTCCAGTTCTCGAAACGTTAATTATCTATTTATTCGATTATTATCGAATACATATTTATTATTGAGAATTAAAAATATTAATAAACTGTTGTCGTAAAAGTATAGCATCCAAACAGTTAAGATCGATTTATCGCTACTTAATTGTTGCTAAATAAAACGGAACGTAAACTAAAACAAAATGGCAAACATTGAAATAAAAGAATTAATTGAATCAGGTGTACATTTCGGTCACCAAACAAGAAAATGGGATCCAAACATGGCTCCTTATGTTTATACTGAGCGTAAAGGAATTCACATTATTGATCTTTACAAAACCGCTGCAAAAATTGAAGAAGCTAATGGTGCTTTAAATAAAATTGCAGCATCTGGTAGAAAAATACTTTTTGTAGCAACAAAAAAACAAGCAAAAGATATCGTTTCTGAAAAGGCAGAAAGCGTAAACATGCCATATATTACTGAGCGTTGGCCAGGTGGTATGTTAACTAACTTTATCACTATTAGAAAAGCTGTTAAAAAAATGGCTCATATTGATAGAATGAAAAAAGATGGTTCTTTTGATGCACTTTCAAAAAGAGAAAAATTACAAATTAATCGTCAAAGAGCAAAATTAGAAAAGAATTTAGGTTCTATTACTGATATGACTCGCTTACCTGCTGCAATCTTAGTAGTAGATATTAAACGTGAGCATATTGCTGTTGCGGAAGCACAAAAATTAAATATTCCAATTTTTGCAATGGTGGATACAAATTCTGATCCAAGAGCTATTGATTATGTAATTCCTTCTAATGATGATGCTTCAAAATCAATTGAAAAAGTTTTATCTTATTTAACTGATTCAATTGCTGAAGGCTTATCTGATAGAAAAAACTCTAAAGAAAAAGAAGCAGCCGCTAAAGATGCTGCTATCAAAGCTAAAGAGGCTGCTGCATTAGAAGCTGCTACTAAAGCTAAAGAAGCTGCTGTAAAAGCTAAAGTAGAAGAAGCTCCTGTAAAAAAGGAAGCTAAAGTTAAGGCAGAAGCTCCTGTAAAAGCAGAAGAAGCTACAAGTGAAAAAAAATAATTGTTTAACTTTTAATTAATTGTTTTCAATTAATTACAAATGATTTAATATCATGGCAAAAATAACAGCCGCAGAAGTAAATACGTTAAGAAAAACTACCGGTGCTGGCATGATGGATTGTAAAAATGCATTGGTTGAAGCAGATGGTGATTTTGATTTAGCAATTGAAATTTTACGTAAAAAAGGTCAGAAAGTTGCTGCTAAAAGAGCAGATAGAGATTCAACTGAAGGTGCAGCAATTGCAATTGTAAATGCTGATAACACGCAAGGAGCAGTAATTGTTCTTGGTTGTGAAACTGACTTTGTTGGTAAAAACGACTCTTTTGTAAACCTTGCAAAAGAAATCGCTGAAAAAGCATTAGCAAGTACAACCAAAGAAGAATTATTAAATGCCGACTTTGGCGGAATGACCGTTGCTGAAAAATTAATTGAGCAAACAGGTGTAATTGGTGAGAAAATTCAATTAAACGACTTTAAAACATTAAAAGCTCCTTTTGTAGGATCTTATATTCATGGAAACAAAATTGCTGCTTTAGTAGGATTGTCTTCAGCAATTGATAATGCTGCAGAAGTTTCTAAAGATGTTTCAATGCAAGTTGCTTCTATGGGAGCAACAACTTTATCTTATAAAGATTTTGATGCAGAGTATATCGCTGCTGAAACAGAAGCTAGAATTGCTGTTATTGAAAAAGATAATATTGAAAGA
>DAOUTI010000145.1 GCA_030626795.1 Flavobacteriaceae bacterium
TAAAAATGTATAAAGAGAAATTGCCTTTTGATAATAAGACTGAAATGACTTCACTTATTGAACATGTTAATCCACTTCCTAATTATATGCAACTCATAAAAAAATTAGATGTCAAATTAGATAAAAAACAAAAAGAAAAATTATCGAAATGGAGTAGTCAAAATCATCCAAGAATGATGGAATTAGCAGCAAAAGTTAATACACTTGAAAAAGAGGTTTATGAACTTTCAATGAATAAAGAGATAGATGAGAATATCTTAAAAAAAGTTAATGAGATTGCCAATGTTAAAAAACAAATTGTTATTACAAAAACAGATTACCGAGATAATCTAAAAAATAATATTTTGTCAAAAGATCAATGGGAGGTTTTATCTTCTAAGTAAAAAAAGCTAGAAATAAAATTTTAAATGAAAGCAAAGGAGAAAACACAATAAGTTTAAAACCTATTTTTGAAATGCTAAAGGGCGAAATTACTTATCAAGAAATAAAATTATCGTTGTTTTTTTGTAGCTTTAGAAAATGAATATTGAAGAATATAGAGATTATTGTTTAAGTAAACCTTGTGTTACAGAACATTTCCCGTTTGATGAAACCACTTTAGTATTTAAAGTTTGTAACAAAATTTTCACCTTATCTGGGCTAGAAAGAATACCTCCTGCTATTAATTTAAAGTGCGACCCCAAGCGAGCTATTGAACTCCGTGAGGCAAATGAAGATGCAATTTTACCTGGCTATCATATGAATAAAAAACATTGGAATACGGTTGAAATCACAAATTTACCTTATGATTTTCTTATTGAACTTATCGATCATTCCTACGATTTGGTAGTTGAAAGTTTACCCAAAAAAGTTAGAGAAGAGTTATTGAAATGAATTTTTAAGCTGCACTTTGATAAATATTATGATACTTCCGGACAAAAAATATTACCACTCGTCCTAATTGATTTTTAAAATAGCTTAAATCATTATAATTTTAGAACTTAACTTAAACTTATAATTATGAAAATTATCTACAAAACACTTGTTTCATTTATGGTATTATGCTTAATAAATGTGTCAATAATTTATGCTCAGCAAGAGGAAAAAAGACCAGAGTATGTTACCGTTACAAAAATGCATTGGAATATGGATCAAAAAGATTTTGATATGGATACTTGGAAATCTGTTGAAAAAGAATATATGGATAAAGTTACTGCTAAAAATGAATATGTAATGGGAGCATCCTATTATGTACACCAGTTTACTGCGGATAATACAGAATTACTTTATGTACAATCGTATGCCTCTTGGGAAGATATTGATAAAGCAAGTAAAAAAAATGGTGATTTAGAAAAAGTTGCTTGGGCTAATGAAAATGCGAGAAAAGCATATTTAAAAAAACAAAATAATTACTATTCTAATGACCATTCTGATGAAATTTACGCTACCATGCCTGGGGCTAAATTTATGACTAAAACACCAGATAAAGATATGGTTCTTTATGTTCGAAAAAGTCATTTTTCTTTTCCTCAAGATGGTACGCAAGAAGAATTTAATAAGTTGAGAAAAGAAGGCTTGGAAAATGTAATTAATAAAAATGAGTATATAAAAGCCTATTATCCTAGTGTTCATGCTTGGGGAGCTGATAAAACTGAATTTATTGAAGCATTTATTGTTGAATCTTTAGCAGATATTGATAAAATGTTTGATAAAAACACCGAATTAAATAAAGCAAAATGGTCAGATGAAAATGTTAGAAAATCTAGAGGTAAAAAAATGAGTAAATATTTTACTGGAGTTCATGGTGATTATATTTATACTGCCGTTGCTGGGCTTTCAAAATAGTATTGTAGTTTAAAAAAAGGATGCTGATTAGCATCCTTTTTTTATGCATTTTTTTTAAATAGGATAATGAAATAAATTATGTGATTCATTTTGTAAGATATATTTTATTAAATGTATTTTTGCAACTCAAAATTAGCAAAAGAAAAATAAAATGAGTTTACTAAAAAAATTACAGTCTCGAAGTGAATCAAAATGTGAATTGTGCTCAGCTACTGAAAATTTAAATATTTATGAAGTGCCTCCAACTTCAAAAGGAACAATTGATGATAGTATTTTGGCTTGTGAAACTTGTATAGATCAAATAGAAAACCCTGACCAAGTAGATGCAAATCACTGGCGTTGTTTAAATGATAGTATGTGGAGTGAAGTTGCAGCCGTTCAAGTAATAGCATGGCGTATGTTGACTCGTTTAAGAGCAGAAGGATGGCCACAAGATTTATTAGATATGCTTTATTTAGATGAAGAAAATCTAGATTGGGCTAAGGCAACAGGAGAAGGAGAAGACGAAGAAGAAAAAATAATTCATAGAGATGTTAACGGTGTTGTTTTACAAGCGGGAGATTCGATTGTTTTAATCAAAGATTTGAAAGTAAAAGGATCGAGTATGGTGGCCAAACAAGGCACAGCTGTTCGTAGAATTTCTTTAGATCGTGAAAATGCAGAATTCATTGAAGGAAAAGTAGGGCCAACACAAATTGTAATTATTACAAAGTATGTTAAAAAAATAAGTTAAAAATTTTAAATTTTGGCAGTAAAATTGAATTGATATAAATGAATAAAGACGTTGTAATTATTGGCGGAGGAATTATTGGTCTAAGTTCTGCTTATTATTTACAAAAAGAAGGCCATAAGGTAACTGTAATAGATCAAAGCGATATCACTAGTGGAGCATCTTTTGTCAATGCGGGATATGTTTCTCCAAGTCATTTTGTTCCTCTTGCTGCACCGGGAATGATTAATAAAGGAATAAAATGGATGTTCCATAAATCAAGTCCTTTTTATATAAAACCCCGAGTGGATATTGATTTGATAAAATGGGGGTTGAATTTCAAAAAGTCGGCAACACAAGAAAAAGTTGATAAGGCAATCCCAATACTTAAAGACTTTAATATTTTTAGTAAAGAATTGTATGAAGAAATTAGAGCTTCTAATGAGTTTGATTTTTTTTACAAAAAAAAAGGCTTAATCATGTTATATCAAACAGATAAAGGTGGGGAAGAAGAATGGAAACTTGCCCAAAGAGCTATAAAAGAAGGCTTAAAAGCTAAAATTTTATCCATCGAGGATGTTAAGAAATTAGAGCCAAAAGTTGATTTAAATATTAAAGGGGCAATTTTTTACGATGGAGATTCTCATATGACACCAGATGAATATATGAAAGGTCTCTATTCTTATTTAAAAAAAATTGGAATTAAATTTCACACAAATGAAAAAGTACTCCAACTAGAAAATAATAATAATAAAATTCTTAAAATAATAACTAATAAAAGAGATTTAGCAGCAAATGAAGTTGTATTGGCTACCGGATCTTGGAGCCCTTTATTGACTAAGAAATTAAATTTAAAAATACCTGTTCAGGCGGGTAAAGGATATCGGATAAATGTAAAAAGAGAAACTGGAATTACTATGCCTGCCATACTTGTTGAAGCAAAAGTTGGCGTAACACCAATGAATGGTTTTACTCGTTTTGCCGGAACTATGGAAATAGGAGGTATAAATAATAATATTGATTATACACGCGTAAAATCAATTGTAAAATTAGCTGAAAGTTTTTATAAAAATTTAAAAATTTCAAAAACTGATATTGATAATGCAGCTTGCGGATTACGACCTTGTACGCCTGATGGATTACCTTTTATTGGCAGACATTCAAAATTTAAAAATCTAACTATTGCTACAGGACACGCCATGATGGGTTGGAGTATGGGCCCGGGTACGGGTAAATTAATTTCTGAAATCATTTCAGACAAGAAACTTTCATTAGATTTAAATCCTTTTTCAGTACAACGATTTGGTTAAGAGTTAAAATTATAAAATACTTTTTTGATTTTGATAAAAAGCATCTGACTGAAATTGCATTAATTCTTCTGCTTTTTGTTTTTTGTAGGCATAAGTTTTTTCTTCTTCCCCTATATCATAATAAACCTTATTATTTAACAAAATATCTGTTTTAAGTAACTCTTCTCTTTGATTTTTTTGTTGGGCAACCCAGGTTTTAATTTCGTTTTCATAATTGTCAAACTTCAAGTCGTATTCACCTTTTTGGGAAAGTAATTTTGCTAAAATAGGTGATGTTTCAATGGCTAAAAACAATAAAAATATAAAGAATGAAGGTAACCATGGTAAATCATTTAGGGCATTAATTCTTGCCATCAAACCATCAAAACCATCTATAATAGGTTGCGTATTTGCAGTTTGTAAATTTTGTTTTTCTCTTAAACTTTTTAGGCCAATTTCTTTTGTGGTAATTTGTTTTTTATTTTCAGCTTTTAATTGCTGTAATTCTTGAAGCATGTCATCATGCTTTTCTCGTTTTTCGTTATAAACAGGACCTTTTCCAATTTTTAAAGTTCCTTGAGTGCCTTCCGCTTCAGTGATATAAGTACGATATAAATCATTAACTTCTTTTTCTTTATTTGAAATGGCATCATTTAAATTTTGAATTTCAGTTTCTACACGATTTATTTCAGGAGTATATTGTAAAGCAATTTGCTCTTTATTTTGTAGCGTTAAACCATTTTTTTTCTCTAATAGAACTTGGTTGATTTCTTTTTCAAAAATCTTTAATTCTAGCGGCTTTGCTATTACAATTGCTATAATTACAGCCAGTATTAACCTTGGGATAGCTTGACTTATTTCTAACCATGGTTTACCTTGTTTTTTTATTGTTGATACAATAAATCGATCTAAATTAAAAATGAGTAAGCCCCATACAAGCCCAAATGCTATAGCGATATATGTAGAATCAAATACGGTAAAAAGTGCATAACTTGAAGCAATAAAAGCCATTACCGCAGTAAAAAAAACGGTAGCACCTATACCGGCATATTTAACTTGTTCAGATTTTGAGCATTTTTGAAGTAAATCTGTGTCTGCACCAGAACACATCCAAAAGAAATTTTTTAACATAATAGGGAGGTTTAAATAATTGCAACGTATTAATCCACTTATATGTTGTTCAAAATACTTTTTCGTTATATTAAAGTTTTGTTAAAACGGAGTTCGGTCTAATATTTTAAAATTGTTTATAATTCTAATCTTTTTTATTTTTAACTAATTCAACATAATATTTGTAGAATAAAGGGATAGTTTCAATACCTTTTAAATAATTAAAAATACCAAAATGTTCATTTGGCGAATGAATAGCATCACTATCTAAACCAAATCCCATTAAAATGGTTTTGCTTTTCAATTCTTGTTCAAAAAGAGCAACAATAGGAATACTACCCCCAGACCTTTGCGGAATTGCAGGTACTCCAAAAGTTTTAGTATATGCTTTGTTGGCAGCTTTATATCCAATATTATCAATTGGTGTTACATAGGGTTGACCACCATGATGTGGTGTAACTTTAACTTTAACTGATTTTGGTGCAATACTCTCAAAATGTTTGGTAAATAGTTTTGTTATTTCATCGGAATCTTGATCTGGAACCAAGCGCATAGAGATTTTTGCAAAAGCTTTACTTGCAATAACAGTTTTTGCTCCTTCTCCAATATATCCTCCCCAGATGCCGTTAACATCTAAAGTTGGTCGAATAGAATTTCTTTCGTTAGTTGTATATCCTTTTTCTCCATAAATTTCATTAATATCTATAGCTTTTTTATAAGCATCTAATGAAAATGGTGCTTTTGCCATTTCTTTTCTTTCTTCCGCTGTAGCGATAATTACATCATCATAAAATTCAGGAATTGTAATATGATTATTTTCATCATGTAAGGAGGCAATCATTTTTGTCAATATATTGATTGGGTTTGCAACAGCTCCGCCGTATAAACCAGAGTGTAAATCTCTGTTTGGGCCAGTAACTTCAACCTCAACATAACTCAACCCTCGTAAACCGGTGGTGATAGATGGTTGCACGTTATTTATCATACCAGTATCAGAAATCAAAATCACATCATTCCTTAATTTTTCTTGATTTCTTTTTACGAACCATTCCAAACTTGATGAACCCACTTCTTCTTCCCCTTCAATCATAAACTTTACATTGCAGGGTAAGGTATTCTCCTTGATCATATACTCAAAAGCTTTTACATGCATGTACATTTGACCTTTATCATCACAAGAACCTCTAGCAAAAATTGCACCTTCAGGATGAATCTCGGTTTTTTTAATTACTGGCTCAAAAGGAGGTGAGTCCCATAAATCAATAGGATCGGCAGGTTGCACATCATAATGTCCATATACTAAAACAGTTGGTAAGTTTTTGTCAATAATATGTTCGCCATAGATAATTGGGTAGCCTGGTGTTTCGCAAATTTCAACTTTTTTACATCCAGCTTTTTCAAGCGAATCTTTAATAGCATCAGCAGTTCTTAAAATATCTTTTTTGTAATTTGGATCGGCACTAATTGATGGAATTTTTAAAAGCTCAATTAATTCGTTAATAAACCGA
>DAOUTI010000047.1 GCA_030626795.1 Flavobacteriaceae bacterium
TTCATCATACAAAGTAGATGATGACCAAATATGTGGTTTTTGAGGTAATATTTTAATGTGTTTTTTCTTGCCATCCCAAACGAACTCAATCAACTCGAGAGTTTTATTCCAATCCACTATCGTTAAAGTAAACTGCTCTACATCAATCAAATCGATACGATCTAACTCATCATGAATATGATCAGATTTCAATAAATCTTTAACAATAATTCCTCTACTTTTTTTATAAGATCCTCTAGAAGTATGGTATTCAAAACCGCCATTTAATAAACAAATCAATCTGTTTTTTGAACTAGTTCCAATCCATGTTCCGCCAGCTTTTCCATCTTTGGGATAAAAAAGTACAACGCCATCTTCCATATATTTTTTAGGAGCAAGAGCTTTTTCCCGTGAAAACGGAACATCTCTACTCGAAGTAAGTATAAAGTCCGAAGCATTTAGTGGTAAATAAGTTACTGTACACATGAATAATTTATATTAGATTCTAAATAAAAAGTTAAATAAGATACAAACTTAATATATACCTTACAGCTTAAACATAAAATATTACATTATTCGTATATTTGTTTTCACTTAACATGAATATTTCAATCAAAAAATAAAAACAAATGTCAAACGGATTTTACAATGTACCAAAAGCTGTAAATGAACCTGTTAAAGATTATGCTCCAGGCTCATCAGAATTACAAGAAGTACTAGCGATGTACGACAAAATGTACAGCGAAAAAATAGATGTTCCTATGTATATTGGTTCTCAAGAAATAAAAACTGGAGATACTGCAACCATGCAACCTCCACATGATCACCAACATATTTTAGGTACTTACCACAAAGCTAAAAGAGAACATGTAGATTTGGCAATACAAACTGCATTAAATGCTAAAACTGAATGGGCAAAAATGCCTTGGGAACATAGAGCTGCTATTTTCTTAAAAGCTGCCGATTTATTAGCAGGGCCATTTAGAGCAAGAATGAATGCGGCAACCATGCTGGCGCAATCAAAAAATGTAATGCAAGCCGAAATTGATGCCTCTTGTGAATTTATTGACTTTTTAAGATTTAATGTTGAATTTATGGCACAAATTTATACAGATCAGCCTATATCTTCTCCCGGTATATGGAATCGTATGGAATACCGCCCATTAGAAGGTTTTGTTTATGCCGTAACGCCGTTTAATTTTACTGCTATTGCTGGTAATTTACCATCTTCAGCCGCTTTAATGGGTAACGTTGTTGTATGGAAACCATCAGATAGTCAAGTGTATTCTGCGAAAGTTATTGTCGATTTATTTAAAGCCGCTGGCTTACCTGATGGAGTAATCAATGTAGTTTATGGTGACCCCGTTATGATTACGGATGCTGTAATGACACATAAAGATTTTTCGGGAATTCACTTTACAGGATCTACTAGTGTTTTTAAAAGTTTATGGAAAAAAATAGGAGAAAATATAAACACTTACCGCACATATCCAAGAATAGTTGGTGAAACTGGAGGTAAAGATTTTATTTGGATGCACAATACTGCTAATGCGGATGAAGTTGTTACTGCAATAATTAGAGGTGCCTTCGAATATCAAGGTCAGAAATGCTCTGCGGCTTCAAGAGCTTACATCCCTAAAAGTAAATGGGCAGAAGTGAAATCTGGACTAGAAAAAGAAGTAAAAACTATCAAATTAGGCGCTACTAACGACCCTTCTAATTTTATGAATGCTGTAATTCACGAAGGTGCATTTGATAAATTAGCAAGTTATATTGATCAGGCAAAAAAAGATACCAATGCCGAAATTATTTTAGGCGGTGGATATGATAAAACAAAAGGTTATTTTATTGAACCAACAGTTATTGTAACTACCGATACTAAATATGAAACCATGTGTACCGAACTTTTCGGCCCAATTATTACATTATATGTCTATGAAGATGAAAATTGGAAAGAAATTTTAAAAACTATTGACGAATCAGATTATGCATTAACTGGTGCAATTTTAAGTGGAGACCGTTATATAATTAACTATGCTAGTAAAGCCTTAGAAAATGCTGCGGGTAATTTCTATATCAATGATAAACCTACTGGAGCAGTAGTTGGACAACAACCTTTTGGTGGCGCAAGAGGCTCAGGTACTAATGACAAAGCAGGTTCTGTTTGGAATTTACTGCGTTGGGTCTCAAACCGTACAATCAAAGAAACTTTTGTTCCTGCTAAAGATTATCGTTATCCTTTTTTGGGTGAATAGACTACTTTAGTCTTTAGTCAAAATTAAAAAATCTTCAAATTATAATAATTTGAAGATTTTTTTTTGAATTTAATTTACCCTCCCTGCAATTTATCAGCACCAGGTAATAAACCAATTAACTTTTGTGGATCATGAATCAAAATAGGTATATGTTGCGGACAGATATAAAAATGAGATTCTTGATAATAAAATTTAGTCACGGGTATTTCTTGTGCATCTTTCTTGCAAACCAAGCATTCTTTTTGATCATTCATAATTAAAATGTTTTCTTAATTGAAATGCAAAAATATGCATCTACATTTTAAAAAATATGAATTAAATCATCATTTTAAATCAATCAACTAAGTAATTACTTATTGCACATTAAAAACCTAAGTTAAAACATTATTTTTACAAAATAAATCATATTAAATCATGAAAAAACTAGCCAATTACCTATTACAAGGCTTATTGTACATTGCTCCATTAAGCATTACAGCATTTATAATCTATTCTGTTTTTACTTTTTTGGATGGAATTTCTCAAAAACTACTTTTTAAATTTTTTGACATTAATATTCCCGGTTTGGGTTTTTTAACGCTATTATTGTTTTTAATTTTTATTGGGTTTTTAGGGAAAACAATAATTGCCAACCCTTTAAAACTTGTTTTTAATAAAATTCTTGATAGAATTCCATTATTAAACTTTATCTATTCCGCTTTTAATGATTTATTTTCTGCTTTTGCAGGAAAAGAGAAAAAATTCAATCAACCCGTTTTGGTAAAAGTAAATTTGAATTCTGATCTCGAAAAATTAGGTTTTATTACTGAAGAAAATTTAAAATTAATTGATGAGATTGATAAAGTTGCGGTTTACTTCCCTCATTCATTTAATTTTTCTGGCGAATTATTTATTGTACCTATTGACAACATAAAACCTTTAAATGTAAATTCTGGTGAGGTAATGAAATTTATAGTTTCCGCAGGATTAGCTGGTTGGGAAAAAAACAAAGTCTAAGGCTTATACTTTAAAGGTACGTGTACCACTTTTTTTGTTTCAAAAAAATCTTCTTCAAAATAGTTAGTTAAATCGTAAATTGTTGCTTTAGGAAAGTTTTGCAACTCTTCATTTAAGTCTCCTCCTTTTAAGTATAAAATTCCGTTTTTTAATTCGTGATTTTGTTTTTTGGCAACTTTCTTCTTAGTCCATTTTACAAAATCATCCATATTTGTTACAGCTCTACTAACAATAAAATCAAATTCCCCTTTTACTTTCTCAGCTCTATTGTGCTCACTTTTAACGTTTTTCAGACCTAATTCATCGGCTACAGCCTGAACTACTTTAATTTTTTTACCAATAGAATCTACCAAATAAAAATCGCTTTCTGGAAACATGATCGCTAAAGGAATTCCCGGGAAACCTCCACCTGTACCAATATCTAAAATTTTAGAACCCGGCTTAAACTCTTGTACTTTTGCAATTCCTAAAGCATGTAAAACATGGCGCAAATACAAATCGTCAATATCTTTGCGTGATATCACATTGATTTGAGCATTCCATAATTTATACAAATTTTCTAGTTTTGAAAACTGTTGTATTTGTATTTCTGATAAATTATTAAAATAGCGCAATATTATTTCCATAACCTTAATAAGTTTTAGCAAAAATACAATTAATAAGCAAATTATTATTTTAACAAAAATTTAAAAGTTTCAATTAAAAAATAATTAGCTTTGCAACTTAAATTTAATGATTTAACAATCTAAATTGATATTCAATGCAAGAGATCAAATTTTTAACTAGAGACAAAACTAAATTCTTTAGAACGTTAAATAAAAGAGTTAACAACTACTTTAAGGAAAATAATATAAAACGTACCGGAAATTGGAAATTATATAGTAAAGCAATCTTTATGTTTGCTTTGCTCATTATTCCATTAGTTTTAATTTTTACTCTTGATTTACCTGGATGGGCACAAATATTGGCTATGATAGTCATTGGTGTTGGAATGGCTGGAGTTGGAATGAATGTTATGCATGATGCCAATCACGAATCTTTTTCAAGTAAAAAATGGGTAAACAAATTGATGGGAAGTAGTATTTATATACTTGCCGGAAATGACTATAATTGGAAAGTACAACACAATGTTTTACACCATACCTATACAAATATTCAAGGTCTAGATGAAGATATTGATGCTGGTAGAATTATTCGTTTTTCAAAACATGCCAAATGGTTAAATATTCATAAATTTCAAAAATATTACTCCATTTTTCTTTATGGTCTTTTGACTATTAATTGGGCTATAACAACCGATTTTAAGCAATCATACCATTACTTAAAAAGAAAATTATCTTATGGTAAATTTCCTAATCCAGCTACGCAATGGACCAAATTAATCATTGGAAAAATTATTTATTATTCGGTTTGGGTTGCTTTACCTTTATTTTTAGGTTTTGCTTGGTGGCAAGTATTGATTGGATTTTTTATTATGCACTATACCGCAGGAATCATTTTAAGTGTAACTTTTCAGTTAGCACATGTAATGCCAAATACAGAAATGCCTTTGCCAGATAAAGATGGCAATATGGAGCATACTTGGGCAATTCATCAATTGTTTACCACTTCAAATTTTGCACCAGATAATAAATTTGTTGAGTTTTATACCGGTGGTTTAAATCATCAAGTTGAACATCATATTTTTCCGCATATATCGCATGTTCATTATAAAAAATTATCAAAAATTGTACGCGAAACTGCAAAGGAATTTAACCTTCCTTATAATGAGTATAAAACCTTTTTTGCTGCTTTTTCTGAACATTTTAAACAACTAGATTATTTAGGCAAACACCCCGAAGTTGCATAAACCAATTATTACATATCCCATTTAATTTTTATCATGTCAAATCAATTATCCGACAGAATTAACAGTTTACCTGTATCTCAAACTTTAGCAATGGCTGCTAAAGCAAGAGAACTTAAAGAACAAGGAAAAGATATTATTAGTTTAAGTTTGGGTGAGCCCGATTTTAATACGCCTGATTTTATTAAAGACGCCGCAATCGATGCCATTAATGAAAACTATAACTCATACAGCCCAGTAAATGGTTATGCCGATTTACGTGAATCGATTTGTTGTAAATTTAAAAGGGATAATAATTTAAATTACACGCCTAATCAAATAGTAGTTTCAACAGGTGCAAAACAATCTATTGCTAACTTGGTAATGGTCTTACTAAATCCTGGTGACGAAGTTTTATTGCCTGCACCATATTGGGTGAGTTATTCTGCTCTTGTTACCTTGGCAGAAGCAAAATATATAGAGATTCCATCGAGTATTGAAACGAATTTTAAAATTACACCAGCACAATTAGAAGCAGCGATTACCCCAAAAACAAAATTGATTTTCTTTAACTCACCAAACAACCCAAGTGGTACAGTTTATACTGAATCTGAGTTTAGAGCTTTAGCCAAAGTTTTAGAAAAATATCCAAATATTTATATCCTTTCGGATGAAATTTACGAACATATCAATTACGGAACACCAAATTTTAGTTTTGCTGCTATTGAAAACATGTATGACAGAACAATCACGGTAAATGGTGTTGCAAAAGCCTTTGCTATGACAGGCTGGAGAATTGGTTATATTGGTGCCCCTGAATGGATTGCCAAAGCATGTAACAAAATGCAAGGTCAAATAACCTCGGGTGCCAACTGTATTGCACAAAGAGCTACGATTGCTGCTTTAGATGCACCTGTTTCTAAAATTCAATACATGGTTGATGAATTTCAAACTCGAAGAGATTTAATGATCGATTTACTAAGTAAAATTGAAGGAATTAAAACCAATGTTCCCGAAGGTGCTTTTTATATTTTTCCAGATGTTTCATTTTATTTTGGAAAAACTATACAAGGAAAAACTATTGAAAACGCATCTGATTTTGCCATGCTCTTATTAGAAAAAGCCAATATTGCTACCGTTACCGGAGATGCTTTTGGTGCGCCAGACTGTATTCGTATTTCTTATGCAGCTTCACAAGAAAACTTAATCGAAGCTGTTAAAAGAATAGCTAAAGTTTTAGCATAAATTACATAATAAAATGTCTCAAAAAATTAAACAACTTTTGAAGCATTTTATTCTTTTTCCAAAATCTTATTTATTGAACCATTCTCTCATTAAATCATTAAACTATGAGCTATAAAATTATTTTTAAAACACGTTGGGCCGATTTTGACCCAAACAACCACATGCGACATTCAGCTTTTAATGATTACGCTGCTGAAGCAAGAGTTCGTTTTTTTGCAGATCATAAATTTTCTATTTCTGAATTTAACAAACAAAATATTGGACCTATTTTATTTAGCGAAAACACTAATTTTTATCGAGAAATCAATTTAAGCGAAGACATAACTATTGAAATTCTTTTAAAAGGTCTTTCTGAAAATGGAGAAAGATTTAAAGTACAACATAAAATTTTTAAAGAAAATGGCGTTTTAGCTGCTCAAATTGAAATTTATGCCGCTTGGCTTGATTTGAAAAAAAGAAAATTAACTGTGCCCCCATCGCAAATTATTACTACTTTTAATTCCTTAGAAAAATCTAAGGATTTCGAAAGTATCCCTTTAAATAAAAAATGAAACAATCAATTAAAAACCACACATTAAAAATATTATTAAACCTATTTTTAGGTGGTCTTTTAATTTCATGCTCTTCAAAAAGTGCAGACAACCCTAAACTAAAAAGTTCTGATTTTAACTTTTTACCAATTTCTACTACAAAAAGTGTTGTCCAACATAAATATTATACACTTTCTTATGACGAAAAACATGAACAAGCTGAATGGGTTGCTTATGTTTTAAACAAAGATCATATTGTTTCAAATAAAATAAAAAGACCTTATTTCGAGCAAGATCCAAAAGTTAAAACAGGCTCTGCTGATTGGCGGAATTACAAAAAATCAGGTTATTCGAGAGGTCATTTAATGCCTGCAGGTGATAGAAAATTTAATAAAGAAGCTTTTAATGAAACCTTTTTAACTTCTAATATTTCACCACAAAAATTTGATTTTAATGCTGGTGTTTGGAATAGATTAGAACAAAAAACTAGGTATTGGGCACAAAAATATGACGAAATTTATGTGATAACTGGTGGCATTTTAAGTGATAATTTAGAAACCATTGGTTATGAAAATGTAGCCGTACCAAAGTATTTTTACAAAGTACTTTTAGATTACACCCAACCCGAAATAAAAGCCATTGCTTTTTTGGTGCCGCATGAAAAAAGTGACAAAGCACTATACGAATTTGTAACTTCTATTGATGAAATAGAAGCCTTAACAGGTATTGATTTTTTTCCTGCTTTACCAGATGATTTAGAAAACAAATTAGAAAGCACTACTGATTATAAAAGGTGGAGCTTTAGGTAGTTTTGGTTGTTGGTTGATGGTTATATTCAATTTAAAGTAAACAACCTCGGGGCAATTCCAGAGGCATTACAAAGAACTAATCTTTTATATTTTAACTTAAGTGTCGGGATATTAAACCCACTGGTGGGAATAAACAAAAACCCAACAACTAATAACAATCAACCAGTAACTACCTTACAAATTATCCAAACTATAAAAAGCACCTTTGTTCTCTTTCCTTTCCATAGATTGTTTTACAATCAAATAGGCATTCGCATTTAAATTTCTCAACTCACAAATTTGAGGAGATAATTTTGATTTTGCATAAGCCTTTTCGGTATCTTGATGTAAATAATTTAGATGATCTAATGCCTTTATTAAACGTTCGTTTGAGCGTACTATGGCAACCAAATCGGTCATTATATTTTGAATCGTTTTTCGATTGTGAGATATCAAAACTTTTTCTTTGGGTACTGTTGTTCCTTCTTCATCCCATTCCGGAATGTTTAGTTTTTCATCAAAAACTAATGTATTTCTATTTTCTGAAATTTCTTTAGATATGATATTTCCAAAAACCAAAGCTTCTAAAAGTGAATTTGATGCCAAACGATTTGCACCATGTAATCCTGTTCTAGAACATTCACCACAAGCAAATAAATTATTTAATGAAGTGTATCCTTTTTCATCAACTACGACACCTCCCATTAAATAATGTGCTGCTGGAACTACAGGAATATATTGGCTAGCAATATCGATTCCTAAACTTTTACACTTTTCATATATATTAGGAAAGTGGTTAATAAAAGCATCTAATTCTATGTGCGTACAATCTAAATAAACAAATTGATCGCCACTTTTTATCAATTCACTATCAATAGCACGAGCAACAATATCACGAGGTGCTAACTCGGCTCTCTCATCAACTTCTAACATAAATCTTTTTCCATTTTTATTCCGTAAATATGCACCAAAACCACGAACAGCTTCAGAAATTAAAAATGCAGGACTTACCCCTGGCTGGTATAATGAAGTTGGATGAAATTGCACAAATTCCATATCTTCAATTTTGGCTTTCGCTCGATATGCCATAGCAATACCATCGCCAGTTGCTACAGTTGGGTTTGTAGTTGCAGCATATACCTGCCCTGCTCCGCCTGTAGCCAAAACTATAGAAGTTGCCAAATAAGTATCAATTTTATTGGTTTTTTGATCTAAAACATAAGCCCCATAACAAGAAATATTCTCTGTTAATTTATTACCTTTAACTTGGTGGTTGGTTATTAAATCAATAGCAAAATGATAAGGTAATAAGGTGATGTTTGGTAGTAACGCTACTTGTTCTAATAAAGTTTTTTCTACTTCAAAACCTGTAATATCTTTATGATGTAAAATTCTATTTGCTGAGTGCCCTCCTTCTTTTCCTAAATCTAATTCTCCATTTTTTGCTTGGTCAAAATCTGCACCCCAATTGATCAATTGTTGCATACATTTTGGTGCGTTTTTAACTACTGTTTTTACAATATCTAGGTTACTCAATTGATCTCCTGCAATCATGGTATCATTGATATGATCTTCAAATGAATCTAATTTATCCCATACGGCAGCAATTCCGCCTTGAGCATATTTGGTATTAGACTCGCTTTCATTAGCTTTTGTAACCACAAAAATTTTTTTATGAGGCAATGCTTTGGCAGATTTAATGGCAATGGTAAGTCCGGCTACTCCCGAACCTAAAATTAAAATATCAGATTTGATTATACTCATAACTATTTCGCAGAAATATCTAACATTTTTTGAATAGGAATTAAAGCTTTCTTTTGAATTTCTTCGGATACATGAATTTCTGGAAGCTCATATTTCATACACAAATATAATTTTTTCATATTGTTCATTCTCATGTACGGGCATTCACTACACGCACAAGTATTATCTTCATGCGATGGTGCTGGAATTAATTTTTTATTAGGAACCTCCTTTTGCATTTCGTGTAAAATACCGGCTTCGGTAGCCACAATAAACTCATTTGCAGGGTTGTTTTTTACGTAGTTAATCAAGCCTGAGGTTGAACCTATATATTCGGCTGTTTTTAAAATATGTTCTTCCGATTCTGGATGTGCAATTATTTTTGCTTTTGGATGCTCTTTATGTGTATGGATTAATTTATCGATAGAAAAAGCTTCATGTACAATACAAGCGCCATCCCACAATAACATTTCTCTACCTGTTTCTTTTTGAATCCAAGCGCCAAGATTTTTATCGGGAGCAAAAATTATAGGTTGATCTAATGGAACCGAATCTACAATTTTTTTTGCGTTAGATGAAGTACAACACAAATCACTAATCGCTTTAACCTCAGCCGAAGTGTTAACATAAGTTATCACAATATGATTGGGGTGTTTGTCTTTTAATGCTTGTAAAGCATCAGTCGGACAAGAATCAGCCAATGAGCAACCTGCATTCAAATCAGGTAAAAGCACTTTTTTATTTGGATTCAATATTTTAGCTGTTTCTGCCATAAAATGTACTCCAGCAAAAACTATCAAATCCGCATTAGCTTCAGCAGCTTTGTATGAAAGCTGTAAGCTATCACCTACAAAATCAGCTATATCTTGAATAGCCGGTTCTTGGTAATAATGTGCTAAAATTATTGCATTTTTTTCTTTTTTTAATTTTATAATTTCAGCTACATAATCCATATCCTCAGGTAGGTCAATATTCAAATACCCGACTTTATTCAATGTTGCTTTAGCTTGGTCAAAACTCATAATTTTTATTTATTATTTGTGATAAGCAAAATTAATGTTTTTTACCTAATTTATTGTCATCACAAATAACAAAGCCTTTTTAGACTTTATTTTATGATATTAATTGATATAATTTCATTATATTACACTCAATATTAAGCGGTTAATAAATCTTATATCTTAAATAATTATGAAAATCCCTATAAAAATACTTATAGTTGAAGATGAAATGATTATTGGAGCAAGCATTTCTTTGCAATTGAGTAATTTAGGATATGAAGTTAGTGGTATTGTCTCGAGAGGCGAAGAAGCATTAATTCATATTCAACAAAACAAACCAGATATTCTTTTATTAGACATCAATTTAAAGGGAAAAATTAATGGTATTGAAACTGCAAAACTCATGCAAAAAGATTATCATATTCCTATTATTTATCTAACAGCAAATGATGATGATGCCCATTTTTTAAGAGCAAAAAAAACCAACCCTTCTGCTTTTATTTCAAAACCATTTAAAAAATTAGACTTGCAGCGTGCTATCGAATTAACGATTGAAAGGATGGCTGCAGATAATGACACAGACCTAGAACAAAGCGATAATTGCAATTCACCATTTGTGCTGAGTGACAGCATTTTTGTAAAAAGAAATGATAAAATGGTGAAAATTTTGATTGAAGATATTTATTATTTTGAGGCCGATCGCAATTATTGTAAAATTTATTCAAAAGACAAAGAACGCCTATTAGTAATGACGCTTAAAGAAATTGATGGGAAATTACCCGAAGAACATTTTCTTCGAATTCACAGATCATATATTGTAAATCTTATGCATGTTGATGAAGTAGCAGGAAGTCATGTAGTAATTTCAAAAAAAGCAATTCCGCTAAGTAAATCTCTACGAGGTAAATTATTAAAAAGGTTACAAACTTTTTAATTTTGATTGGGGTTGATTTTCATAAAGAATTTCTTGAAACGAACTATCCTCGAAGCAGAGCTCCGAGGAATTCTCTTGATTAAACTTAAAGCCTTAGTTTAACCTATTTATCAATAATTGATTTGGTTGATTTAAATGTAATTTTAATTGTTGTTCCGTTATCGCTTATTTTTTCAATAACACCATCCAATTGTTTTGTTAATAATGTAATGAGTTGGGTGCCAAAACCTATGTTTTGCTTTAATTCTGATTTATTTTGACCAATACCATTATCAATAACTTTTAGTTCATATACTTGATTACTAATCTTAACCAATCCGATACGAATGATTCCTTTTATTTTATTTGGAAATGCGTATTTAAAAGCATTGGTAAGCAGCTCATTTACTATCAACCCTAGTGGAATTGCTGTATCAACATCCAATTCAATTTTTTTCATTTCATAAATCATTTTAACCTCATCATTCGCCCCAAATGAATCTAAAATATGATTTCCTAAATCCATAAAATAATCTTTCATTTCAATAAAAGCGATGTTTTTTCCTTTATATAATTTTTGATGAATTATACTCATTGAATAAATTCTATTCTGGCTTTTAGCCATTATTTCTTTTATTTTCGGGTCTTTTATATTGGCCGTTTGCAATTCTAAAAGGCTTGATACTACACCTAAATTATTTTTAACACGATGATGTATTTCTTTTAGCAAGAATTCTTTTTCTTTATTTTGTTTTTGTAATAATTTATTCTTTTTTTTATTATTTCGATAAGTAATAAATAAAAGCGAAAGAATCAATAATAATAAAAAAGATATTATTGTAATTAAATCTTGTCGTACTTTTTGCTTTTTCAATTGATTTTCTTGACTAAGAATGGTGGTTTCTTTTTGGACAACATCAAACTCAGTTTGCAGCAAAGAAATTCTTAAATCTGCTTCAGCTGTAAAAATTAAATTTTTTAATTTATCGTACTCGGCGAAAGCTTTATAAGCATCTTTATAATTGTGATTTCCTGCATAAGCTTTCCCTAAGGATTGGTATGCCTGACTTAAATAAAATTCGTCACCAAAATCATCTGTAGCAACTTGAATACATTTTTCTAAGTTTCTAATTGCCGAAATATACTTCCCTTCTAAAACTTGTAACTTCCCGATAGATAATAATGATCGCATCATCATAAAATTATTATCTAATAACTCGGCGTATTTAATAGCATTATCACCGGCAATTCTTGCTTTATCAAATTCGCTTAAATAGGCATATAAATCAACTTGGGAAATATAAACATCACTTAGGTTATTATAAAATCCATATCGCTCACCAATAACAATAGCATGCTCAAAATATTGAGTTGCTTTTTCATAATTTTTCAGCTCTAAATAGTTATTACCCACGACATACAAAGTAAAATCATAATCTAAATCATTTATCTTCCTTTCTTCAAAAACTTGAAGTGACTTTAACCCATATTCTAGACCTTTTTCAAATTTTGACCTTTTCCAAAAAATGTTACTTAAATCACTGTACGACAAAGCAATGTGTTTTTTGTCATTGAGTTCAATACCTAGTTTTAACGAAACCAAAGCATAATCTACCGCCTTGTCTAATTCGCCTTTTCTTTCATAAACATAACCCAACTGGGTATATAAAAATGGTAAATCTTTTTGCTTTACTTTAGCACTCGCTTTGTGCAAAACAATTAAGGCTGAGTCTAATTTTTCCATCCTTAATAAAATAGCTCCTTGTGTAATTAGAAACCTACCATTCCAAAGTCTATTATTTTTTTCTTTCGTTAATTTTAATCCTTTTTTTGTGAAATTATAAGCTGTATTTAAATTACGTGTATGCCAATAATAAGCCAAATCATTTAGCATTGAAAATTGAAGAGAATCGTTTTTAACTTTATTATAATTTTCTTCTAATATGTTTAGATAGGAAGCTCCAAAATTATCTGTTTCAACAAAAACTTTTTTATAAGGATGTTCACTATTCAAGTCAAATATTTGGCTATAAATAGGAAAAACTATGCTAGTACAAATAAAAAATAGAAATATTTTTTTCAAGGCTTATATTTTAATTCACTCTAATTTAGTGGAATAAGGTACAAATATTTTTAATAAAAATCTTCGATAAAAAAATACAGCTGTTCGGACAAATTATTTAGTGCTTCGTCCTAAATGAATTGCCTAAAAACATATAAGTCATTTAATTTGTATGAATAGTAGCATTTAAAAGGTTGACGAAATGCATAAAAATATATTTACTACTGCTTTAGTTCTATTATTGATTTTTTCATGCGATGAGCAAAATAGGCAATTAAAATTGGAAAATATTTATACTAAAAATATTTCCACTTTTATAGAAACTTGCTGGAATAAAAAAGATTTATCACCATTAAATGAGATTATTGATAACGATTATTCAAGGATAGTAAATAATGTGACTATTATAGAAAATTCCAATGAATTAGAAGCCAATATGAAAGTTCTTTTTACAGGTTTTCCTAATCTTTTTGTTAGCATTGATAAAATGGTATTTAAAGACAACCTAGTATATTTTTATTGGGTCTTTACAGGAACTAATACTGGAGTTTTTGGCGAAATTCCAGCAACAGGAAAAAAGGTTATTGTAAAAGGATTTACTATTGTACATTTTAACAATGAAGGTCAAATTTTTCACGAAAATGTGTACTATAATGAGTTAGACTTATTACAACAATTAGGATATACTTTATTACCTCCAATTGTTGACTAAAATAAATATTACCTAAATACAAATCAAATTCATGGAAATATTACAAGAAAAACAAGTAGACCCCTCAAAAATAATGCAAATTGGCATGGGTTTTTGGGCATCAAAAACATTGTTAACTGCTGTAAACTTAAGCCTATTTACACTTTTGGCAAAAGGCGAACTCAGTGGTTTTGAAATACAAAACAAATTGGGTTTACACAAAAGGTCTCTATATGATTTTTTAGACACTTTGGTTGCCTTAGGGTTTTTAAACAGAAGTGGTATTAAAAATAGTGCTGTTTATAGTAATGTCGAAGATGCTAATCTGTTTTTAGACAAAGACAAACCAAGCTATATAGGCGGTATTTTAGAAATGTCGAACAATAGATTGTATCCTTTTTGGAATGATTTAGAAGAAGGGTTAAAAACTGGTAAGCCACAAAATGAAACTAAAAATGGCGGTAAACCTTTGTTTGAGGCAATTTATGCTAACGAAGATAGACTTAGAGAATTTATTCATGGCATGGGTGGAGTTCAAGCCGGAAACTTTATGACTCTGGCTCAGAAATTTGACTTTTCAAAATACAATACACTTTGTGATATAGGTGGTTCTGGCGCCAATCTTTCTATACATGTAGCTAAAAATAATAATCATATGCGATGTATTTCATTTGATCTACCAGCTGTAAATCCGGTAGCAACCGAAAATGTTTATAAAATTGGATTAAGTGATAAAATAACTATTCGATCAGGTGATTTTTTTGTAGATGATTTTCCAAAAGCAGATGTGATTACTATGGGAAATATTTTACATGATTGGGGAATTGATGAAAAAATGATGCTAATTAAAAAGGCTTACAATGCTTTGCCAAAAGGTGGCGCTTTAATTGTAATTGAAAATATTATTGACAATGAAAGAAATAAAAATGCTTTTGGCTTAATGATGTCATTAAATATGATGATTGAAACTGAAGATGGATTCGATTTTACGGCAAAAGATTTTGAAAATTGGGCTACTGATGTAGGCTTTAAAGAAGTATCGGTAATGCCATTAACCGGACCGTCTAGTGCTGTTATTGCAATTAAATAAACAGGAATAAAGCTACTTAATTAAAATTCAAATAAACTATCTCGCTCCAAGGGTACGAGGTATTAAATAGGAATTTCCTTTTTATTTCGACGCAAGCGTCAGGGAATTAAACCCAAAAAACGATTAAATTTCTTTGTTGAAAGATTTCCGTATAAGTTCGGCTTTACAATTTATTTCGAGGGTTTTGTAAATGTTTTTTATATGACTTCTTACCGTATCAATAGACACAAATAAATCGGTTGCAATCATCTTATAACTTTTACCAGCAAAAATACCTTTTACAATTTCAAGTTGTCGTTGGGTGGGTAATTGTTTCTTTTTGGGCGCATAAAAATTGGCTATTTTTCTAGCAATGGCTGGTGACATATACGAACTTCCTTCACTCACAATTAGTACCGCTTCCAATATTTTTTGAAGTGAAATTCGTTTAGACATATACGAGCAAGCTCCACAAGAGAGGGCTTCAAAAATCTTATCGGTTTTATCGAATGTGGTGAGCATCATCACATCTAACTCAGGGTTTTGTTTTTTAATTAAAGGAAGACCTTCTAAACCAGATATACCTGGAAGATTACTAACAGTAAAATACTAGGCTGCTTTTCGCCAATAGAAATACTTTCAAAAAAACTTCTTAAAAGGGAATACGGCAACAGTTACAGCTTCAAAAAATAAAACGGTTTCTACTTTTCTTTAAAGATTAACCGAGATATTGATAATATTAATTATATGATGGTTATTTTTATAAAATTAAAAAA
>DAOUTI010000204.1 GCA_030626795.1 Flavobacteriaceae bacterium
AATATCAAAAGTTTTCAATATTTTATCTTTTAAATCTACAATAACTCTTTGTGCAGTTTTGACACCTATGCCTTTAACTGATTTGATTTTTTCAACATCATCTGAAGCAATCGCATGTTGTATTTCTTTACAATCCATTGATGATAACATGGTCATGGCAGTACTAGGTCCAACACCAGATACAGAGATTAATAACCTAAATATTTCACGCTCGGTTTTGTCAATAAATCCATAAAGAATATGTGCATCTTCGCGTATGGACAAATGTGTAAATAATTTGATATTTTCTCTATCAGGTATATTTGAAAAAGTTTGCAGTGAAATAGGTAAAATATAACCCAATCCACCACATTCAATTATTACATTGTTTGGATTTTTTTCAACTAACTTTCCGTTAATATGTGTGATCATAAAATTAAAAATAAATAAGCCAAATGTAATGAAATTATTGTTTACTTTTTTTTCTTTCTTGCGCATCAACAACTGCAATGCAAACCATGTTTACAATTTCATCAACACTAGCACCTAGCTGAATTAAATGTGCGGGTTTGTTTAAGCCCATAATTATTGGGCCTATAGAATCTGCTTTAGCTAATTCTTTGAGTAATTTATAACTAATATTTGCTGATTCTAAGTTTGGGTAAATTAAACCGTTTACTTTTTTATTTTGTAATTTAGAGAATGGAAATTTTTCAGATCTCATCGTACTATTCAGTGCAAAATCGGCTTGAAATTCGCCATCAATATTAATTTCTGGAAAAAATTTGTGTAAATAATTTATTGCTTCTCCAATTTTTTTAGAAGATTCAGATTTTGATGAACCAAAATTGGAGAAAGAAACCATAGCTAGATTTGGTTTTAATCCAAATAATAGCATTGCTTTGTGTGTCATTCTTGCAATTTCGGTCAATTCTTTAGCTGTTGGATTTATATTCATTGCGGTATCCGATAAAAACAATGGGCCTCTATCTGTAATAATTAAGTTGGTAGCTGCAATTTTTTTTATCCCTTTTGCTTTTCCAATCAATTCAATCATAGGCTTCGCAACTGTTGGGTAACTCCTTGTATAACCTGTAACTAATGCATCAGCTTGATTTTCATTGACCATCATAGCCGCAAAATAATTACGCTCACGCATCCATTTTTGTGCTTCTAAAAGTGTAATTCCTTTACGTCTTTTTTTCTCCCAATATTTTTCAGCAAACTTAATACGGCGTTTTTCTTCCGCCTTAGATTTTGGATCAATAATTTGAATTTTAGCTTCAAATTGAATCTCTTTCATTAAATGTTGTATGGCAATTTTATTTCCTAGTAAAATTGGAATTGCAATATTATCTTCATAAACAATTTGAGCAGCTTTTAATACATTTAATTGATCCGCTTCAGCAAAAACCACTTTTTGTGGATTAGATTTTGCACGATGGGTTATTGAGCGCATCAATTTATTGCCTGTACCTAATCTTTCTTCTAACTCAATTTTATATGCTTCCCAATCGGTAATTGGTTTTTTTGCAACTCCCGAATCCATTGCTGCTTTTGCAACCGCTGGAGGAATTTCAGTAATTAATCTTGTGTCAAATGGTTTTGGAATGATATATTCTTTTCCAAAATGCAAACTTTTTTCATTGTAAGTAATATTAACTTGTTCGGGTACATTTTCTTTGGTTAAATCTGCCAAAGCATGAACCGCTGCCATTTTCATTTCTTCATTAATTTTTGTAGCTCTTACATCTAAGGCACCTCTAAAAATAAACGGAAATCCTAATACATTATTTACTTGATTAGGATGGTCTGATCGACCCGTAGCCATAATAATATCTTTTCTTGTTTTAATAGCTGTGTCGTAATCTATTTCAGGGTCTGGATTTGCCATCGCAAAAACTATAGGGTTTTTAGCCATTGACTTTATCATAGAAGGGTTTACAACATTACCTTTGGATAGGCCTATAAAAACATCCGCATTGTTCATGGCTTCTTCTAAAGTGTTTAAGTCTTTATTAGTAGCAAATTCGGCTTTTTGTGAAGTGAGATTTTCTCTATCTTTTCTAATAACACCTTTGCTATCACACATTATAATATTTTCGGCTTTAACTCCTAGTTTTTTATACAAACGAGTACATGAAATTGCAGCCGCACCAGCACCATTAACAACAACTTGTACCTTTTCAGGTTTTTTCTTTGCAATCTCTATAGCATTTTTTAATGCTGCCGTAGAAATTATCGCTGTACCATGTTGGTCGTCATGCATTACCGGAATATCTAATTCCTCTTTTAATCTGCGTTCTATTTCAAAGGCTTCTGGAGCTTTAATATCTTCTAAATTGATTCCTCCAAAAGTTGGAGCAATCATCTTTACTGTCTCAACAAATTTATCGATGTCATTGGTGTCTACTTCGATATCAAAAACATCAATATCAGCAAATATTTTAAAAAGTAAAGCTTTACCTTCCATTACTGGTTTGGATGCGGAAGGGCCAATATCACCTAAGCCTAATACGGCAGTTCCATTCGAAATAACCGCAACCAAATTACTTTTTGCAGTATATTTATAAACATCATCTTCATTTTTCGCAATCTCTAAACAAGGTACTGCAACACCTGGCGAATAGGCAAGTGATAAATCTCGTTGAGAACTGTGTTTTTTAGTAGGAATTACTTGAATTTTTCCAGGAGTTGGAAATTCATGATAATCTAGTGCGTCTTTCTTTTTTATTTTGGCAGCCATTTCAATTTATTTTTTGAGAATAGTGAATTTACAAAGGTAACTTAATTGCTATGATGCGTAATAACAAATATCAGTTTTTTAAGAAACTAATGTTACGTTTTATACCCGAAAATTTAGCTCGTTTAACAGCTGATTTTTTGAATATTTTTTTAAAAACATCGTCGGTAATTTCTTGCCAATCTTGCTTTTCCATATTTAGTAAATCAGGGTGGGAAATAAATTTAGGTTCGTTGTGAGGTAAAGAAAACCGATTCCATGGACATACATCTTGACAAATATCACAGCCAAATATCCAATCATCAAATTTGCCCTGCATTATATTTGGGAGTTCATTTTTTAATTCAATGGTAAAATAGGAAATACATTTACTTCCATTTACAGTGTTATTTGGTAGAATCGCTTCGGTAGGGCAAGCATCAATACATTGGGTACAACTACCACAATGATCGGTTTGTATTTCGTTATCATAATTCAATTCTAAATCTAAAATAATTTCAGCTAAAAAATAGAAAGACCCTTTTTGTTTGGTAATCAATAAAGAATGCTTTCCTAACCAACCTAAGCCAGATTTTTTAGCCCAAGCACGTTCTAATATTGGTGCAGAATCTGTAAAAACACGTGCATCCACTTCTCCAATATTCTCTTGTATAAAATTTAAAAGCTCATAAAGCTTGGCTTTAATAATGTGATGATAATCTTCGCCATAAGCATATTTTGAAATTTTATAAGTATCAGTTGGTTGAGTTTCTTGAGGATAATAATTGTACTGTAAAGAAATAACCGATTTTGCTCCTGGAACTAGTTTTGTTGGGTCTAGCCTTTTATCAAAATGATTTTCCATGTATTGCATTTTTCCATGAAAATCATTTTTAAGCCATTTTTCTAATCGTGGTGCTTCTTCTTCTAAGAATTCTGCTTTAGCAATACCACAAGAAGAAAAACCGAGGCGTAAAGCTTCGGTTTTGATAAGTTGGGTATGCTTTTTTTTATCGATTGAATCTTACAATTTATCTAAAAACCACTTGATATTCGAGCAGTTATTACAAACATAACAATGTGCTTTTTTATTGGCAAAATCAAGATCAAAAAATGAAGCTAGTCTGGTGTTTAATTGGGATTCACGATATACAAACATATCGTTATTACAAACATCGCAATGGAGCTTTTTACTTTTTACAAATACTTGTTCAGCTATTTTTTCTTTTGAAAAGAATCCCATATTTAATTTAAATGATTAAATGGTTTATTTTTTTACTAAAATAAATATTACGGACTCATTTAATTTTTTTCTTAAAACAACCCTCCTTGAATATCTCCTTTTTGTTTCCCCAAATGTCTGTAAGCCAATTCGGTAACTTCTCTTCCTCGG
>DAOUTI010000169.1 GCA_030626795.1 Flavobacteriaceae bacterium
AATACTAACAACGAAAACCCACCAATGTGGTTCGTAAATATTGCCTATTGCATAATTGATAACGCTAATTATAATGCCTGCAATTCCAGAGTACAGACCAAAGTTTAACATTATTTGTTTTGTCGATTTTTGTTGATTTTCCATTAAGATTTTTTTTAAGTTTAAACAAATATACTTTATTTCTTATAATGTATAAGATAATGCAAAAATAGTTTTTAAATAGTTTCGAAAAAGGTTGCTAAATTGCAAAATGATTGTAATTTTGCAGCGGCAAGTCCTGCACAACCAGCTCCCTTTGAATCCTCCAGGGCGGGAACGCAGCAAAGGTATTAGGTCGTAGCGGTGTGATGCAGGTAGCTTGCCATTTTAATGAAACTCCATTTTAAGAAGCTTGAAAAGCGCAATTAAAATGTTTAGTTGAATTAATCCCGCAGTATAGCGGGGGATCTCATCAAAATATTTCTAAATTTTCTGGATTAAATTTAAAAAGCTTGAAAAGCGAATTTAAACTTGTGTTTCTACTACTATTTTGATGGAGTAAAATATTGTAGTTTAGTTTATCATTCTTTTTTGGATAAAAAAGAATCAAAAAATCTTTACTGTCTGAGGTGATTGCTACGCACCATTCATTCTCGTCCCTTCATGCTCATTTTACCTTAGTTACTCTTCGGTAAACACAATTCCGGTACTTCATTCATTATCACTTCATCCAGTACTCTAATCAAGAATGCTTTATGTTTGAAACAAAAAAAGATAATTATGACATGTTTCTTTTAAACTTAGAATTTCATCTTTACCCATAAAATTCAAGGTAGAGCTAAATTTTTATTTATTTAATTCATTTTTTTCAATGATACATTATTTAATAAAAAAATCACATCTTTGTATTCATGAGTAAAGTTGTTTTAATCACAGGTGCATCTTCGGGTATTGGTAAAATAACTGCCCAGTATTTGACTATAAAAGGGTTTAAAGTATATGGTACGAGTAGAAAGCCTAAGCAAAACGATTTAGATTTTGAATTGATTACTTTAGACTTGAATGATGTGGTAAGCATTAAAAACGCAGTGCAATTTATTCTTGAAAAAGAAGGTTGTATTGATATTCTAATTAATAATGCAGGAACAGGAATTACCGGTCCTATTGAAGAAACGCCAACAAAAGAAATACATAAAGCATTTGAAACTAATTTTTTTGGTGTTATTGAAGTGATGAAAACTGTTTTGCCACAAATGCGCAAACAAAAATCGGGTTTGATTATTAATGTTACTTCCATAGCTGGTTATATGGGTTTACCCTTTCGGGGAATTTATTCGGCTACGAAAAGTGCATTAGAAAGAGTTACTGAAAGCATTCGAATGGAAGTGAAAAAGTTTGGTATTGAAGTAACCAATATCGCTCCTGGAGATTTTGCCACCAATATAGCAGCAGGAAGATATCATACTCCAGTTTTTGAAAAATCTGCTTATAAAAAGGTTTATCAAAGAAACCTAGACTTAATGGATGAGCATGTAGACAGTGGTGGTGATCCTATTCAAATTGCAAAAAAAATACATAAAATCATTGAAAGTCAGAACCCGAAAATTCACTATAAAGCAGGTAGTATTGTTGAAAAATCATCTATTATTCTAAAACAGATATTACCAAATAAAATTTATGAATACTTGATAATGAAATATTATAAAATGTAATTCAAATTCCGATTTAATAATTATGGGTTATAAAAACCTATTATTCATAAAACTCTGATATGTTCTCTATTTTTTTTCGTTTAATATTGGGCACATAAACCGTTTCTTTTGCATAACCAACAGGTAAGAGTAAAAATGGACGCTCATTATCTGGCCTGTTTAAAATTTTAGATAAAAATTTCATCGGACTAGGCGTATGGGTTAAAGTAACTAAACCCGCATTATGAATGGCTGTAATTAACATGCCGCAAGCAATACCTACAGATTCATTTACATAATAGTTGTTGGTTTTTTCACCCTTTTTATCATAATCAAATGCCTTTTTAAAAGCAATAATTAAGTAAGGTGCAATTTCTAAAAAGGGTTTATTCATATCGGTACCTAGTGGAGCTAAATCTTTTAACCAACTATCACTCATCCGATTTTCATACGATTCAACTTCTTCTTTTTCTGCAGCAGCTCTAATTTTGCTTTTTATTTTTGGGTTTGAAACCACACAAAATGTCCATGGTTGTTTGTGTGCTCCAGAAGGAGCAGTTGAAGCAGCTTTTATAATATTTTCAATAACTTCTTTTGGCACGGATTTATTGCTAAACTCCCTTACAGATCTACGTTTATCCATAAAATCGTAAAAATTTTGACTTTTTACTAACATGTCCTTTTCTGAAAAGGACTCTTGTTGGTAAGCAATATGTTTGTATCCTTCAATGAAAATAGGTTCTTTTTTATCCATTTTTATATTTTTATTTGAATTTTTTTATTGATGATTCCAATTATTTGGGTCATCACTTTCATTGGGTGATAAACCTAAAATATCTCCTTTTAAATTAACTCCAAGTCCAAGAACCGTTCTGTTTGCATAATTAAAATAGCTGGTTACTTGGTTAATTTCAAGAATTTCACCATCAGTAAAACCAACTTTTCTTAATTTGATAATATCCTTTTCAATAATATCTTTTGGTGTTAAAGTCAATTTTTTAGCATAGTCCAATCCAATATAATTTTTTTGGTCAAAATAGTTATTTAAGGTATTATTTTTTATTGCAGTCATAAATTCATCAGATTTATTATCATCGGCTAAAAGCCTTTTTAAACCCGTAAAATGATGTACAACACAATAGTTGCAATGATTTAAAAAACTTACATAAACACCTATGGATTCTAAATACCATTTTGCTAAGGTATTATTCGTATTGTGAATTGTATTTTTATACAATGCCATGTGGCCAGTTAAAGAATGAGGTCTTAAACTATGTATTTTTAAAATATTATCAATGTTATTACTTAGTCCTTTAACTCTATCATAAACTCTTTTTAAATTAGAATCCGCTTCAGTGTAACTTATCGTTTTTATCCAAGACATAGTTTAGTAATTATTTTCAGCATATAAATATAGGAATCTAAAAGGATTTATAATGCATTGAAGTGTAATTCTAATTGTGGATTTTTTTTCAATCTTAGAACACATATTTTTTTCAATTATTAAACTATATTTGCAAAAATTAAAAACAACACACAATGAAATTTTTTATTGATACAGCAAATTTAGACCAAATCAAAGAGGCACAAGCACTTGGAATTTTGGATGGCGTTACAACCAATCCTTCACTTATGGCAAAAGAAGGAATAACAGGGCATGATAATATTATGAAACACTATAAAACTATTTGTGAAATTGTTGATGGAGATGTAAGTGCTGAGGTTATTGCAACAGATTATGATGGTATGGTTAGCGAAGGTGAAGCTTTGGCAGATTTAGATCCTCAAATTGTAGTAAAATTACCAATGATTGCTGATGGTGTTAAAGCATGTAAATATTTTTCTGATAAAGGAATAAAAACAAATGTGACTTTAATTTTTTCTGCTGGTCAAGCTTTATTGGCTGCTAAAGCAGGAGCGACTTATATGTCTCCATTTATTGGAAGATTAGATGATATTTCAACTGATGGTTTGGGATTGATTGAAGAAATAAGATTGATTTATGATAATTATGGCTATGAAACACAGATTTTAGCAGCTTCGGTTCGTCATACTATGCATATTATAGATTGTGCTAAAATTGGTGCCGATGTGATGACAGGACCTTTAAGTGCTATCAAAGGATTGTTAAAACACCCTTTAACTGATATTGGTTTGGCTCAATTTTTAGCAGATTATAAAAAAGGAAACTAAATAATTATTTTTTGATTTGTTTGTTTTTTGAATAAATCAAAGGCTTAAAATATAAAACTCACAAGTGTAAAGCTTGTGAGTTTTTTTTATTGTGAATTTAGATAATTAACTTACAAATGATTATTGTATTTTCACTCAGTTTTATACGCAACTTAAATTCAATTTCGCATGAAAAATTTAGTTTTTAAAATATTTGTATTGGTAATTTTTATACCCATCATTAGTACATCACAAGTTTATAAAGATCAGTTTGCACACACTTTTTCTATTGTTGCAAAAGATAAAAATACTGGCGAAATGGCTGTAGCTGTGCAAAGTCATTGGTTTGCTGTTGGTAATTTGGTTTCTTGGGGAAAATCAGGAGTAGGAGTTGTGGCAACACAATCGTTTATCAATCCGGCTTATGGCCCAAACGGGTTAAAACTTATGGCAGAAGGGAAAAGTGCTAAAGAGGCTTTGGAGTTTTTAGTTTCAGAAGATCAAGGTAGAGATGTTAGGCAAGTCGCTATGCTAGATATTCATGGTAATGCTTCTGCATATACAGGTAAAAATTGCATCACTTATGCCAACCAAATTATTGGCGATAATTTTTCGGTACAGGCAAATATGATGCTGAATGATAAAGTTGTTCCCGCTATGGCGGAAGCATTTAAAGTAAACCACAAATTACCTCTAGCAGAAAGAGTACTCAAAGTTTTACAAGCGGCCCAAAATGCAGGTGGAGATATTAGAGGAAAACAATCCGCTGCATTAATTGTTGTTGGGCCAAAAATTATACTAGAATCTTGGAATGACAAATTGGTAGATTTAAGAGTAGATGATCATAAAAATCCGATTGCAGAATTAGAGCGTTTGTTAAAAGTGCATAATGCTTACCAATTTATGAATAAAGGAGACTTGGCTGTAGAACACCATGATATGCAAACTGCTTTAAAAGAATATGGTGCTGCACAGAAATTATTTCCAGAAAGTTTAGAAATGCAATATTGGACAGCAATTGCCTTAGCAAATAATAAAGATTTTGAAAAGGCTTTACCGATATTTAAAAAGGTTTTTGCTAAAGATGAAAATTGGAGAGAATTAACTAAAAGATTACCAAAACCAGGTTTGTTAACGGTTTCGGAAAAAGATTTACAAAGAATTTTAAAATTGAAATAGATGATTTATTAAAGAAACTAGATAAAATTCTTCCTTTAAACAGCGGTGTCAATTAAAAAAAAACAGGACATGTTTATTATAAATGCTTTTGCAATTCTTTAATTTCATCACGTAATTTGGCTGCTATTAAAAAGTCTAAAGCTTTAGCAGCTGCTTCCATATTTTTACGCTTTGCACGAATGCGTTTTTCAATTTCTGGTTTGGCTAAATACTGTAATTCGGCTTCGGCAGCTTGCGAATTGGCTTCATCATATTGATAGGTGGCAACATCACAAAACTTCTCCAAATATCTGCCTGCTCACTATCTGAAGCAATTCCTAATCCACGATATGCCCGATATGCTGGTTCAAATAAACTTCTTAAAATAGTAAGAC
>DAOUTI010000099.1 GCA_030626795.1 Flavobacteriaceae bacterium
CAGCATAAGCAGGTTCAATTCCTTTTTCAACCATTTTGTCAAAACTCAAAATAGATCCTGTTTGTAAAACACCACATAAAATAGTTTGTTCACCCATTAAATCTGATTTTACCTCAGCAATAAACGAAGAATCTAATACGCCTGCTCTATCGCCACCAGTTGCTACTGCATAGGCTTTTGCTTGCTCATATCCTTTTGTTTGTGGGTCATTTTCTGGGTGTACAGCAATTAATGTTGGCACTCCAAAACCACGCTTATATTCCTCACGAACCTCTGTTCCTGGGCATTTTGGCGCCACCATAATTACTGTAATATCTTTACGTATTTGCATACCTTCTTCTACGATATTAAAACCATGAGAATAAGATAAAGTAGCTCCTTTTTTCATCAAAGGCATCACCGCATTTACCACAGAGGTATGCTGCTTATCGGGTGTTAAATTACAAACCACATCGGCAGTTGGTATCATTTCTTGATAAGTACCTACTGCAAAATCATTGTCAACTGCATTTTTATACGATTGTCTTTTTTCGGTAATTGCGCTTTCGCGGAGTGCATACGAAATATCTAAACCCGAATCTCTCATATTTAATCCTTGATTTAATCCTTGTGCTCCACTACCAACGATAACAATTTTTTTGCCTTTTAATACTTCTATTCCATCAATAAATTCTGATGAATCCATAAATCTACATTTCCCTAATTGTGCTAATTGATCTCTTAGCGAAAGTGTGTTAAAATAATTTGCCATTATTTGCTATTTAATTTAATTGTTTTTTTAATAATTCTGATATTTTCATTTCTTCTTTAGTAACTGAAATTCTCCCTGATCGTACAAATTGCATAATTCCAAAAGGTAAGAGTTCATTGTATAAGGTTTCTATTTCTTCTTTCCTTCCAGATTTTTCTATCACAAAAAATTCTGGAGAAACTGTTACAATTTGTGCATTGCTGTTTTTAATGATATTTTGTATTTGACGTTCATTAAAAAGCAAATTTGATTTGATTTTAAATAAAGCTGATTGTATGTAAATAGATTCTTCATTGGTATGATAATAAGTCTTTATTACTTCGATTTGCTTATCTATTTGACCTATGATTTTTTTTACATTTTCTTCGGTCATATTTACAACAATGATAAATCGAGATACATTTTCTATTTCAGTATTTGAAACTGTTAAACTCTCAATATTGATGTGTCGTTTTAAAAAAATAGTTGAAATTCTATTTAATAAACCTAAGTTATTTTCAGAATAAACGGATATGGTATAAGTTTCTTTTTGCATTTTGAATTTATTTTAATCTAACATCTGAAACAGTTGCTCCTGTTGGTATCATTGGGAAAACATTACCTTCTTTTTCTACATTTACTTCTAAGAAATAAGATTCTTTTGAAGCAATCATTTCTGCGATAGCGCTTTTCAAATCTTCTCTTTTACTAACTCTATTTGCTTTGATACCATAACCCTCAGCAATTTTAACAAAATCAGGGTTTATCATTACTGTTGAAGCATATCGTTTGTCAAAAAATAACTCTTGCCATTGACGCACCATTCCTAAAAACTCATTGTTTAAAACAACAATTTTTACTGGCACTTTAGTCTGCAAAATTGTACCCAATTCTTGAATATTCATTTGCATACAGCCATCACCAATAATTGCCACAACTTCTCTATCTGGCGCTCCCATTTTCGCACCTATAGATGCCGGTAATGCAAAGCCCATAGTACCTAAACCTCCCGAAGTAACTCCGCTACGATTCTTACCATAATTTGCATATCGACTAGTTACCATTTGATGTTGGCCAACATCTGAAACTAAAATAGCATCGCCTTTGGTCTCATTATTTAATGCTTCAATGACCTCTGCCATGGTTAATTTTTGACTAGAAGAATTTAACTGTGCATCAATTACTTCTTTGTACTCAACATGGTATAAATCTTTAAATTCTTGCAACCAAGATTCGTGTTTGTTTTTATTTAATAATGGAAGTATTTCTGCTAAAGTATCTTTAACATTTCCTAAAACAGCAACATCAGTTTTTACATTTTTATCAATTTCTGCTGGGTCAATTTCAAAATGAATAACTTTAGCTTGTTTGGCATAGGTTTCTAAATTACCTGTTACACGATCGTCAAAACGCATACCTATTGCTATTAAAACATCGCAAGCATTGGTCAAAACATTAGGTGCATAATGACCATGCATTCCTACCATACCAAAATTTAAATTATGCTTGGTGGGTAAAGCCGATAAACCTAATAACGTGGATGCCGAAGGGATTTCAGCTTTTTCAATAAAAGCTTTAAATTCTTCTTCTGCCTTACCTAAAGTTACTCCTTGTCCAAATACAACAAATGGTTTTTTTGCATTATTAATCAATTCGGCTGCAGCCTCTATTTTAGATATTTCTATTCGAGGAGCCGGAGTATAGCTTCTTATTTCTTTGCATTTTTTATACTTAAAATCTAATTCTCCAAATTGTGCATCTTTGGTAATATCAATCAAAACCGGACCTGGACGACCTGATTTAGCAATGTAAAATGCCTTAGCCATAACTTCAGGAATTTCAGATGCTTTTGTTATTTGACAATTCCATTTTGTAACTGGAGTCGAAATGCTAATGATATCTGTTTCCTGAAAAGCATCACTTCCTAAAAGGTGAGAACCAACTTGACCTGTGATACAAACCAAAGGTGTTGAATCAATTTGTGCATCGGCAATACCAGTAACTAAATTTGTTGCTCCAGGACCTGAAGTTGCAATTGCTACTCCAACTTTACCAGTTACTCTAGCAAAACCTTGTGCTGCATGTACAGCACCTTGCTCGTGGCGAGTTAAAACGTGATGTAACTTGTCTTGATATTTATACAACTCATCATAAACTGGCATAATTGCACCGCCAGGATATCCATAAATTAAATCTGCTCCTTCAGCTAGTAAGCTTTTCACTACTGCTTCGGCACCAGATATTTTAATGGTTTTTTCTTGACTCACTTGTTTTTTAAATTTTGTAATTGTTTCCATAACTAATTCGTTTCTGGTATAATTCTCCTCTTATTTTATTTAAAACTTATCTGTAACACAACCTTCAGAAGCCGAAGCAACCATTTTGGCGTATTTGTATAAAATTCCTTTTTTATGTTTCGGTGCTGGCTCTACCCATTTTGCTTTTCTTTTTGCAATTTCTTCATCACTTAAATCAACACTAATTTGATTGGTATTGGCATCAATTTTAATTATATCTCCATCTTCAACCATAGCAATTAAACCACCTGTTTGTGCTTCGGGAGTAATATGACCTACAACAAAACCATGTGTACCACCAGAAAAACGACCATCGGTAATTAGCGCAACCGATTTACCCAAACCTGCACCCATAATCATAGAGGTTGGTTTTAACATTTCTGGCATTCCTGGACCGCCTTTTGGCCCCACATAACGAATTACAATCACATCGCCTTTTTTAGCTTTACCAGCACTAATACCGTCATTAGCTTCGTCTTCACTATTAAAAACTACGGCAGGGCCTTCAAATAAATTACCTTCATAACCACTTATTTTTGCAACACCACCTTCTTTGGCTAGGTTACCAAACATAATTTGTATGTTTCCTGTTTGTTTTAATGCTTTTTCCATAGAATGAATAACATCTTGTTCAAACTCTAAAGCTTTAACGCTTTCTAAATTTTCGGCAATTGTTTTTCCGGTAACGGTCATACAATCGCCATGAAGCAATCCTTTTTCTAAAAGATATTTCATTACTGCGGGCGTACCACCAATATCGTGAACATCTTCCATTAAATATTCACCACTAGGTTTTAAATCGCCAATAACTGGTGTACGATCGCTCACTTTTTGGAAATCGTCTAAAGTAAATTCTATATCCGCTGCATGTGCAATCGCTAAAAAGTGTAAAACCGAATTGGTTGAACCACCCAATGCATTAACAACGGTGATTGCGTTTTCTAAAGATTTTTTAGAAATAATATCTAATGGTTTTAAATCTAACTCTAGTAAGTTTTTAATAGCGCTTGCTGTTCTTTCAGCTTCTTTATCTTTTAACGGATTTTCTGCCGGAATAGAACTATTTCCTGGCAAGGAAAAACCCATCGCCTCGATCGCAGATGCCATTGTATTTGCGGTATACATTCCGCCACAAGCACCAGCACCTGGACAAGCTTTTTTAATAATACTTTTGTACTCATCGGCATCGATAATACCGGCAACTTTTTTCCCTAGGGCTTCAAAAGCCGAAACTATATTTAATTTTTCACCATTATGACAACCAGAAGCTATTGTACCTCCATAAACCATAATACTAGGCCTGTTCAAACGCAACATGGCCATTACGGAACCTGGCATATTTTTATCACAACCAACTACAGGAACTAAAGCATCGTAACTTTGTGCATTGACAACGGTTTCCATAGAATCGGCAATAATATCCCGTGAAGGCAAAGAATAATTCATACCCGAAGTCCCCATTGAAATACCATCACTAACCCCAATGGTATTAAATACCAAACCTACTTGTTCTTTTTTATTTACTTGTTCTTTTAATTGATAAGCCAAATTGTTTAAGTGCATATTACAAGGGTTACCATCGTAACCTGTACTTGCAATACCAATTTGCGGCTTATTCATATCTTCATCTGTCAATCCAACTGCATACAACATGGCTTGAGCTGCAGGTTGAGTTTCATCTTGTGTTAATCGTTTACTGTGTTTATTTAAATTATTCATTAATTATAATGGTATTTAAAATGCTTTAATTTTGGTATTTTAATTTCAGTGTTATCTTAAATTAATTTCAAAAATATAAAGCATCCTTTGCTTGGTTCTATATTTATTTATTTTATTACAATATTCAATAGATGATATCTATATCTAACGATCTGTAATAGTGCATCTTAACTCTTCGTATTTACAAGGTTTAAAAATAAAAAAAACCTTCCAAAAAGGAAGGTTTTTTTTGTTTATTACAATATACAACTTCCTATTCTTTCATTATTGAAATAATAATGAAAGTAATAATTGTTGTATCTGTAAAAAAATGTTTCATTTATTTGAGTAAATATTGTTGGTCAAATATAGTTCTTTTATTTATACTTTTTTAATGCTTTCTTTTTGATTATGGATTCTACAGGAACATTATAAATTTTACTCTCCAACCAAGAAATAATATCCAAATACATGAATGATCTTTTTTCGTACGGATGATTTTCGTAAACTTTTAACTCTCTATGTAAATCGATAAAAGCGCCTTTTAATTCATGTGGATAAATACTACTCAAATTTCGTAAAAAAGTAATGAATTTTTTTTGTACAATATGTAACTCATTCATTTTGATTAAAAACTTATAAGTTGATTTTATAAGCGCTTCTAAATTTTGATCTAAACCTGCTTCATAGTGAGCAACTAGATTTAGTATTCTAGAAAAACACAACAAATCTTCTCGCATTTTTAATTCCTTATTTTTTATAATTTTTTCTAAATAAAAAATACATTTTTCATATTGTTGATCTCCAAAATATAAACTGGCAAATTTGTAATAGAAAACCATAATGTGATGTCCATCTGTTTTTTGTTTATAATTATCAATTTCATCAATCACTTCGGGTATAAAATCTATTCCCTCATTAAAATTACCTTCTAAAAAGTACAAATTTATTTTGTTTAAATACAGATATAAAAATGCTAATGACTCGGTGTTTTCATTAAATAAAAAATTGTGTTGTTTTATTTCTTCTTCTAAATAATGAAGTGTAGATTTAAATTTAGTTACATGTTGAATTAAAAACAACGATTCTAATAAATAATTGATTCCTTTTAAATAAAAAACAGGATTGTTTTTTTTCATGGTAGGATTATAATAAAATAAATCTACCCATTTTTGGGAATACTTATAGCAGGAAACAAAATTTTGAGTTATAAAACTATACCATAAAAGCGCCTTGTATAAAAATAGTTTTTCTTTTACACCTAACTCTGAAATTTGATACAGAGGTAAATTAGATTCAAAGTACATTTTAACTTCTTCAAAATCTTCATCGGTTCTTACATAGCCTTTTTTCAACAAAATGCTATACAACTGCAAAGACAAATTGGATAGTTTGCTCAAAATAATTACACGGTTACTTATTTCTTTAGACTGTGAAATTAAATCATCTGCTCGCGAGCTTAAACTACGAGTAATATATTGAGATTCAATGATTTTTTCAAGTTCAACAATTTCGTAGGCCAAATTATTTTCATCATTAAGTAAAGCAATATTCTTAGTTTTATCTAACACTTTTAAACTTTGCTTATGTAAACCTTTATTGTATAAAATTGTAGCAAAATCTAACTGTTCTCTAATTTGAGATTTTATATTTTGATGAAAAGGATTTAATTTCAAACTCACTAATATTTGTCTATATAAGTGTGCTTTTGAATTAGATAATTGTTGTTTTTTTATATTGGTTTTTTGCAGAATCGCTTTCTCATCAAATACATCCATTTTATCTAAAACAGAAAACAATGCCATAAAGTTTTTCTCCGAATTATCACCCAGTCTCCCTGCATACAATTTAAATTGTCGCTTTTCTGACTTTGTCAAGGACTTAACCAATAAAAAAAGTGTATCATTTTTTTCCATAGACATCGTAATAATATTACTTCTAACTACTTGTTTTTCTTTACTTTAAAATACTTTTAACCACTTGAATATAGTAAACGTATAAATTTGCAAAATACATTCTCTTACTTTCAAGTTATTTTTGATTATTCAAAAGTGATAAAAATTATTTAATAATGAGCAAAAATCAAGTCCAAATATTTGACACCACATTAAGAGACGGAGAACAAGTTCCTGGTTGCAAGTTAAATACAGAACAAAAAATAATTATTGCCGAACAGTTAGATATGTTAGGTGTAGATGTAATTGAAGCTGGATTTCCTATATCTAGCCCTGGTGATTTCAACTCGGTAGTTGAAATTGCTAAAATCGTTAAAAATGCGACTGTTTGTGGACTGACAAGAGCTAATAAAAAAGATATTGATGCCGCTGCTCAAGCTTTAAAATATGCTGTAAAACCTAGAATTCATACAGGTATTGGCACATCAGCATCTCATATTAAATACAAATTCAACTCAACTCCCGAAAGAATTATTGAAAGAGCAAAAGATGCAGTTAAGTACGCAAAAACTTTTGTTGAAGATATAGAATTTTACGCAGAAGATGCTGGCAGAACTGACAATGAATATTTGGCTAGAGTTTGCGAAGAAGTAATTAAATCTGGTGCTACTGTTTTAAATATTCCTGATACAACAGGATATTGTTTACCAGAAGAATATGGTGCAAAAATGAAATATTTGAGAGAAAATGTAAAGGGCATCGAAAATGTAATTCTTTCATGCCATTGCCATAATGATTTAGGATTAGCAACTGCAAATTCAATAGCTGGTGTACAAAATGGCGCACGTCAAATTGAATGTACCATTAATGGTATTGGCGAAAGAGCTGGAAATACTGCTTTAGAAGAAGTAGTAATGATTTTAAAACAACACCCCTGTTTAAATTTAGACACCAACATTAACACCAAAATGTTATACGAAACAAGTCAATTGGTTAAACATCATATGGGGCTTACTGTGCAACCAAATAAAGCTGTAATTGGCGATAATGCCTTTGCACATAGCTCTGGAATTCATCAAGATGGAGTGATTAAAAATAGAGAAACTTACGAAATAATGAACCCTGAAGATGTTGGTGTTAACGAATCTTCTATTGTTTTAACTGCTAGAAGCGGAAGAGCTGCTTTGGCATATCGAGCAAAAAAATTAGGTTATGAATTAACTAAAATTCAATTAGATACAGTTTATCCTGAATTTTTAAGCTTTGCGGATAAGAAAAAAGAAATTGAAGATGCAGATATCCATAAAATTATAGAACTTAGCAAAATATATGCTAACAAAAAAGTAGCATAAAAATTTTTATTATGAACTTAAACATTGCTGTATTACCTGGAGACGGAGTTGGTCCAGAAATCGCCACGCAGGCAGTTAAGGTTTTAAATGCTATTGCTCAAAAATTTCAGCACAATTTCACTTTTACTCATGCACTAGTCGGTGCATGTGCAATTGATGAGGCCGGAAATCCACTACCTGATAAAACTTTGCAAATTTGTAAAAATGCTGATGCTATTTTATTTGGTGCCGTTGGAGACCCAAAATATAATGATCTTGAAATTAAAAACAGACCTGAACAAGGTTTACTAAAACTTCGTAAACATTTAGGTTTATTTGCAGATATTAGACCAATAAAGACTTACGAACCTTTAATTCATAAATCTCCTATAAAGGAAAAAGTAATAGTAAATACCGATTTTATTATTTACCGTGAATTAAGTAGCGGTATTTATTATGGTGAAAAAACTGCTGCTAAAGATGATAGTTCAGCTTCTGACACTTGTTTCTATACGGCAAAAGAAATTGATAGAATAACGCATTTGGCTTTTAAAGCTGCTAAAAATCGTCGTAAAAAATTAACTTTAGTAGATAAATCCAATGTTTTGGAAACTTCTCGTCTATGGAGAAAAAGAGTTAATAAAATTGCTAAGGAATACCCTGATGTAAAAGTTTACTTTTTACATATCGACAGTGCTGCCATGCAACTTATCATCAATCCTCGTAAATTCGATGTCATATTAACCGAAAATTTATTTGGCGATATATTATCTGATGAGGCGAGTATTATTTCAGGCTCTATAGGTTTATCTGCTTCTGCTTCTATTGGTGAGAATGCAGTTTTATTTGAACCTGTTCATGGTTCTTATACAAAATACGCGGGTAAAAATATTGCAAATCCATTGGCCACAATTTTATCTGCAGCAATGCTATTAGAGCATTTTAAACTTCACGAAGAAGCAGATGCTATTAGAAATGCTGTTGAAAAATCTATCGAATATCATATCACAACACCCGATTTGAATAGTACAAAAAAGTTTGCTCATACATCTGATGTTGGTGATTTTATTACAGAATATATTCTCGATAAAAAAAGTGTATTGTACGATATTGAAAATATTTCATTAGGACAATCGACAATTATCTAAAATTGTATTTTCATTACAAATGTATATCTTTAAAGCAAGATGGATTTTAATTAAAATTCATCTTGCTCTTTTTTATATTAACTTACCAAATAATTATAATATACAATTTGCATGGATATTCCAAAAATTATACACCAACAAAAAGTCTTTTTTAAAAATCAACAAACCAAAAATATCGATTTTAGAAAAAAAACCCTTCAAAATTTAAAAAGTGAAATTTTAAAAAGAGAAGCTGATATTTCTTCTGCATTATACAATGATTTTAAAAAATCAGAATTTGCACATGGTGCAGAATTTAAAGGCTTAAAAACATTTTCTTTTACAGGATATAAATGTAAAGCTCTGCTAAATTCG
>DAOUTI010000077.1 GCA_030626795.1 Flavobacteriaceae bacterium
ACTTCATTCATTATCACTGCGTTTAGTAACAACTCTATTCTATTTTTAGTTTAAAACAATTCTTTATAAATGTCTACTAAGTTATCTGAAACCTTTTCCCAAACAAATTCATTCTCAATAAATTGTTTACCATTTTCACCAAGTTGCTTTCTTAATTCTTTATCATCGTACAATTTTAAGGCTTTATTTGCAAAATCCTCTACATTTTTTTCTTGGTGCACCAAACCACTTTTTGTTTTTTCTACCAATTTTTTTTGAGCAATAGCATCACTCACCAAAACTGGTTTTGCAAAACTCATATATTGAAATATTTTGTTTGCATAAGTTGTATCGTGATGCTTGTTTTTATGCAAGGGAGAAATTCCAATATCACTAGCTTCAATATAAGATGGAAACAAACTAACATTTTGCCAACCTTCAAAATCAACAAAATTTTCTAAACCATACTTTTTAACCCGCTCTTTTAAAATGATATCTGAAGAATTTGATCCAACAACGATCAATTTTATATTTTTAATTTTCGATTTTAAACCATTTATAGCTTCAATTGCTGTCAACAAACCTCTTCTTAAGCCTGTATCGCCTAAATAAAGAATAACAAACTTATCTTTATATCTATCTATTATATTTTTATCTAAAATTGCGTCTGCATAAAATGATTTATTAACCGTATTTGGTACTACTACTATTTTACCTGAATCTAATCTACTTTTAATCTCGCTTCTAGCCTCTTGAGTTACAACAATCGTTGTACTTGCTTTTTTGATAAATTGTTTTTCTTTTTCTTTCCACTTTTGTGGAGATATCAACTGTTTACCAGGAAATTTTTGTAGATGAGGATACAATTTCATTATTTCTGGTCTGTTTTCGTGCAAGTCTAAAACTACTGGTAAATTAAACTTTTTATTCGCTTTAAAAACAGCTTCGGCAATAACCATATCGTGAATATGAATGGCGCCAATTTTATGCTCAAACAAAAAATGGGATATTTTCTTTGACATAATATTGGTGTAAAAAGGTACTGTATACGCTAAAGCGGATAATTTATATTCCAATGTATTGGTAAGATATCTTTTTACCTGAATACCATTTATTTGCTCATTATCCAATTCATTATTGTATTTCAAACAAAATAAGAAAACTTCATGCCCTGCATTTATTAAAGCGGAAGCCTCATTCCCCACCCGTGGATCGGGCGGAAAAACTTTGTCTAAAATCATTCCTATTCGCATCATTATTTTTCTGCATAAACCGCGTAATATCGAGGTGTATATTTTCTTAAAATAGGACGAAATCCAATTTTATTTATTGGGCTTGTCCATTTTTCAGATTTTTTAATTTTCCAGCCCGACTTTTCCAACAACCAATCAAATTGCCAATCTTCAAATTCATGGTAATGCCTGTCCCATTTATCCGTTTTACTTCTATATGCGCTTGTAAACCATAATTTTAAAGGCACAGTTGTTATTAATTTTTTTGCTTTTATAGTTTTTAACACGTTAAACGGAGCAATTAAATGTTCAAAAATTTCAAAAGAAGTAACTGCATCAACTTCAAAGTTTTTTACATTTTCATAATCAAAATCTAAATCTTCTCCGTGCGTATTAAAAACGGTATAACCATAAGATTCTAATATTTCACTTAACTCATTTCTCACACCTAAATCTAAAATTTTAGCAGGCGCAGGCAAAACTGATTGTAAAAATTCAATGGTATGTTTATATCTTTTTTTTGGAGTTATTTTATACATTTTTCTTCTTTTCTTTAAAATACCATCCTACAGGAATTAACAACATCAATACATAAGATATTAGAGTAATTGTATTTCCTGTTTTAATTACTTGTGGTTCAAACTTAAATTCAATTTTATGTTCCCCTTTCGGGATAATCATAGCACGTAAAACATAATCTGCTCTAAAATGTGGAGTTAAAATTCCATCAACATAAGCATTCCAACCATTTTTATAATACATTTCAGAGAAAACTGCCAATTGATCAACATTTGAATTACTTTCATAAATCAAATCATTGGCTTGGTATTTCACTAATTTCATACTTGCTGTAGTATCTTTTTGAAACTCAAAATCATGCAATTCATTTTGAAATTCTACATTCACAATTGCTGTATGTTTTGTATTTAAACTATCTAGTGCTTTAATTTCTTCATTAGCCGAATTTACATATTTTAAGTTTTCAGCAAACCAAGCATTGCCATTGGCTTCGTCATTTAGTTGCACATTGGCTTTATTGTTTTCATCAGGAAAAATAATGTATTTGGCATTTAACATATTCAATACATCAATATTATTTTTCGCTATTTGAAAATCGTAAAGCTCTTGATAACGTCTTGGCTTGGCAGCGTGATAACCGCCAATTGAATTATGAAAAAATGATGTACTTCCGTCATTCATCGGGTTAACCATAAAATTCATCACTCTATAATGCCCTTTATCTTTTTGTATTTCAGCATCCATTTCGCCTTTTACAAAAGGTTTTTCTAATTTTGAAGCGGTAATAAAATCATCATTATTAACATATCTTTTGGCTATACCTACCATATCAATCATCACAAAGATTAAAAATACGCCCAAAAGTATATTCTTATTAATTTTCTCTTTAATGAATAGCCATAATGCTAAGGCAAAAAATGAGATTAAAATTAGTGTTCTTAAGCTGTCTTGAAAAAATATTTCTTTTCTATCAGCGATTAATGCATCCGAAAATCCTGGTGCCATATTCTCAAATCGAGAATCTCTAAAGCTTTCAAATGAGAATAAACTAGTCCCCGCAAGGGTAAAAAACAAAGCCAATCCAGCGACAATGATTACACTTTTTTTAAGTGCATCTATTTTATCATCTTTACTAATCGCATTATCAAGAAACTTTTGAATAGCTAAAATTCCTAATAAGGGAATCGACAACTCAGCAATAACCTGAATCGAAGAAACTGCTCTAAATTTATTATAAAGCGGTACATAATCGATAAATAAATCGGTTAGAAAACCAAAATTCTTACCCCAACTCATCAAAATTGAAAATATAGTAGCAGCTACAAGCCATTTTTTTAAATTTCCTTTTACTAAAAATAATCCCAAAACAAATAAAAATAACATAATAGCCCCGATATAAGCTGGTGCAGCCACAATGGGCTGATTACCCCAATACATTGGCGCATTTTCAGCATAACCCAATGCTTGTTTTCTACCAGCAATATCTTTAAGAAAAGTGTACGTATTTGAACCTTTACCTAAATTTTCATTATTTGAGCCTCCCATAAACCGTGGAATAAACAAATCAAAAGTTTCTAAAATTCCATAACTATATTCTGTGATATAACTTTTTGATAAACCTGAAGTGTTTTCTTTAGCACTACCATCCGGATTTATAGTTAATTCGCTTTTACTTCGGGTACTTTGACTGGCATATTCTTTAGTTGCCAACAAACTGGTTGCATTGACACCCACTGCTAGAAAAACTGCAACAAAAAGTATTGCTATTCTTTTAAAATAACTTAATAACTCTTTATTTTTAATGGCAGATATTAAATAAACTACTCCAAAAATAAAAATCATAAACAGCAAATAATAAGTCATTTGCGGATGGCTCGCATTAATTTCTAATGCCATTGCAAAAGAAGTAAGTGTAAACCCTTGTAAGTATTTATTTTTAAAAACTAATAAAATTCCTGCTAAAACCATTGGCATATACGCAATGGCATGAGCTTTCGCATTATGACCAACTCCTAAAATAATTATAAAATAAGTTGAAAATCCAAAAGCTAAAGATCCTATAACTGCCAATTTCCAACCTACTTTTAAAACTAGAAGTAAAATAAAAAATCCTAAAAAGTAGAGAAACAAATAATCTGCCGGTCGAGGTAAAAATCGTATTACACTATCAATTTTTTTAATATAATCATTAGGGTAATAGGTACTAAGTTGGTAGGTTGGCATCCCCCCAAAAGCCCTATTGGTCCAGTATGGTTCTTCTCCATGTTCCGCTCTAAACTCTTGCACTTCTTTTGACATGCCTCTAAATTGAGCAATGTCACTTTGAAATAGTTTTTTTCCTTCTAAAACTGGTGAAAAATAAGCTAAGGATATAATAATAAAAGTAAGTACTGCTATTAAATAGGGAATTGTTTTTTTAAAATCCATTAATCTTGTTTGATGGCTGTTAGTTGTTGGTTGATGGCTGTTGCATATTGGCTAAAATTAAAATATCCTATTATAAAAGTTATTTTTTACTTTAGCACTATTCGTCAACATCCTCATAATCAACATACTCCCCAACGCTTTTATTACTTTCTTTAGTTTGCCTTGGTTTTCTTTCTATTGTTGTTTCACCTTCGGTAGGTTTATCAACAGGCTCTTGAAACCCTTGTTGTTCTCTTACTTTTTTTTCAAAGTTTTTTACCATCTTTTTAAAGAAAATTGGAAAAACATATCTCCCAATTAATTTTAAGCCATAATAAACCAACGTGATAATTAAAATGGTTCTAACAAACCCCGTAAATGATGCTTCTTGCATATTATTTAATTTAATTTCCAAAAATAACAATTTGCAGACAATTGATACGTTTATATAAAGAAAATCTTATTTTTGATTTTTTCAATTTATTATATGAAACAATTAATTACACCCTTAATATTCTTATTTTTTATCCAAATAAGTTTTGCACAATACACCGAGGTTATTAACTCAAAACGACCTGGTTTTTCTGATAGTCCATATAGTGTAGGTACTAAAGTTTATCAGGTGGAAGGTGGTTTTTTTTACAAAAATGTTGGTAATTACCTTTATTGGGATGCTATTGCTAATGAAGCTATTTCTTATAGTGCCAAAGCTTTTGGAACGGATATCACTTTTAGAACTGGGCAATTTTTTGAAAAATTAGAATTTAATTTAGACCTGGCTTTACAAAATGAGAACAGAGATTATACACTGCCAACTGTATATTCTGAATCTGGTTTTGGCTTAAGCAAATTAACCATTGGTGCTAAATATTTGGTTTATAAACCAAAATATACCGATAAGTCAAAAGAAATTAGAAGTTGGAAAGCACGACATAGCTTTGATAAAAGACGCTTGTTGCCAGCTGTTGGTATTTATGTTGGGTTAAATACAAATTTATTAAATGACCTATTTAAAAATCCAGGTGGGTTAAGTCCAAAATTTGCGATTTATACTCAAAATGATTTGAGCCATAGGTGGGTAATTTTGACTAATTTTATTATGGATCAAGCATTTACCGATAACTCGGAAAATTCATTTATAGGGACAACTACGTATGCTCTAACACAAAAATGGTCTGTTTTTGGAGAAGGACAAGCTTTTTTCAGAAAAAATGTTCCTAATGATTTTCAATTTGGAGCTGGTGCTGCTTATTTAGTTAATAATAATATACAAGCTGATTTTTCGGCTAGAATGATTTATGATGAAAGAGGAGATAACACTTTTTTGCTTGGTGGCGGAATTTCTTGGCGATTAGACAGGCATAAAGATAAGATTATCAAGCACAAAGCTGACAATAACGAAGTCAAACTAGAAGAAGAAAACAAAAGCTTTTTCAATAAAATTTCTTTTGGATTATTTGCTGGTGGTAATAAATCATCTAGTAATAAAAAGATGAGAAATGTAAAAACTTCAAAAGTAAAAACAAGAAGTTTAGAGCCACCTGTTAATAAAAAAGCTCAAAAAGCAAAAAAGAAAAATAACAAGCGATTAATCAAACAACAAAAAGAAAAAGAAAAAGCCCAAAAAAAATACAATAAAAAATTAGAAAAAAGCTAATTTTGCCGAATGGTAATATTAAAAGAGGTTTTTTCTAAAAAAGAGCTTAAACAATTTGTAAAGTTTCCTTTTACACTTTATAAAAACAACAAATATTGGGTTCCACCAATAATCAACGATGAAGTTGCTAGCTTTGATAAAACCCAAAACCCTGTTTTTGAACATGCCGATGCTCGGTTTTTTCTTGCGTATCAAAACAATAAAATTGTAGGTAGAGTTGCAGCAATTATCAATTGGACAGAAGTTAAAACCCAAAAAATCAAAAAAATGCGTTTTGGTTGGTTTGATGTTATTGATGATATTGATGTTACCACTGCCCTACTTCAAAAAGTAAATGAAATTGGCAAACAAAATAATTTAGATTTTATTGAAGGCCCTGTTGGGTTTTCGAATATGGACAAGGTTGGTATTTTAACCTATGGCTACGATCAATTAAGCACCATGATTACTTGGTACAACCACCCTTATTATGTAAAACATCTAGAAACTTTAGGATATAAAAAGTTTAATAACTTTACTGAAACTTATTTTTACTTTAAAGATATTGACATCACCAAATACAAACGCTACGCAGAAATTGTTAAAAAAAGATATGAATTAAAAGCTTTAAATTTTACTTCAAACAAACAAATCATGCCTTATGTTGAAGAAATGTTTGAATTATTTAATAGTTCTTATGCTAAATTACCTTCATTTGTGCCTATTTCAGATAAACAAAAAATCTATTTTAAAAAGAAGTTTATTAGTTTTATAAACCCTGAATACATCAAATTTGTTGTTGATAAAAAAGGTAAACTCATTACCTTTTCTATAACGATGCCTTCCTATGCTAAAGCTTTTCAAAAAGCAAATGGTAAATTGTTCCCTACAGGATTTCTCCATATTTTAAAAGCTAAAAAGCAGAGTAAAGATGTTGTTTTTTTCCTTATCGGAATTGCTCCTGAATACCAAAAAAAAGGAGTAACTGCAATTATATTTGATGAATTCTTCAAAACCTATAAAGAGAAAGGTATTATAAAAACATTTACAACTCCTGAATTAGATGATAATAAAGACATTCGTTTGATTTGGAAAAATTTTAAACCGGTTACGTATAAAAAAAGAAGTACTTTTAAAAAGGATATTGAAAATTAAATAAATGCAACTTTTTTACAATCCAAATATAGACATAGATACAACAGAATTTACTTTTAATAAAGAAGAAAGTAGACATATAATTCGTGTTTTACGAAAAAAAGAAGGCGATAGTTTACACCTAACTAATGGTAAAGGTTTTTTGTTTTTAGCTAAAATTTTAAATGCTAGCGATAAAAAGTGTACCATTAATATGATCTCTTTTGAAGAAAAATCAAAACCATGGGATTACTATTTACACATCGCTATTGCTCCTACAAAAATGAATGAGAGATATGAATGGTTTCTCGAAAAAGCTACCGAAATTGGCATAGATGAAATTACACCAATAATTTGTGATCACTCTGAAAGAAAAGTCATTAAACAAGAAAGAATGTTAAAAGTTATTGTTTCGGCAATGAAGCAATCTTTAAAATTTAGACTACCCAAATTCAATGATCCTATTCCATTTTCTGAATTTATTCAAAATGAATTGGAAGGTGTTAAATTTATTGCTCATTGTGAAAATACGGATAAAAAAATGCTAAATAAACAGATAAAAAACTCTGATAATATTACCGTTTTAATAGGTCCAGAAGGTGATTTTTCAACAAAAGAAATTACCAAAGCCTTGCAGCACAAGTTTATTCCTTTATCTTTGGGCGAAAGTAGATTAAGAACAGAAACCGCTGGTATAGTAGCATGCAATACGATTTCTGTTTTAAAAAATAATTCTTAATTATTTTAATTTATTTTTCAGGTTTTAATTACAATTTATGCAAATCAACTTTAATCGTAATTTTTCTTTATATCCTAAAACTGAAAACCTTTTCTCAGTAAACCAAAATAAAGCTATTTTAATAATTGGATTTTTACTTTTCTTTCAATCCATTTCGTCACAACAACTTGCAGTTTTAAAATATGACGGCGGCGGCGATTGGTATGCCAACCCAACAGCCTTACCCAATTTGATTAAATTTTGCAACAAAAATATAGCTACAAATATTGAAAGCAAACCCAAAACTGTTAAGGTTTCAAGTATTGAAATATATAATTATCCCATTGTATTTTTAACTGGTCATGGTAATGTTTTCTTTACAAAGGAAGCAACTCAAAATTTAAGAAGCTATTTAATTTCAGGTGGTTTTTTACATATCTCTGACAATTATGGATTGGATAAATATATCCGTAAGGAAATGAAAAAAGTTTTTCCTGATCTAGAATTTCAAGAAATACCCTATAATCACCCAATTTATCATCAAAAATATAATTTTACTATCTTACCAAAAATTCATGAACATAATAATAAACAGGCGCAAGGGTTTGGATTATTTTATGAAGGTCGATTGGTTTGTTATTATGATTTTGAAAGCGATTTAAGTGATGGTTGGGAAAATGAAAACATACACCATGATCCTTATGGAATTAGGTTAAAGGCATTGCAAATGGGTGCTAATATTATAGAATATGCTTTTAAAAATTAAATATTTACATGCAAGATAGTATCCTTCAAAATATTGATCAAGTACAAATACACCTTAATTCTAGTAACATTTGGATTGTAAACCTAACGCTTGCTGTTGTAATGTTTGGGGTTGCTCTAGATGTTAAAGTATCTGACTTTACAAATTTATTAAAATCACCTAAACCTGTAATTATTGGAATTATATCACAATTTTTTTTAATTCCCCTAGTAACATTTATAATGATTGTTATTATCAACCCTCTTCCTAGCATTGCGCTAGGTATGTTTATGGTTGCTGCCTGCCCAGGAGGTAGTGTCTCTAATTTTATGACAAAAATAGCTGGAGGCAACGCTGCATTATCGGTTAGTTTAACTTCTTTTGCTTCATTTGCAGCCTTAATTATGACCCCTTTAAATTTTGCCGTTTGGGGCAATTTTTATGAACCAACTGCCGAAATTTTACAAAAGGTTTCACTAAACCCAATAGAAGTTGGAAAACTAGTGCTATTCATTTTAGCCATACCATTGGTAATAGGAATGCTAATTAATTATTACTACCCAAAAACAGCACATAAAACCGCCAAAGTATTAAAGCCAATTTCAATACTTATCTTTTTAGCTTTTATAGGAGTTGCCTTTTATAACAATTTAGATATTTTTACAAAGCACATACACCATGTATTCTTTCTTGTAATTCTACAAAATGTTTTATTGCTTGCAACAGGATTCTATATCGCTAAAATTGCCGGTTTATCTTATCAAAACCAAAAGACACTAAGTATTGAATCTGGAATTCAAAACTCTGGTTTAGGATTACTTTTGGTGTTTTCATTTTTTGAAGGTTTGGGAGGCATGGCAATATTAGTTGCATTTTGGGCAATTTGGGATATTTTTTCAGGTCTTACAATTGCTTTTTATTGGTCAAAAAAAATACCTAAAACTATTCGCTCATGAAGTTTCTTTGGTTTCATTTAATGAAATTATACATAACCATTGGTTTATCATTTTATTATAAAAAGATAATCGTAAAAGGTTTAGAGAATGTGCCTAAAAACAAGGCTGTACTGTTTATTTCAAATCATCCCAACGCTTTAATTGACCCATTAATTACAGCTACAACTTGTAAGCGAAATACCCATTACCTTACACAAGCTGGAGCTTTTAATAATGCTTTTGTAAAAAAAATATTGTTTTCAGCTAGGATGATTCCTGTTTATAGACTTAGGGATAAACTAGGTTCTAAAAAGTTAAAATTAGCTAATGAAGAAATATTTCAATATTGTTATAAGCTACTAAACCAAAAAAAAGCAATATTAATTTTCCCTGAGGGAAGCCATAATGAACAACGAAGAGTAAGGCCATTTCGCAAAGGTTTTGCCCGAATCGTTTTTGGAGCAATCGATCAAAATAAGGACTTAGAAATTGATATAATTCCAGTTGGGGTTAATTACACAAATATTGAAACTTATGCAGATAACGTAAGTATTTATTATGGAAAACCGATAGCTGTTAAACCATTTTGGGGATTAAATGACCGAAATGAAGGTATTCGAGAATTATTAAAAACAGCTTCTGAAGGATTAAAACAAGTAACCAATCATATTGAAGATCTTGACAATTACGATGAAATTGTAAAACAATTTGATAAGAGTGAATTTTTATATCCCGAAAAGGTAAATAAAAAATTAGAAACCTTAGACTTTAATAAGCCCACTCAACAAATTATTAAATCAAAAAATCATTTTAACCCCTTACTGTTATTAGTCAAAATCAATAGTTTTTTCCCTCTTTTGGTTTGGAAGTATCAACAACCTAAAATTAAAGAAAGAGAATATATTGCTACTTTTAAATATGCTGTAGGTATCACTGTGTTTCCACTATTTTATTTTATTCAAACAGGAATCATTTACTACTTTTTTGGTAGCACAATGGCTTGGATTTATTTGATTTTTAGTTTTTTAAGTGTTTTTATTTTGACAAAGACTAAGAATTAAACCTACTCAATTATTGCTTCTTGAATCAAACCTTGTACTTTTGTACGGATATCTTCTTTACCCAATTTATTGTTTTTTCTTGTTGGATAAACTCTGTTAGATAAAAATACATAAACAATTTCAGTTTCAGGATCCACAAAAGTGTATGTACCCGTATAACCACTATGTCCAAAACTTTTAAATGAAATACAACCGCAAGTTGCCTTTGCATCATCTAGCTGGGGTTTATCAAATGCCAAACCTCTTCTAACACCATTATCTTGATAATATCGGGTATTAAATTTATCAATAGTTTCGGGTTTAAAATAACTTTTACCACCATAGTATCCTTTTTGCAAATACATTTGCATCATTTTAGCCACATCATTAGAGTTGGCAAACAAACCTGCATTTCCGCTTACACCACCTAACATAGCTGCACCTTCATCATGTACATTTCCTTGTAACAATTGATGACGAAAAAAATCATCTTTTTCAGTAGGTACTATTCTAGATTTTGCAAATTTATTTAGCGGATTATAGGTTAATGTGGTTGCACCTAGCGGCGCATAAAAATTATCATTATCTAATTGATCTAAGGATTTTTTATACTCTTTTTCTAAATAATCTTTAAACAAGTAAAATGGCAACCCACTGTATTTATATCTCAATTCTTTTCTTTGCGGTGCATCTGCAATCAATTGATTGATGGTATCTAGATAATCTTTTCTTAAATACAACTTATCTGCAACCTTCACACTATATTTACTCGACTTTTGGGTTCTAAAATATTTTTCCATAGGTACAGCACTATCACCCTCAACCATTGTACTGTAATACGAAATATATGGTTTCATTTTTGAATAGTGAGATAATACTTCCTTTATGGTTAAAGTATCTTTATTGCTATCTTTCAATACGGGCATTATTTTACCTAAAGTCGTTTCTAAAGTAAATTTACCTTCTTCTTCTGCCTTCATTATCATAGGTAAACCTCCTAATATTTTAGTTACTGATGCCAAATCATAAATACTCTGATTATTTACTTTTTTTATTGAATCATAGGTATAATACCCAAAACTTTTACGGTAAACTATTTTTCCGTGTCTTGCCACCAAAACTTGCAAACCTGGTGCCATAGCTGAGCCAATTACAACT
>DAOUTI010000026.1 GCA_030626795.1 Flavobacteriaceae bacterium
ACTTTATTAGATGTAAATTTATTAGATGTAGTATTACCACAGACAAATAATTCAGATGATGATTTATTTAATGAGAATATCAATGATGCCTTTCCAAATTTCGGAGCAGGGGTTTACTATTACACAGATAAGTTTTATGTAGGTTTATCGGCACCCAATATATTAAAGTCAACACATTTAGATAAAGACAATATCAATACGAAGGCAGCCGAAGAGGTTCATTATTTTTTAACGAGTGGTTATGTGTTTGATTTATCGAGTACAGTAAAGTTTAAGCCATCCGTAATGTTAAAAGGCGTAACAGGAGCACCATTATCGATAGATATTAATGCAAACTTTTTATTGTATGATAGATTTGAGTTAGGCGCAAGTTATAGAATAGATGATGCAGTAAGTGCTTTATTTAATATTGGAGTTACCCCTGACTTTAGAATTGGATATGCTTATGATTATACGATATCAGATTATTCAAATTCAGTAACAGGTGGTTCACACGAAATCATTTTATTATACGATATTGATTTTTCAAAAAAGAATTTAAAATCACCTAGATTTTTCTAGGCAATTATATGTAACATAAAAAAGGGGAATTTATGAAAAAGTACATTTTAATTCTACTTCTATTTTGTATAGGAGTAATAACTGCACAAACAGAAGGTTCAGGTAAATATTCAATTAAATATCTTGATATCAATACTAAAAACTCTGATTTTGGTACCGCATTTTACGGAGAAGATAAACTAGTTTTTGCAACACCAAAAAAAGGCATCACCTTAGTGAATGATGTTTGGCTTGGAAATAATCAACGTTATTTAGAATTATTTATAGCAGATATTGGTCCTGAAGGACAGTTATTGAACCAAAAATTACTTAAAGGTCAAGTAAATTCAAGGTACCATGAAGCAGATGTTGTTTTTTCCAAAGATTTAAAAACAGTATATTTTACACGTAATAATTACTACAATAAAAAATTAGCAAGAGACGATAAAGAAGTGACTAACCTAGCGATGTTTAAAGCTACAGTTAATGAAAAAGGCGAATGGGTAAACATTATTCCAATGCCTTTTAACAATGTGCAATACTCTGTTGGTCACCCTGCTTTAAGCAGTGATGAAAAAACTTTGTATTTTGTGTCTGATATGCCAGGTTCTTTAGGCCAAACAGATATATTTAAAGCTTCAATTAATGAAAGTGGTTTTGGTAATCCTGTAAATTTAGGTGATAAAATCAATTCATCATCTAAAGAATTTACACCTTTTGTTGATGATGGTGTATTGTATTTTTCTTCAGATCGTTCCGGTGGAATGGGAGGATTAGATGTTTATGCAACCAAATTAAAAGAATTTACTCCAGAACCGGTATTATTAAATGCGCCGCTAAATTCAGAAGGAGATGATTTTGCTTTTATAATAAATCAAGCAACTCGCCATGGGTACGTATCTTCTAACAGAGCAGGAACAGTTGGAGATGATGATTTGTTTGCTTTTATTGAAGAAGAACCAGTTGTATTTAAATGTAAACAATTAATTACTGGTGAGGTTAGAGATAAAAGCACTACCGAAATTATTCGAGGTGCAAGTGTTACCATTAAAGACGAAGCAGGAAATATTGTTGAAAGTGTGATAGTAAATAATGAAGGTATGTTTGCCATTCTTGTTAGTTGTGAAACACTTTATTATTTAGAAGGAAATAAAGAAGGTTATACAGCACAAAGTAAAAAATTAACCACTTCGAATGAGGCCGATAAAAAAATGAAACTCCTTATCCTTTTAGGAACAGGAGATATTTTAGAGCAAGAATTTGCCCCAGTTATTGCCGAAGAGCCAAAACCTGAAGGTATGCCAGAAGTATTACCAGAGGAAATTGTAAAAGTTAGACCAAGTACATATGTTGTTAATATCGAACCTATTTATTTTGAATTGAATTCATCATACTTAAATCCAGATGCTAAAAGAGAATTGGATAAAGTTGTTGACTTGATGAATAGATATCCTGAAATGATTATAGAATCAGGCTCTCATACCGATTCAAGAGGTATTGAAGGTTATAATGTTTGGTTATCCACACGTAGAGCTAAATCAACTGTAAGTTACATTATTGACAACGGGGTAGATGCCAGTAGGGTAACAGGTAAAGGATATGGTGAATCTCAATTGATAAATGAATGTTTTGATAATGTAGATTGTACCGAAGCACAGCATGCCAAAAATAGACGAACAGAATTTGTAATTATAAAAATGTAATTCTGTAATAATTTAAAAGCCTTCGATTTATCGTTGGCTTTTTAGATTAAATGAATATTTACTATTTTCTCTACTTTGCTAATTTTAAAATATAAAACTGTGAATAAAATACTTTTATTACTTTTTATGTTAATTACAGGAGTTGCTTCTGCGCAATTAACTGCGGCGAGTTATAGCGTTAAAAGTTTAGATGTTAACTCTAAATATAGTGACTTTGGCACTACTTTTTATGGTAAAGATAAAATTGTATTCTCATCTTCAAGGCAAACAGGCTCATCAAATAAAAAGCGAGATGCTAATGATCGACTTTATCTAGATTTATATATTGGTAATGTTGGTGATGATGGAGAAATTACCAAAGTAAAACCATTTTCTAGTAATGTAAATTCAAAATACCATGATGCCATGGTGGCTTTTTCGCCAGATTTAAAACATGTGTATTTTACTTCGAATAATTATTTAGATGGGAAATTAAAATCAGAAGGCTTAAAAATTTTTAAAGCAACAGTATCTGCCAATGGGCAATGGAAAAATATTGTAACACTTCCTTTTAATAGTGATAAGTACGATACAGGTCAGCCTTCGATAAGTGAAGATGGAAAAAAACTTTATTTCGTTTCAAATATGCCTGGTGGTTATGGAGATACAGATTTGTATGTGGTAACCATAAATGAGGGTCATTATGGTGCTCCAAAAAACTTAGGACCAACTATAAACTCAAAATATAAGGAATATACTCCTTTTGTTGATGGGAATGTGCTTTATTTTTCTTCAAATAAACCTGGAGGCCAAGGAGGGTTAGATATCTATATGACTAAATTAGATGGTTCGATACCCGAGCCAATTAATTTGGGAAAACCAATGAATAGTCGTGGAGATGATATTTCTTTTATCATTGATAACGAAAAACAAAAAGGTTACTTTTCATCTAACAGAAGAGGAGGTAAAGGAGATGATGATATTTATTCATTTATTCAGGTAACTATTAACCCTATTTGTGATCAAACGATAGAAGGAGTAATTCAAGATAAAATATCAGGTTTTCCTATCCCAAATGCATTTGCAACTCTGTATGATAGTAAAGGAAAAAAAATAAGAAGATTAGAAACTCTTGCTGATGGTAAGTTCTTTTTCAATTTAGAATGTGGTGAAAATTATAAAATTACTGGTGGCAGAATTGGGTATTATGAGGTTGAGAATTCTTTAAATACTAATAAGATTAATGGGTATGTAAACGAAATTGTTTTGGCATTAGATGAAAAAGAGTTTATAACTAAAAACGGTAAAGAAATGTTAAATATCAAACCCATAAAATTTGAATTGAACAAAGCTGTTTTATTAGAAAATTCTAAGAATCATTTGGCAAAAGTTGTTCGCTTGATGAATAAGTTTCCTAGCATGGTAATTGAGTTTGGAGCGCATACTGATGCTAGAGCACCTGATGGGTATAATTTACAGTTATCTCGTAAAAGAGCAGCGGAAACCGTAAGATATTTAATTGTAATGGGAGTTGATTATCGTAGAATAACGGGTAAAGGTTATGGCGAAACACAATTGGTGAATAAATGCTCTAATGGAGTAAAATGTACCGAAATAGAACACCAGCAAAATAGAAGAACAGAGTTTGTTGTAATTAAAAAATAAAACGCATAAAACCATTGTTTTATCTTAAAAGCACCTATTATTTGATGGGTGCTTTTTTCGTTGTATACTCTAAAAATAATTAGAAAATATGTACTTTTGCAAACTTAATAGAATTTGCAAGAAATAATGACTCAGAAATTTAGAGAATATAAAGGGTTAAACCTTACTGATATAGCAGATGAAACCCTTCAGTTTTGGGAAGATAATGATATATTTCAAAAAAGTATAAGCACAAGAGAAGGTAATAAACCATTTGTGTTTTTTGAAGGCCCACCATCAGCAAATGGTCTACCAGGAATTCACCATGTAATGGGTAGAGCGATTAAAGATATTTTTTGCCGTTATAAAACCTTGCAAGGCTTTCAAGTAAAGCGTAAAGCAGGTTGGGATACACATGGTTTACCAATTGAATTAGGCGTTGAAAAAGAACTAGGTATTACTAAAGAAGATATTGGAACTAAAATTACTGTTGAAGCATATAATCAAGCTTGTAAAAAAGCAGTAATGCGTTATACTGATGTTTGGGAAGAGCTTACTCGTAAAATGGGGCATTGGGTTGATATGGATGATCCATATGTAACTTACCAACCTAAATATATGGAAACGCTTTGGTGGTTGTTAAAACAAATGTATAATAAAAAATTATTGTACAAAGGATATACTATCCAACCATATTCTCCAAAAGCAGGTACGGGTTTAAGTTCACACGAATTAAATCAACCAGGTACATATCAAGATATTACAGATACAACCGTTGTTGCTCAGTTTAAAACGATAAAAATTTCTTTACCAGATTTTTTACAAAAAATAGATGGTGATTTATATTTATTAGCATGGACAACCACGCCATGGACATTACCTTCAAATACAGCATTAACGGTTGGTAAAAAGATTGATTATGTAGTGGTTAAAACATTTAATCAATACACTTTTGAACCTACAAATGTTATCCTTGCAAAAGCCTTAGTTAATGCACAATTTGGAAAAAAATTCACAAAAGTTGAAACCGTTGAAGAATTAAATTCTTATAAAAAAGAAGACAAAAAAACACCATATTTCATAGTAGATACTTGTAAAGGTCAAGATTTATTAGAAATAAAATACGAGCAATTATTACCTTATACATTACCATATCAAAATGCTGAAAATGCATTTAGAGTTATAGCAGGTGATTTTGTGACCACCGAAGATGGAACAGGAATTGTTCATACTGCGCCAACTTTTGGTGCTGATGATGCTATGGTGGCAAAACAAGCAGATCCTGAAGTGCCGCCAATGTTGGTTTTAGATAATAATAATAACCCGGTGCCTTTGGTTAATTTACAAGGAAAATTCACCAAACATATGGGTGAATATGCTGGAAAATATGTAAAAAATGAATATTATGATGATGGAGCAGCTCCTGATAAATCAGTTGATGTTGAAATAGCAATTCGTTTAAAAGAAGAAAACAAAGCCTTTAAAGTAGAAAAATACAAGCATAGTTATCCTAATTGTTGGAGAACAGATAAACCGATATTATATTACCCATTAGACTCTTGGTTTATTAAAGTTACCGATAAAAGAGATAAAATGTTCGAGTTAAATCAAACTATTAATTGGAAACCCAAATCAACCGGAGAAGGAAGATTTGGTAATTGGTTAAAAAATGCCAATGATTGGAATTTATCTCGTTCACGTTTTTGGGGAACTCCATTACCTATTTGGAGAACAGAAGATGGTTTTGAAGAAATTATTATTGGATCTATAAAAGAATTAAAATCTGAAATGCAAAAATCTGTTGAAAAAGGATTTATGCAAAAAGATATTTTTGATGATTTTGTGGTTGGAGACATGACCGATGAGAATTATGATAAAATTGATTTACATAAAAATATTGTTGATAAAATTATTTTGGTATCCCCAACAGGGAAACCAATGCAAAGAGAATCTGATTTGATTGATGTTTGGTTTGATTCTGGAGCAATGCCTTATGCACAGTGGCATTATCCTTTCGAGAATAAAGAAAAAATTGATGACAATAAATTTTTTCCAGCAGATTTTATAGCCGAAGGTGTTGATCAAACCAGAGGTTGGTTTTACACATTACATGCCATAGCGACTATGAATTTTGATACAATTGCATATAAAAATGTAGTTTCAAATGGATTGGTTTTAGATAAAACGGGTAAAAAAATGTCAAAGCGTTTAGGCAATGCTGTTGACCCTTTTGAAACCATGAAAAAATATGGGCCAGATGCCACTCGTTGGTATATGATTTCGAATGCAAATCCTTGGGATAATTTAAAATTTGATGTTGAAGGCATTGAAGAGGTTCGTCGAAAATTCTTTAGCACCTTGTACAACACCTATTCTTTTTTTATACTTTATGCTAATATTGATAATTTCGCTTATGCGGAAGATGATATTACTAATAAAGATAGATCAGAAATTGATAGATGGGTTTTGTCGGAATTAAATTCATTAATTCAAAAAGTGGAAGATTATTATAATGATTATGAGCCAACTAAAGTTGCTAGAGCAATTCAGTACTTTGTTAGCGAAAATCTTAGTAATTGGTATGTGCGATTAAGTAGAAGAAGATTTTGGAAAGGAGACTACCAACAAGATAAGATTTCGGCTTATCAAACCCTTTATACATGCTTGTTAACGGTAGCTAAATTAGCATCTCCTATTGCGCCATTTTTCATGGATAATTTATATAGAGATTTAACAAAAACCACTTCGAAAAGTAGTTTTAGTTCAGTACATTTGGGTGAATTTCCAAAAGCAGATACATCACTAATTGATGCATCATTGGAGCGAAAAATGCAAAAGGCACAAACCATTTCCTCCATGGTATTATCATTGCGAAAAAAGGAAATGATAAAAGTTCGTCAGCCATTACAAAGAATTATGATTCCTGTTTTAGATCAACAGGATAAAGAAGATATAGAAGCTGTATCAAATTTAATAATTTCAGAAGTTAATGTAAAAGAAATTGAACTAATTACGGATGCTTCGGGAATATTGATTAAAAAGATAAAACCAAATTTTAAAATTTTAGGACCAAAATTTGGAAAAAATATGCGTTTTGTAGGTGCGGCAATACAAAGTTTATCAGATAATGATATTGTAAATATGGAGAAAAATGGTAAATTAGAAATTGAAATAAACGGTGCTTTAGAAACTATTTTATTAGAAGAAGTTGAAATTACTACTCAAGATATTGAGGGATGGTTAGTTACAAATCAAGGCAATTTAACTGTAGCTTTAGACGTTTCAATAAATGAGGAGCTTAAAAATGAAGGAATAGCACGTGAATTGGTAAATAGAATCCAAAATTTGCGTAAAGAAAAAGGATTTGAAGTTACTGATAAAATAAAACTGACAATCAAAAAAGATGGAGTTCTTGACGAAGCAGTAAAAGTAAATGCAACGTATATTAAAAATGAAACGCTTGCAAAAGAATTAGAATTAAAAGAAAAAATTAATAACGGAGATAGTATTGTATTTGACAATGTAAATACGATACTGTTGTTAGAAAAAGTTTAATAATCATGAATGATAGGAAAGTTAGATATTCAGACAAGGATTTAGAGGAGTTTAGAGTAATTATAAAAAGGAAGATCAATTTGGCTGAGGAAGATCTAGCTTTAATTGAGAGCGCCTTTAAAAATGATAGTAACAATGGTACGGAAGATACTTCACCAACTTTTAAAGCATTTGAAGAAGGTTCAGAAACCATGTCGAAAGAAGCCAATGTACAATTAGCTATTCGACAAGAGAAATTTATAAGAGATTTAAAAAATGCAATATTACGAATTGAAAATAAATCGTATGGTGTATGTAGAGTTACAGGTAATTTAATTCAAAAAGAGAGATTAAAATTGGTTCCTCACGCAACTTTGAGTATTGAAGCAAAAAGACAACAACATTAATGTTAATAATGCATATTGGTATAAAAAAGGATTAATTACTTTAATCCTTTTGTTTTTTACCGACAGTACTTTTGCACAAAAAATATTCAAAAAATCAATAAATTCTAGTGCAACGAAAATTGTTGTTGATTTTAATATTATTGATCAAATAGAATTAATTATTTGGAAAAATGGTGATAAAATTGTTGTAACAGCCGAAAGTGAAAATAACAACATCCCCAATATTTTTCTAGAAGAAAGAGATCATATTGTTTTTATCAAAAGTATAGATGCCTATTTTGAACAAGAAACATTAGAAATTGATAAACAATGTAGTATTCAGCCAATTTATACGAGCTACCGTATTCAAATTCCTAAAAACAAAAAGATAGACATTTCATTTACTCAAGGTAATTTTTATGCTAATAATTTTAAAGGAGATTTGAACTTAAAAGTAGAGGAAGGGATTGTTAAAGTTAATCATTTTGAAGGATTAGTTCATGTTCAAATAAATACTGGGAATGTGTATTTTAATGAATTAGAAAATACTAAAATTAATGTGGTTTCAAATTTAGGTTTGGTAAGCTCAAACATATTAATGGAAAACCAAAATCAAAGTAAAAATCATTTAAAAGGTGTTTTTGGTAAAAATTTTAATGAATTAAATGTAAAAGCAATTTTGGCAAACATTAAATTAAAACCTTCTAAAGATTAATTTTTTAGTATTATTGTAAAAATTTAAAAATAAAGTATTGAAAAAAGCAATTTTCATAATTATTGGAGTCTTATTAATTGACCAAATTTCTAAAATATTTATTAAAACACATTTTGTTTTAAGTGAAGAAATAAAAGTTTTAGGATTAGATTGGCTTCGTATACATTTTTTAGAAAATAACGGAATGGCTTGGGGTAAAGAGCTTGGAGGTAAATCGGGTAAATTATTTCTTACTTTATTTAGATTAGTTGCCATTGTAGGAATTGGCTATTGGCTTTATGGCGCTGTGAAAAGCAACGCTCATAAAATATTAATTGTTGCTATTTCATTAATTTTTGCTGGAGCATTGGGTAATATTATTGATTCTGTTTTCTATGGAATATTCTTCAGTGACAGTTACAGGCAAGTAGCTACTTTTTTACCAGCTGAAGGAGGATATAATTCTTTATTTCATGGTAAAGTAGTAGATATGTTATACTTCCCGATGATAGATACCATGCTGCCAGATTGGTTTCCGAGTATAAGTTTTAATTTTCCAGATTGGTTACCGATTTTTGGAGGGAGTCATTTTTCACTTTTTGAAAACAGGCATTTTACTTTTTTTGATCCAGTTTTTAATGTAGCAGATACAGCAATAAGTTTTGGAGTTGGATTATTGATTGTTTTTAACAAAAAAATATTTCCAAAAGATTGAAAAAAAAGAGATTTAAACTATTGAATTCCTTTTCTTTAAATTTGATTAAAACCAAAAACCAACATTTACACGCCAATAATTATTCTTGTTGTCTGGGTTCCAAGAATACACCAACTCTATCGGTCCAATAATTGATTTTAGCCCATAGCCAATTGCATAACCTGATCTTGTGTCTTCAAAGATCCTACCGCCATTCCATAAATCTTCATTTAACCTTGCATAATTCCCTGTAAAGGAAATAAAGTTCTTTTTAAATAATTCGTAACGAATCGTAAGTGCCGATTTTAAAAAAGCAGACTCATTCAATTCACCAACATCATAACCATAAAATGGAACAAAGGTATTGATGAAGTTTTCATTATTTCCACCTAAATGATAATCATGAATATCATTATTATTAGTACCTATGGTAATACCCGCTTCTGATATAAAGTGCAAAGTTAGCTTATTAAAAAATGTTTTTGCTATGCCTAGCCTGCCATAAAGTTGTGAAAATGAATCAAAATCATCAATGATGTTATTGGGTGATAATAAATATATGATATACTTGGTTTTGAAATAAAACCCTTTTTTAGGAAAATATTTTGTATTGTAGGAATCAAATGTCACTTTACCAAACAGGTTGTAATAATTGCTGTTATCAAAATAAATTTTTTCTAAATCATCATTAACTATTTCTTGTGTAAAAACATTTAAATATTTATGTTCAACTCCTAAACGTAAGGCTAAATTATTACCCAAAGTTGTTTGCAAAAACAACTGGGTTGTAAAATCTCTATAATTAACAGGGATTTTAAATCCAGAGTTTGAATCATTTTGTCCAATGGGTACAATATCAATAGCTAAATTTTTATCAAAGGAATTATATCTAGTATTTAAACCAAAGCTCCAGTTAAAGCCATTTTCCAAAAAATAATCAATATCATACCTAATATTATCTCCAATAACAAAATCTGCCGATAAAAAATCATTTTTAAATAAAGCGTGTTTTTTAGTGAAATTAACCAAAATTCCTGTTTTATATAAATCATCATAATGCGCTCCTAATTGTAAAAAAGCGGATACTTCATTTTCAATTATTTTAAAATTAATTTTAACCCCTCCATCAACTTTTATGAATTGATAATTAATACTTTTAAAATTCCCTGTAGCTGTCAACGCATTTATTCCATCTTCAAAGTTTTTTTTACTTATGGCTTGGCCTTTTTTAATTTTTAACTTATCCATACAGTAGTTATCTGTATAGTTTTCATTACCGTTAATTTCAATTTCCTTAATAACTATCTTACTATTCAATTCAAATGTAAAAATGGTATTATGGTGTTTTGTATTTATTTGTTTACTCGCTATTTTTTGGAGTTCTGAAAAATATTTTCTTGCAGCTTCTTCTCCTTTAATTACAATTTCTGGTTCTTTCTCAAACGAGAAATCATTATATTCACTTATATCTGGTCTCAAATAAATATCAGTCATTTTAATTTTCTCTTCAAAATTATTTAATATCTGAAAACTAGCAATTTGCTTTAAAATAATAGGCACATTATCTAATTTATCTTCTTTCAACAATTCTCCTTGAACATTTACCCCAATAATATAATCTACTCCTTTTTCTTTCAATTTATTAATAGGATAGTTATTTACAATCCCTCCATCAACTAATAATTTGCCATCCATATTTACTGGTGCTAACAAACCTGGAAACGAACTACTTGCTCTAATGGCTTCAGGTAAAAAACCATGATCTAAAACCACTTCTTCACCCGTTTCTAAATTAGTTGCAATACAAAAAAATGGGATTGGCATTTTACTAAAATCTTCAACTTCGTGAACGTGCTCTGTTAATTGAGTAAATAAATTGAATACGTTTTGACCCTTTGATACTGCCGAAGGCAAACCAATTTTCCAATTATTAATGGGTAAAGAAATTGCGTATTTTCCAGTATTTTCTTTTTGGTAAAATGAAGATGCATCTCTTGGTAACCTATCTTGAAGTAAGGCTGAAAAATCATTAGCTTTTAAAATAGAGTCTAATTCATGCGCATTATAACCTGAAGCATATAATCCTCCTATAATTGCACCCATACTTGTTCCTGCAATATAATCTATTCTTACTCCTGCTTCTTCTATAACCTTTAAAACACCAATATGAGCAAAACCTTTGGCTCCACCACCACTCAATACCAAGCCAACTTTAACATCATTATTTTGTTTTACATCGTGCTGAGCAAAAGCAAGTGATAGATTAAAAATTAGTACAATTAGTAAATACTTTTTCATTCAAATGGTGTAAGATTCTGATTAATGTAAAACAAAGCTATTACTTATTATTAAAATAGTTAGTAATTCTTTGTGCTTTATCTTTTCCAATTAGTCGCTTTAAATCATCAAAGGTTGCATTTTTTACACGATTTATTGATTTAAATTTTTTAAGAAGTGATACAATCGTCTTTTCTCCTATACCTTCAATATTAGAAAGCTCGGTTTGAATAGCTCCTTTACTTCTTTTATTGCGATGATGAATAATTCCAAAACGATGTGCTTCATTTCTTAATTGCTGAATTATTTTTAAGGTTTCTGATTTTTTATCTAAATACAACGGAATAGAATCTCCAGGATAATAAATCTCTTCCAATCGTTTTGCAATTCCAATAATGGCAATTTTACCTCTTAAACCCAAAACATCTAAACTTTTTAATGCGGATGATAATTGCCCTTTGCCTCCATCAACAACTATGAGTTGTGGCAAATCTTGCTCTTCATCTAACAAACGCTTATACCTTCTATGTACTACTTCTTCCATAGAAGCAAAATCATCTGGACCTATTACCGTTTTAATATTAAAATGTCTATACTCTTTTTTACTTGGTTTTCCATTTTTAAAAACAACACAGGCAGCAACTGGATTTGTTCCTTGTATATTTGAATTATCAAAACATTCGATATGACGAGGCTCGATACTTAATCGCAAATCTTTTTGCATTTGCTTCATAATTCTTTTGGTATGCCTATCGGGATCAACAATTTGAATTTGTTTAAATCGCTCTTGGCGGAAGTATTTTGCGTTGCGTATTGATAAATCAACTATCCTTTTTTTATCGCCCAATTTGGGAACAGTAATTTTAATATTCTCACCAACCTCTACTTTAAAAGGCACATAAATTTCATTAGAAATGGAATTAAAACGCTGTCTAATTTCAATAATTGCCAATTCTAATAAAGCTTTATCTGTTTCCTCTAATTTCTTTTTAATTTCAATGGTGTGAGATTGAATAATTGCACCGTTAGAAATTTTGAAAAAATTAACATAAGCAAAACTTTCATCAGATATTATTGTAAAAACATCAACATTAGTAATAGAAGGGTTAACAACCGTTGATTTGGATTGGTAATTTGCCAGAAGTGCAATTTTTTCTTTTATTTTTTGTGCCTCTTCAAATTCTGATTTATCGGCAAAATCAAACATTAAAGTTTCAAATCTCTGCAAAGAGTTTTTAAAATTCCCTTTAATAATATTCCGTATTTCTTTAATATCTTCCATGTAATCTTTTTCGGTTTGTAAACCTTCACATGCTCCTTTACAATTTTTAATATGGTATTCTAAACAAATTTTATACTTTTTATTTGCAATATTATTAGCCGATAAGTTATAAGCACAAGTTCGCAAAGGATACAATTCTTTTATTAAAGAAAGTAAAGCTCTTGCTGTTCTAACCGAAGTATACGGGCCGTAATATTCTGAGCCATCTTTAAAAATATTTCTTGTTAAAAAAACTCTTGAAAAAGGTTCTTTTTTAATACAAATCCACGGGTAAGTTTTATCATCCTTTAAAAGTACATTATAACGTGGCTGATATTTTTTGATCAAATTATTTTCGAGAAGTAACGCATCTGTTTCTGTTTCAACCACAATATGCTTAATACTTACTATTTTTTTTACCAAAACCCTTGTTTTACCATTTTCGTGATTTTTGGTAAAATAAGAGGCTACTCTTTTTTTTAAATTTTTAGCCTTACCAACATATAATATTTTGTCTTCTTTATCAAAATATTGGTAAACGCCTGGTGAATTAGGGAGTGATTTTATTTGTACTTCTAAATTCAAAATTTTGTTTTTTGGGTAAAAAAATCACCTAATAATTGCTCTTCCGTTTCATCAACTACCTCCCAACCTAAAATGGCTGATAATTGATAGATTTTTGAAAGCTCGGTAATTAATCTTTTTTTTGCATTTTTTTTCAATGCACTTACCTTGGCTGTTTCCTTTATTTTTAAAATACTTTTTTGATTAATTTTATTCAACTCTTCTTTTGTAAAAGTGTTGAATGTACTTTGTTGTATATCAAAATATTTAACATTCGGAATTATTATTATTTCTTCTTTCGGAATATACTTTATTTTAATTTTTTTATTTAATGAATCTATATCAATATCCATTTTTTCAAGATCAAACAGCACTTGAACTTTTGCATTAACTGTAATAATTACACTTTTATTAAACTCAAAAGTGTCATAAAAATATTTTTTTGCATCTTTATAAGAGTAAACTTCTGAAAAAGAACCCTCGCTTACAACAAGCTTACTCATATTCTTTACACTTTGAAGTACGATTTGAATATCTTCATTGGTATAGGTTTTATTTTCATTTTTATACATCCATCTGGCTGTAAAAAAACCAATTAAACAAACTAAAATATAAATAACAATTTTATTCATAAAAATAATTTAACAAGTGATTATCGAGATTTAAAATCCTAAATTAAAATAATGATTTTGTAATTTTGCAAAACTTAATTTAGGATAAAAATACGCTATTAAAAATACACAAATGAAATATTGGAAAAAACTTACACATCAAGAGCTTCACAATAGAGTTGATAAAGCATTGAGTGAAAATGTTGATTTTACAAAAGATACTTCTTTAGGCTATCCTGCATCAAAATTAGATGATAAGGTTTTTTATAGTGATGCCCCATTTTTAAAAGATGCGCCCACATTAAAAACTTATGTAGCAAATCCAAATCATATTGGTTGCCATACTTTAGGTTCTTCCGAAAAGGCTTTTAAAGGCACTCAAGAAATTGAAAGAGAAGTACTTGAGATACTTGCTGTAGATATGTTTAAACTAGAAAACGAACAGTTTGATGGTTATATTGCTCCTGGCGGAACAGAAGCCAATATTCAAGCCATGTGGGTTTTTAGAAATTATTTTAGTAACAAGTTTGATGCAAAAAATAGTGAAATAGCCATTCTAGCTTCTCAAGACACACATTATTCTATCCCAAAAGGGTCTAATATATTAAGTATTGATTTACTTACTATTCCCGTTACTTTTGAAAATAGAGTTATTGACGAGTTAGCTCTTGAAAAAATTGTTAAAAATGCAGTTAATGAAGGAAAAAAATATTTTATAGTAATCTCAAATTTAGCAACAACCATGTTTGGCTCTGTTGATAATCCTGATGTTTACACCAATTTACTAGAAAAACTAGATTTACAATACAAACTACATATTGATGGCGCCTATGGCGGATTTGTATATCCTTTTAGTAATAAAGAATCGACTATTAATTTTTCAAACCCAAAAATTTGTTCAATAACCATTGATGCACATAAAATGTTACAAGCTCCTTATGGCACTGGAGTTTATTTATGTAGAAAAGGATTAATTGAAAATGTATTGACCAAAGAAGCTGAATATGTTGAAGGGATGGATTTAACCCTTTGTGGAAGTAGATCGGGTGCAAATGCAATTGCTGTTTTTATGATTTTATTTACTTATGGACCTTATGGTTGGTATGAAAAAATTAGTATTTTAATGATGCGTACCAAATGGTTATGTAAGCAGCTCGACCAATTAAATATCAAATACTTTAGAGAAGAAAACATGAATATTGTTACAATTCATTCAGAATTTATACCTGAAGATATTGCTTTAAAATATGATTTGGTTCCTGAACAACACAACGATAAAAATAAATGGTATAAAGTGGTTATTATGGATCATGTTGAGATTGATAATTTAATGCAATTGATAAATGCTTTAAAAAAGCAAATCCAAATCTAAACTAAAAAGACAAAGCAATTGCTTTGTCTTTTTAGTTTGTTATATGATAGGTTTAAACCGTTTGAATTGCTGTTTTGTTTCTCATCCATATTTTGAATTTTGAAACCAAGTAAAATAAAATGGGTACAACAATTAAAGTTAAAAAAGTAGCAATAAGCAATCCATAAATCACAGTCCAGGCTAAAGGTCCCCAAAAAACTACATTATCACCACCAAAATAAATATTGGCATTGAATTCACTAAACAATGTATAAAAATTTATATTAAACCCTGTGGCTAATGGTATTAATCCTAAAATGGTTGTAATTGCAGTTAATAAAACAGGTCGTAATCTTGCTTTACCTGCTTTGACAATGCTTTCATATAAATCTTGATTTTCTAAAAGATCATCTTCTTTTAGACCTAATTCTATTTTTTTTCTATCGATTAAAAGTTGTGTGTAATCTAAAAGCACCACCCCATTATTCACAACAATTCCTGCTAAAGAAATAATCCCCATCATAGTCATCATAATTACAAAAGGTTTTCCAGTAATAATTAAACCTCCAAAAACACCAATAAAACTCAAAAATATGGCTAACATGATAATACCTGGTTTGGAAACTGAATTAAATTGAAAAATTAAAATTAAAAAAATTAACCCTAAGCCTGAGAAAAATGCCCCCATTAGGAAGGTCATTTGTTTATTTTGTTCTTCAATTTGTCCTGTATAATCAATATTTATATCGTTAGGTTTTTCTGTAAAATTTTCCATTTCATTTTGGATTTGATCTACAATAGAGCCAGCATCAGTATAACCTGGTGCCAAAGCAGAATAAACAGTAACCACACGTTTAATATCTTTATGTTTTATGGCACTAAAACCTGAATTATTTTTTTGTTGGGTTACAACCGAAACGGGAATTTCTTTAATTTTACCCGAAGCTTGATCTCTAAAAATTATTTTCTGATTAAAAATGGCACTCGTATTGTATTTATCTTCTTTATTAAAACGAACATAAATATCATAATCTTCACCATTTTCTTTATAAACCCCTGCTTTTGATCCAAATATTGAATTTCGTAGTTGTTGGCCTATTTGCCCTGCACTAACACCCAATTCTCCGGCTTTTTTCCTATCAATTTCTACCGACATTGCTGGCTTTGATCGATTTACATCAATTTTTAATTCATCAATACCTGCTATGTTTTTTGAATTGATAAATTCACGCATTTTTTCGGCAGTATGAATTAATTCAGCATAATCATTTCCTTCAACTTCTATATTTATTGGCGAGCCTGCTGGTGGACCATTCATGTCTTTTTCGACAGAAATTAAAACACCTGGGTATATACCTGTAAGAGATTCTTGAATTTTTTGTCTTAATTGCTCACTATCTTTTCCTTTTCGGAATTTAAATTCACGCATGGAAGCCGTAATTTTCCCCTTATGTGGCATTTCTGCTGCGGATCCTCCATCAGTTTGCGGATTTCCAGCACCTTCGCCAACTTGCGATACAGCACTTTCGACCATGAAATTGTAGCCCTCTGCGTCAAAAAATTCTTTATCATTGAGTAAGGTATAAACTTGATTTTCAATTCTTTTAGTGATTGTATTGGTTTTTTCAATATCAGTACCTTCAGGATATTCGATATAAACAATAATTTGATTCGGTTTATTGTCAGGGAAAAATTCGATTTGGGTTCGTTTTTTATCAATAGAAATCCCAAAACCAACAAAAGTAAAAATTAAAAGAATAAAGGTGCTAATAGTAATTACCAAAGGTCTTTTTCCAATTAAAGCAGATCTCAGCATTTTTTCATAAAAACTTTCCCAAAGGGTTAAAATATTTTTTTGAAAATAATTAGCCCATTTCCGTAAAAATAATCGATATATCCAAAGCAAAATAGCCGTAACAATCATTATAGAACCTAAAGCTTTATATGCTCCACCAAATAATAAAATAAGTAAACCAATAATTGTGATGATACTTGATATAGCAATAATTTTTTTTAAAGGCATATCAATGTCTTTAATACTCATAAATTGAGAAACCATTACCGAATTAAAAAATATAGCAACAAATAGTGATGACCCCAAAACAACCGAAAGCGTGATGGGAAAATAGATCATAAATTGCCCCATTGTACCTGGCCATAATCCTAATGGAATAAATGCTGCAACCGTTGTTGCAGTTGAAATGATAATAGGAAAAGCAATTTCGCTAATACCTTTTTTTGCAGCTTCTTTTCGTGACATCCCTTCCTCGTCCATCAATCGATATGCGTTTTCTACAACAACAATACCATTATCTACTAGCATGCCAAGTCCCATAATTAACCCGAAAAGAATCATTGTATTCATGGTGTAACCTAAAGCGCTTAAAATCATTAAAGACATAAACATGGACATAGGAATTGCAAAACCTACAAATAAAGCGTTTTTAAATCCTAAAAAGAACATTAAAACAGTAACAACGAGTATAATACCAAAGATGATACTATTTACCAAATCATCAACTTGACCTATTGTTTTTGAAGACTGATCATTAGTAATAGAAACTTTTAAATCACTAGGGAAAATGTTTTTTTTAGCATTATTAACAATGACTTCAATTTTTTCAGCAGCAGCTACCATGTTTTTTCCTGCACGTTTTTTAACGTCAAGCATCACTGCTATTTCTCCAAACTCTCTGGCATAAGTTGTCTTTTCTTTTTCTTTAAAAGCAATATCTGCTACATCTTTTAAATAAATCGGGTTGTTATTTTCTACTTTTACCACAAAGTTTTCTAAATCGGCAGGCTTATCAATTTCGCCTAAAATTCGAATGGTTCTTCGTTGCCCACTTGCAATTAAATTACCTGCAGACATTGTAATATTACCATTATTGATGGTATTAATAATATCATTAAAGCTCACCTTGGCTGCCATCATTTTATAAATATCAACAGCTACTTCTACTTCTTTATCTTGAGCACCTCTAATATCAACTTGTTTAATTTGGGGTAGATCTTCAATTTCATCTTCTAAATATTCTCCAAACTCTTTTAGTTTTCTTACTGGATAATCTCCAGAGATATTGATATTGAGAATTGGCATTTCTTCAGACATGCTTAATTCAAAAACATTGGGCTCTACTTTTGCACCATTAAAAGTTGGCCAATCTTCACTAGCCGTTTTAGAATCTATCTCATCTTTTATTTTTTGTTTTGCTCTATCAACATCAATATTTTCATCAAACTCAATAACAATCATCGAGTAATCTTCTTGAGATGTTGAAGTTATTTCTACAACATTACTTACCGTTTTTAATTTATCTTCTAAAGGATCAGTAATTAGTTTTTCAATATCTTCGGCTGTATTACCTGGGTAAATAGAACTTACATATATTTTAGTTTCTCTAATTTCAGGAAAACTTTCTCTGGGCATATTATTGTATGCTGATATTCCTGAAAATAAAATCATAATCATCATCACATAGATGGTAGTTTTATTATTTATTGCCCAAGAGGATAAACCAAACTCTTTATCTACTTTTTTATGTTGTTCTTTCATAATTAAGTTTTATTGGTTTAATATTTTTACTTTTTGCCCATCGCTTACACTACGAGCTCCTTCTTTAATAATTTCATCACCAGGAGTTAAACCAGTCAAAATTTCAATAATATCACCTTGTGTTTTTCCAGTTTTTATAATTATTTTTTCTGCAATAGCTTCCTTATTTTTTTGTTTATTTCTAACAACATAGATGTATTGTTGACCGTTTGCATTTTCTGAAATAATACTTTGCGGAATTAATAAAGCATTGCGATTGGAGTAATCATTAATTTTTAATTTTGCCGTTAAATTTGGCTTGATATTTTTTTCTTTATTTGGGATGGAAATTTCAACTTTAAAGGTTCGGTTTGCGGGATTGATATAATTGCCAACTTGTCTTATTTTAGCTTCCATTGATTTTCCTAAAATTGGAAACTCAACCAATACATTTTTATTTTTTGAAATAGCAGTAATATATTTTTCAGGAACTTCAGATTCAATATACATATCTTTAAGGTTGACAATGCGCATTAATTGAGATTGTCCTGGGGCAACAACACTGCCTTGGTCGGTTATAACATCGTCAATAGTGCCAGAAAATGGAGCTCTTACGTTAGTTTTTTCAACTTGCTCTTGCAATTGATTAACAGCTTTGGCTTGTGCTTTGTAATTGGACTGTGCTTGTAAAAATTGTAATTCACTACCTATTTTTTGATCCCAAAGTCTTTGCTGACGTTCATAAGTAGTTTTAGCAAGTTCTTCTTGAATTTGAAGTAAACCCAATTGCTGACTTAACCCTCCGTCGTCTATCTTAGCTAATAATTGTCCTTTTTTTACTTTTTGCCCTTCTTTAACATATACATTGGTAAGTATTCCTGAAAATTCTGGGTAAATCACCAACAAATTTTTTGTGTTTACACTTCCTTGTAATTCTAAATAGTGTGTAAAAACAGTATCATTTACTTTAAATGTAGTAACTAAAGGCACTTTTTTTACGATATCTAATTTGGCAATGGCTTCATCCAATTGTTTCAGTTGGGATGCTATTATTTTTTGTTCAGAAACAATTTCTGTTTTCTTGTTTCTTATTTTCACTAAATCATTGGTTTCAATAATCGATTCAACAGATTTCTTTTTCCCTTCACCACATGAAGTGAGAATTATAGTTAAAAATAAAAGTGTATAAATATTTTTCATTTCTTTTAGTTTATATTTTTTTAGTTAGTTTCAATACTGTTTAAAACAGTTTCTAAATCTGCTTTTTTGTTTATAACTTGTATCATAGCTTTTAAATATTCTTCTTGCGAAGTATATAATTGCATTTGTGCTTGTCGCAAGTCAAAACTGGTTGTAATACCTTCAAAAAATTTAATTTGATTTTTCTTTTCAATGCGCTCGGCCAAATTCAAATTTTGTTTTGAGGTTTGATATTGCTGAATTGAAAATTCATAATTACTTTTTGCAGTAGCAATATCTAATAGTAATTGTTGCTCAGTTTCAGTTAAGTTTTCTTCTGCCTTATCTAACTCAATTTTTGCTCTTTGTGTTGCTGCATTTCTTCCAAATGAGCTAAAAATAGGAATATTCATACTCACACCAAATAGCGAAGAGCCAAACCATTTTTGGTTACTATCTGCAAATGTAAAAGCATCACTATTTGCAGTATATCCGCCATTAATAAAAGCAGATAAACTTGGGAGGTATTTACTTTTTTCAAGTTTTAATAATAATTCTTTAGATTCTCTATCGTTTTGTGCAATTTTATAATCCACATTATTTTCGATTTTCACACTGTCTTTTATTAAATTTAATTTAATATTTTGAAAAACCAAATCTTCTAAATTGTCATGAATAACACTTTGAGTATTAAGGTTTAATCCTAATGAAATATTAAACATTTTATAAGCTATTAATTTTAATCGTTTTGCATTCAATAAGGCACTTTCGATATTGGCTAAAGTGATTTGTAATTGTTCAACACTTTCTTCTTCGGCTAAACCGTTTTCATAAATTTTAAT
>DAOUTI010000058.1 GCA_030626795.1 Flavobacteriaceae bacterium
AGTCCGCAAAATTTACAATTTTGCGTGTCTATTTTTAAAGAAAAAATTATAAATTTGACTAAGTGCTTAATCGAAAGTTTACTACTTTTAATTCCCGTACTAACCATAGCCGAGACGTTAGCAACCATAAAATCAACGAGACAGCTTATTCCCATCATTTAAGCTTTGGTGAACCTCAGTTTTATATGTCCTTCCGATATTTAATGTTGTTCCTCCGATTTCTACTTCATCGTAATTGAAACCGGTTATGTATTTTAGATTCACAATAAATGAACGATGAATACGCAAAAACGTATTGGGTAATTTTTTTTCAATAGTAGTAAGCCGTTCTTTACTCCTAATTTCCTTATTGGTCTCTGATATAATATTTATAGAATCAGAATAACTTTCAATGTATAGGATATCATCATGTGGAATTCTGACTGGTTTTCGTTGCGAAATTATTTGTAGAAAAGGATGTTTTAGCTTACTTATATCCTCATTTAAGCGGGTAATTTCTTTTTGATTATCGATTAATTGTTTAGTTATTAAAATTATTGTAGTGAGAAATACAATGATGTACATCACAAGAGCTAAAAGCAATGTATCCTTAACATTTGGATTAATTTCGTTAAAATGGAATAAATCCGGGATACTCCTATTAATATTACCATAATTGTAGGCAATATAATAGGTGAAAGTAAATATGAATACAGCCGTTTCGAAAAACAAAGAGAAAATGATGGTATAAATTGAGTATAATATAAAGTGTAGGTATTTCTTCTTAAATAAATATCTTGGCACTAAAAAGTAGTTGACGAAATAAGATGTACCAATAATTACCGGTAATAACAGGCTTATAAAATAAAAAGATCCAAGAAAACTTCCCCATGACCACCCATAAATAAGGGTCAAAAAAACCATTACAAAAATCCAATAAAGAATATGCAGAGATGTTTTATTTATTTTCATTATTCCAATAATTTTCTACAAATATTAATAAATTATACAAATATTAAAAATAAAGTATGTGAATGACGGTTTAAGACAGTTAAATGACCTTGGATTTGGTATGATTTTATATTTATTTAGCTAGCGAATTAAAAACTTTAAATTGTTTATTATGAAAACATTAATTTCTTCTAACCCTTTTTTTATGGGAATTATTACTTTAATTTTATTAGTACTGTTAGCATGGTTCGTTTACCATAGTATATCTATTAAAAAAGCCGGGAAAAATAAAGAACAAGGTATTGGTAAATTAAAATTTCTAAATTCAATTGGACTCTTGGCTTTAGTACTGGGAACTTTACATCAACTAATTTCCTGGTACTCTATAATTCATGCAATTGAAGAAGCCGGTGATATAACATTTAATATTATTTTAACCGCCTTAGGAAATTCTATGGTTCCTTTAATATATGGGCTTTCAATTTATTTACTGGCATTAATACTCTGGTTAATATCAAATCTGTTATTTAATCAAAAACAATAATCTTAAAAAAACAAAACCATGAAAACATATTTGAAACAAATACTATTACTTAGTTTTTTAAGTCTGAATAGCTACTTATATGCATGCACCATCTTTACATCATCATCAGATAATGCTGTATTTGCTGGCAATAATGAAGATATGTGTACCACAAATTCTTTAATTCATATTTTTCCCTCCACTCAGGCTAGCTATGGCAGAATTCTTTGGGGATTTAAAGGGGAAGAAAATTATCAAGGCGGAATGAATGAATATGGATTATTTTTTGATGGGGCTAGTACTCCAAAAGTTGAAATGGCGTATAAATGGGATTTACCAAAATACAATGGTGATTATGTAATGCAGGGAGCACTAGAACAATGCAAGACTGTAGAAGAAGCCCTTTTATTTATTAAAAATTACAAAATGCCGTACCTTCAATACAGTCATATACTATTGGCAGATGCAACAGGTGATGCCGTAATTGTTGAATGGGGTGATAATAAAATGAATTTTATTAGAAAAGGTGAAAGCAATTATTTGGTCGCAACCAACTTTAATATCACGGAAACAACTAATCCAACAGATGAATGCTTTAGATATGCTACAGTTGAAAAAATGCTCAAAAATAACGAACCTACTGTTGAATTATTTAAAAATGCTCTTTCCTTAACTCATGTGGAGGGAAAATATCCAACAGTATATTCAAATGTGTGTGATTTAAAAAATCAGAAACTTTATTTATACAACTTTCATAACTATTCATATTGTAAAGAGATAGATTTAAAAAAGGAATTATTAAGTGGAGAAAAACAATATATGATTCGCTCCTTTTTTCCTGTTTCCACTGCTGAGTCCATGTTTAGAATGATGAACGACTGCATTGATAATTTTGATAATGTCCCAACATTTGAAGTAACTTTTCAAATAAAATTAAAAATACCATTTGTGGATGATAAGCTCTATGTTCAGGGAAGTGCAAAGGAATTGGGAGATTGGGACGAACCGGGTGTTGAATTAAATAAAATAGATAACCAAACATACGAAAAGACAATTTCCTTTAAAGAAGGAAAGATGTTTGATTTTTCTATATCTTCATTAAATAATAATTACCATTTATTTGATTCTAATTTGGAACTAATCAGAGAGAAAGCCATCGAAGTTAAAAATGATACAATTATCACTATATTGATTAATGATTGGAAAATGAAATAATAAATTACGGCTGCTAACATTTTGTATAAGTAATGGCAGGGGATGTGGTAAATATCAAGGATTGTAACACGCTGAAACTGAATAGCAGTTTGATAGGGAAGTGCTCCGCAATCTGCCACTACTCATACAATTTACCGTTGGCAAACATTTGAAGCGAGAGCACTTAAATGGTTAAACCTTATAGCAAGAGATTCGTTTTTTGATCTTTTGTCTGTAAAAAAAGCCAAAAGTGATATTTTATTTAAAAAACAAGTCAGAGGTATTATCATATTAACAATATAACCTCCATATTTTTTTTAAGTAATAATTTTTACCTGTTATAATTTTTGAAGTGGTAATTTATTAAACTCTGTCTTTTAAATCCTTTTATCTTTTTCTTAAAAATGTATCTTTAAGGGATACGAACCCTTATTTAAAGAACATGAGAATAGGTATTATTATTGGAAGAATTGGAGGTGTAGACGGTGTAGCGCTTGAAACAGAAAAATGGATAAGCGTTCTTAAGGAATTAGGTCATGAGGTATTCATTATGGCAGGAGAGTTTGAATCTTGGAATATGGATTACACCCATGATTCTCTTTTTCCGGCATTGTCTTTTTTTTCAGCTGAAGCCGAATGGGAACAGCGTAAAGCATTTTTTGAACCAGATAAGGATCCCGATATATTACTAAATCATATAGAGAAATGGTCTAATCTGATTGAAAAAACCTTACTTAAATGGGTGAAGAATAAGAAGCTTGAAGTTATACTTTCGGAAAACGCCTCGGCATTGCCATGTCATTTGTCAATGGGTATTGCTATAAAGAAATTAATTAAAAACACGGGACTGCCAATTGTTACCCATGACCATGATTTTCATTGGGAAAGAGGAGAACGTTATGTTTCTGTTCATCCAGAAATCAATCAATATGTAGATGATAATTTCCCCTTGTTATTGCCAAATGTAAAGCACGCCGTAATTAATACATTTGGAGTAGAGACCTTTAAAAACAGATTTAGTATTGATGCTACCTTGGTTCCAAATGTGATGGATTTTAATCGTCTTTATGGTATTCCAACTACTGAAAATCAGTTTTTCCTAAGAGATGTTGGCGTTAGAGAAGATGAAATTCCCTTACTTCAAGTTACAAGAATTGTAAGGCGAAAAGGTATAGAGACCGCCATTTCATTAATTGATAAATTGCAGGATAAAAAGCTGAAACTTGTAATTACAGGAAATAATAACGATGATGAAAATAAAGAATATTATAATGAATTGATTGATCAGATTCATGAATTGAATCTGTCAAATCAAATCATTTTTGCAGCACATAAGGTTTTAGATCATAAAGATTTATCAGATATATATGCACACGGTAGGGCTTGTACTTATTTTAGTACCTATGAAGGTTTTGGAAATGCTTTTGTTGAAGGTATACTCGCCAAAAAACCAATATTCGTTAATAATTATAAACCAGTATATATGCAAGATATTGGTAGTAAAGGTTTTGAAACGGTAATGATAGAAAATAGCAACCTAACCAATAGAAGTGTTCAGCAAATGTCAGACATCATATATAACCCAATGCGATGTAAAGAAATTGGGGAATATAACTTCAATCTTGGTAAAAAATATTTCTCATTTGATGTTCTTGAGGAAAAATTAAACAACCTATTTAAATTTTAAGAAACTAACCACAAATGAGTCATAACAACAAAGAGAAAATTAGCAGCCTATTAAAAGAACTACACAACGAAAAAATAATTACCTGGTTTGACCTGGGTTTATTTATTGACAGATTTAAAGAGCGAGCATCAAAATCAGCATTTAAAAAAGACCCTTCAGTATTTGATAATTATCTTGAAAAAGGAGGGGTTGCATTCCTTACCTTTTATTTCACTATTGATGGTATTACGGTAGAGACAGAAAAGTATGCCAAAATATTTAAAAGTATTTATCCTGATATTCCTATTCACTTTGTTGCTGGAGATATTAAAGAAGAAGCAGATGAGTTAATTCCAAAAGACGCTTTTAAAAAAGTGATTCCGGAAATGGAAGCTTTTGATGCATGGCCGCTATACAGTGATTTCTTTAAAATTAGAATGGAGCGTGGCAGTGATGCGTATAACGAGCTTATTGGTAAGTTTTGGGATGAAGTCTTGGTTTTAGTAGAAAAACTGGGGAGTTATATTGAAGACAATAATATTTCACTGCTATATTTAATCAATGTTTGTTCAAATCCAGGGAATGTGTCTTTGGCTTTTGCTACGGTATTAATTTCAGAATATTTAGGAATTCCAGTTATCAATAACAATCATGATTTTTATTGGGAAGGTGGTAATAGAGCTGTTGAAATAAAGAAAAAAGGCTTAAAAAAAGGACCTAGAGATTTCTTTTTTCACAATGCACATGTAGGTGAATTTTTCTCAATTATAGAAATGATTTATCCTTGGGAAAGTCGCTCTTGGATGCATGTGAATATCAATAAAATTCAACAAAGCCATTTAATTGAGAAAAATGGTATTAATCCAGCTAATGTTGCATTATTAGGAACCGCAGTCGATACAAAAACGCACCAAATGAGTAAACGGGATATTATAAAAGCGTTTATGCAGGTATCTTCTATTTTTGCAAATAAAAAAGAAACCATAACAGTACATACTGTAGCACATCATACCGATAGTAAACGCTCATTAGAACCCATATTATTGGGGTACAAAACCATTAAAAACTTTGATTTTGTAAATAATAACATTGTTTTTTTACAACCAACCAGGGTAGTTAGTAGAAAGTCTATAGAGCTTAATTTTAAGCTTGTAAAACGCCTGTTTTCTTACGATTCATTTGCCGATAAATTTAAAACAAATCCACAATTAAAATTGTCCTTAATTGTAACTGGACCAATACCTCATGGGCAACAGGATTATTACCATGATTTAAAAACGGATTTTGAAAATTTCCTAGACCAGCTTCCAAAAGAATTCAAATCAAGAATCTTGTTAGGATTTTTATTTAGTGAGTTTGATAAAAACGAATTCAAGAAAAAATTTAAGAAACCATTGGATATTGAGCAATTATACGATGTTGCTTCATTAATACTGTTACCAAGTCAAACAGAAGGCAGAGGCTTGCCAATTATTGAAGCAGCTGCATGTGGTACTCCAATATTTTGTAGACAATATGAGCCTAGGGAAGTATATGATGAGGTAATTGGTCGTCATTTAGATGCATCATTACGCTTAAATGTTTTAGAATTTAAAGGTTCTAAAATACCCAAGAGATTGGCAGAAAAAATATGTGACCATGTGTTTTACCCACAAAACAGAATGGTAGATGTAACTCATAACAGAAGCGTTATTAACAAACGCTATAGCATAGAGGCATTGCAAAAAAATATGCAATATATTCTGGAAAGATTGCATTTACAGTTGCGGGATATTTCTAGTGAAGTGAAACCTCAGGTGACAATTTTATTGAAGCAATATTGCTATATGGTGAATTTTGAGAATGACGATCTTAAGGCCATTCTTAATAAAGAAACCAGACATTATTTACCTGGATATGGACGGTTATCATTTATGATTTATTTAAAATCGTTGATAGATCCAAGTTTTTTTAGAGTTGAAGAGCAACTTATTAAAGGAAAAGTAATGAGTTATGCCAGAATGATGGAAAATGATATTCCGGATTTGGTGAATACGAATTTAGAATTGATCCATAAATACTATAACGCCATTGATGATATTTTTAAATACGTAGATGGTACATTAGCGATAAGGCACGACCATGCGTTGGCATATAGATACAGAAATAAAAAATCATATACTTATCAAACTTTTACTTACCAAGAAGTAACTGGATTGGTAAACATGATTTATAATGATATTTTTAAACCAAAATATTTTACAGATTTAACTTTGGCACCTCAATTTTTTGCTGACTGGGAATTGGCATTGTTTCAACTTACAAATAGTAATTTTTTAGGAATTGATGATCGGAAAATATTAACCAAAAAGTTAAAAAATAATGTTCCTAAAGGATATTTTCCTGGGCGTTACATCAAACATGAGTTAGAATATTTTGTTTTACAACCCATTCGGTCGCAGCTTAAACTAACGATTGAAGAGGAACTCACCGAAGAAGTCCTTAAAACCAGAGGGCAATTATTAGAAAAGGTATATGTATTTATTCATGAGCCAAGAATAACAAAATGGTTTTCAAATGCTAATATTAAAGAGTATTTGGAGAGTGGTATAGAACCTGAACTAGGCTTGCTTTATAAATCAGGTGTGGTACAAATAATTGAAACCAAACAGTGGTCTGAAGGAGTTCATTTTCCTCAGATGGGCGCAAAAGCCATTCAAATTTTAAGAGAAATAAAAGAATCAGACGGATTTATTATTACAAACGGAGAGTATGCTGCAATGATGACCGATACTATAGAGATTGATCATTTCCATATAGGGAAAGTATTGTATTCTATGACTGCAAAAATCATGGGTATTCCTAAAGGTAGTGGCTTTATCCAATTTGTTCCTTCTGGAGTAAGGACCACTTTGGCATATCCTACGCCAATTCAAACATCAAAAGATTTTGAAATTGCGCTAAAGGGTGATTTATTTAATACTCTTAAATCCAATATTGGCGAAAAAGAATTATTGGCTATTATTTCTAAAGATGCAACAGAAAATGGAACACCAATTAACAAACTCTTAGAGAACTTAAACAGCAAATTAAAAGGTGCTAAAAATAATGAAATTGTGAGATCTTCATTTGCAGGAGGTGTATATGAAGATGGATTACCTTGGGGAGGTGTTTTAGCAGAAATTGATACCAAACAACATAAGTGGAATTTTGCGGCTCATAATGCTAATAATAAACCAAAAAATGTACCTGGACTTATTAATGAATATAAAAAGAAAAGTAAGAATCCAAATAAAATAGAATTGGCTTGGAATGGTGGTTATATATTAAATCCAGAACTGGTTGGGAAGTTGGGCTTACCAGAGACTTATATTGGTTCGCCTTTGGGTTTATTAATTATGAATAATAAAGTGTTTTGTCCACCACTTTTTAACAAGCCTGCATTTATTATCTATAAAAATGGTGATGTAGATATTAGAAAAGTCAATTGTAAATCAGGTTTTATATTAAAAGGAATTGAAGAAGATCTTAAATTTAAGGAGCGTAATTATAACAAGCATAGTGATACAGAACCTTGTTATTACGATTTATCTTATAGCAATGAAACCATAAAAGGAAATGGAAATGTAATTGTAAGAGTAGCAGGAAATACGGTAAAACAAATTATTAAGACAAAAGCAGGGGAAGAGATAGCTATTATACCTGTTGGAATTACCTTATCAATTCCAGAAAAAATATTTTCAAATGTCGATTTTGAACTAGGAGCAATTATAGATATTCAATTATTAGAACCTAAAGAGAACCTTTATAATTGGAATGAGATATCGTATGCTATTGAAGCCGGCCCAATGTTAATAGATCAAGGAAAGCAAATATTAAATATGGAAGAAGAAGGCTGGAAAACATCCAATTCAATAAAAACACAAGCAGCAAGATTAGATTTTACAGATATGAGAGGACCTAAAATAGCGGTGGGAATAACCAAAACTGGTAAATTGATGGTGCTCATGGTAAATGGTAGAATTAGAGAATCTGTTGGTGCAACGCATTTTGATATGGCTGATATTTTACTGAAGTATGGAATGGATAAAGCTATGGGCTTTGATCCAGGCGGAAGCAGTACATTGGTTGTTGACGGTAAAATCATGAATATTTCACCGTACAACAAAAATTACGAAAAAGATATTTACTCACTACCCCCAGAGCCACGATTTGTAGCGAATGCTATCATGGGATGGGTAGAAGAATGATTTTGAAAAAAAAGATATTGGATATGAATTTAGAATTAGTGATGGAAGACATATTTTGGTATATTGGCGAGAATCACTTCCTAAAGTTTTAGAATTTATCCATGATACGTTTCATCAAAACTAAAATTTAAAAGATTCGAGTAAGATTTACTTTATAAGAGTCCTTTTTTGACTTAATTTTATCAGAAAAAACGATTTGCCAACACCGTATATAATTTATTGCTTGTTCTAGCCTACTTAAGAAAATCCTCGCGGATTTTCTATTTGGTTTGTATTTGCTAAATTAGGTGCTTAAAACACGAAAATCACGTTACCCACAAGCTGAAAAGCCTTCCCGAAAACAGCACATTTATTTTTTTCATAAACACAAAAGTCAACAAAAAAATAAAAGGGCTGTTTCTTCTCACCTACAAACAAGATTAACAAAAGTTACATTTTAATTCAAAAACCTATCGTATATTTGCGATAAGGAATATGAAAAGAAGTTTAGAGCATATAGAATATAAGGAAGATACCGAAGCTTTGGCAAAATTTGCTAAAGCGTTAGGGCATCCTACTCGTATTGCAATTTTAAAACATCTTGAAAATCAATCGTGTTGTTTCACTGGAGATTTGGTAGACATATTACCGGTTTCTCAATCAACAGTATCTCAACATTTAAAAGAATTAAAAAATGCAGGTTTAATACAAGGAGAATTAAAACCGCCAAAAATAAAGTATTGTATCAATCAAGAAAACTGGAAAATTGCAAAAACGTTATTTCAACAATTTTTTGATTGATATTTTTTTAATAAACTTATCGTATATAGGCGATAAACAAATATAAGTATTATGACCAAAGTAATTAAAATATTAGGTACAGGATGTCCAAAATGCCAATCAATGGCAAGTGTTATAAAGGACGTAGTTTCAGAAAACAATATTGATGCAACAATTGAAAAAGTCGTGGATATAATGGAAATAATAAAGTTCAACGTAATGTCCACACCTGCTATGGTAATAGATGATGTGATTACAATAAAAGGCAGAGTGCCTTCGAAAGATGAAGTTTTGGCACTTTTAAACTAATTGCAATACCTACTATGAATTATCATATCAAGGCCTCATCCATTTCAAATCAAGATGCTAGTATTCATATAAAACAATCCAACATAGATTTACTTAAAAAGAAATTTGAAAAGCTTGGAACTATCTACAATACTGTAAAATTGTCTTGTTCAATTTCGGTTACTATTAGCTCGATTGAAAATGTTTGATTGGGTACAAAACATAGCAGATTGGTTGGTCTATGATATCTTAAATTTAAACAAAGGACATCATTTAGCAGAAGCCTTAAATTTCTTTGTTTATGACACCACAAAGATTTTAATACTTCTTTTTATTGTCATCTTTTTTATGGGAATTGTCAATAGTTACTTTCCCATAGACAAGGTTAAAAATTATCTGTCAAGAAATAAATTATATGGATTGGAATACCTTATGGCAAGTCTTTTTGGAGTAGTAACACCTTTTTGTTCTTGTTCATCAGTTCCACTATTTATTGGTTTTGTGAGAGGAGGAATCCCATTAGGTGTAACTTTTGCCTTTTTAATTACTTCGCCTTTAGTCAATGAAGTGGCAATTGGACTTTTTGTTGGCTTGTTTGGCTTAAAAACAACAATCATTTATGTAGTTGGCGGTGTGTTATTGGGTACAATATCTGGTATTATACTTCAAAATCTAAAATTAGAAGGCTATCTAACACCTTGGGTAAAAGAAGTATTAGCAAACGCTCAAAGAGAGCAAGATATATTTCAAGCAGAAAAACAAACCTTTAAAGAACGTATACCAATTATTTGGGCAGAAGTCCTAAAAATCCTTAAAGGTATCATTCCTTATGTTTTAGTAGGTATCGCAATTGGCGGACTAATGCACGGATATATTCCAGAAGGATTTTTTGAAAAATATATGGATAAAGACAATCTTTTTGCTGTTCCAATTGCTACGATTTTGGCTGTGCCTATGTACTCGAACGCATCAGGCATACTACCAGTAGTTCAAGTATTGGTAGCTAAAGGGATTCCGTTAGGAACTGCTATTGCTTTTATGATGGGAGTTGTTGGCTTATCGTTACCAGAAGCTATGCTCTTAAAAAAAGTAATGACTTTAAAACTCATTGCCATCTTTTTTGGAGTCGTTACACTTTGTATTATTATTTCAGGTTATTTATTTAACATCATATTATAAACTATAAATCAATAAAAATGAAAACAATCAAATTTTTCACAGTTTTAGTAATTAGTCTAGTACTTACTTCTTGTAATGGTCAAGATAAAAGCGAAACAACTTCTTTAGATAAATCCATTTCAAAAATTGAAGTTCTTGATTTTCACTCAACACACAGATGTATGACGTGCAATGCGATTGAAGCAAATACGAAATACACTTTGAACACTTATTTCGCAAATGAAATGAAAAGTGATAAAATTACATTTCAAGTTATCAATGTAGATGAAAAGGAAAACGAAAAAATTGCTGAAAAATTTGAGGCATCAGGAACTTCCTTAATCCTAAACGTGATAAAAAACGGAAAGGAAACCCAAATAAATTTAACTGATTTTGCCTTTATGAATGGAAATGACCAAGAAGCGTTTTCTAAAGAACTGAAAGCTAAAATTGATACGGAATTAAAGACTCTCTAAATGGATTTTTTACAATCGCTCTTAGAGAATTACAATATCCCAATATTATCTCCTTTTATACTCGGACTAATGACAGCTATTAGTCCGTGTCCTTTGGCGACCAATATCACAGCGACAGCTTTTATTTCTAAAAACATTTCGAGTAAACGGAAAGTATTTTTAAGCGGATTATTATACTCTTTAGGAAGAGGGTTTAGTTATACTGCAATTGGCTTGATATTATACTTTGGTGCAAGTAAATTCCATATTGCTCGATTTTTTAATCAGAATGGAGAGAAGTATTTAGGACCTTTATTGATAATCATTGGATTGATTATGCTAAATATTATCAAACTCAATTTTTTAGGAAAATCGAATTTTCAAGAAAAACTATCTGAAAAATTTCAGGACAAAGGACTTTTAGGATCTTTTTTGATAGGTGTAATTTTTGCTTTAGCATTTTGCCCTTATAGTGGAGCATTGTTTTTTGGAATGTTGATTCCTATGACAATTGTATCAGCAGACGGACTTTATTTGCCAATTGTATTTGCATTTGGAACAGGATTGCCTGTAATTCTTTTTACCTACTTATTGGCTTTTACAGCAAGAAAAGTAGGTGTATTCTACAACAGGATTACTAAAATTGAAAAAATAATGCGAACAGTTGCAGGTGTCGTTTTTATATTGACTGGATTGTATTATGTTTTCATTTTCACGGGAATATTGGAATAGCCAACGCTTAAAGCCACACACATTTGCAATTCTCACCAGCCAACGCTACACCAAAAATTGCAAAAGAGTATCTATTTCCCAACGCTAGCAAGGTTGCGGAAAGAAAAGCCAGTGGGTAACAACGTATATAAAAAATAGCGGTTTTAGTGCTAAAACGAAATGAATTTTATAAATTTAAGGTCAGTTATAAACCGAAAAATTAGTGAGTAAAATCCGCTACTTTTCATATACAAGACCGTTACCTGCAAGCTAAAAAAAATCCAGATGTCAATAGAAAATATACCTGAAATCTACTTTAAGGACAAAAAAGAGAATCCTGATTTGTTCATCTATGATTTTAAAATGACCAATGATGTTGTTAAAAGCAAAGTCAATTTAGGTATGAATATGTTTAGCTTTTTACAAGTTGGAAAAAAGCAAGTACACTTTGCTGGAACAGCAGTTGCAGTAAACAAAGACCAATCTTTGTTGCTAAAAAAAGGAAATTGGCTTTGGACAGAGTTACTAGATACAGAAGCGATTTATTTCTGTAAGCTCTTCTTCTTTTCCGAAAAAAAACTAAAAGATTTTCTAGAAAAGCACACAGAAAACAATCAAACAGTAAAAGAAGAAACACCTTATTTCATAATCAGAAATGACGCCTACATTACTTCATACCTAAATTCATTATCGACAATTAGTGAAGCCCCAACGGTTTTTATGGAGAATTTACTTTCGGTAAAATTTGAAGAATTGATGCTTTATCTTCTGCAGAAATATGGAAGAAAATTTGAATTATATCTATATTCTTTAATAATTAAAGAAACTTCACCTTTCAAAAAAATTGTAGAAAGTAAAATTCATTCTAACCTAAAATTGGAGGAAATTGCATTTTTATGTAATATGAGTTTATCAACTTTTAAACGTTATTTCATAAAAGAATATAAAGTGTCACCCGGAAAATGGCTTCAAGATAAACGACTTCAAAAAGCAAAAAAAACATTGGAACAAGGGAATTTAAAACCATCAGATATTTATTTGGATTTTGGCTACAATAACCTTTCAAACTTTAGTGCAGCCTTTAAAAACAAATTCGGATTTAGCCCAAATCAGACTTCTAATTAAAATTCATTTTTAAAACTTGACCTTTTTTCATAAGTTATTGAACTGTTTTAGTAACTCGATAAGATGGCTCTAGTAGTACATTTGCATCAAATTAATAACAATATTAAAACAGAAAATTATGAATATTACATTAGGACAAGCAGAAAAAGCAATCGTAGCAGCAAAACAAAAATCTATAGCAATTGATACTAAAATGAACATTGCAATTGTAGATGCTGGCGCAAATTTAGTAGCATTTGGTCGTATGGATGGAGCTTGGTTAGGTTCACTAGACATCTCTATTAAAAAAGCAAAAACAGCTCGTTATTTTGATATGAATACTGGAATTATTGGAGAGTTATCTCAACCAGGTCAACCATTATTCAACATCGAACATTCAAATAATGGATTGATTACTTTTCCAGGTGGTGTACCAATTAAAAACGCATCAGGCGAAATTATTGGAGCTATTGGAGTAAGTGGAAGTTCGGTTGAAAATGACCACGCAGTTGCAGAAGCTGGAGCATCAGCAATTTAACAACTGACTAATTAATGTAAAGAGGGTAATTAAAACTAATTACCCTCTTTTTTTTATCAAATAATTATGAAAAAATATTTAGCCGAATTCATTGGAACGTTTGCTTTAGTCTTTTGTGGTACAGGAGCAATAATTGTAAACGAGCAATCCAA
>DAOUTI010000095.1 GCA_030626795.1 Flavobacteriaceae bacterium
ATATTTCATTTTTTATAATTTGTTAATTTTGAAGATTTGATAATTAGTGAATTAACTCATTTTCAAATTATCTAATTGAGTATAGCTTCAATTCCCGGTAAGGTTTTTCCTTCCAACATTTCTAACATGGCGCCACCTCCAGTACTTACATAACTTACTTTATCGGCCAAACCAAATTGTTTTACTGCCGCAACAGAATCACCGCCACCAACAAGTGAAAATGCACCATCGGCAGTTGCATCAGCAATAGCATTACCAATTTCAATAGTTCCTTTGGCAAATTTTTCCATTTCAAAAACTCCAATTGGACCATTCCAAAGAATAGTTTTTGACTCTGCAATAATAAACGAAAAGCCAATATTAGTTTTTGGTCCAGCATCTAAGCCTTGCCAGCCATCAGGAATATGGTAAATATCACATATTTGAGTTTTTGCATCAGGACTAAAACTATCAGCAGCAATCACATCTATTGGCAAATGAATACGAACATTTTTCTTTTTAGCGAGGTTTAAAATGTCTTGGGCAACATCTAATTTATCGTCTTCACAAATAGAGTCGCCAATATTTCCACCTTTAACTTTGATAAAAGTATAAGCCATTCCTCCACCAATAATGATATTATCAACTTTGTCCATAATATTTTTGATTACATCAATTTTTGAAGAAACTTTTGCTCCACCAATAATAGCAGTAACCGGTTTTTGACTGTTGCTTAAAACCGCATTTAAACTTTCAATTTCTTTAGCTAAAAGTAATCCGAAACATTTATTTTCAGGAAAAAATTGTGCAATAATTGTAGTAGATGCATGTGCTCTATGTGCCGTACCAAAAGCATCATTTATATAAATATCTCCTAGCTTTGAAAGTTTTTCTGCAAAATCTTTATCTCCGGCTTTTTCTTCGGGATGAAAACGCAAATTTTCTAATAATAAAACGCCTCCATTTTTTAATTCGGCAGCAGCTTTTTCTGCTTCATCTCCAATACAATTAGGCACAAATTTAACTTGTACCCCAATAATATCACTTACTGTTTTAACAATATGATTTAATGAAAATTGATCTTCAACACCTTTTGGTCTTCCTAAATGCGACATCAAAATTGCGCTTCCGCCATCTTCTAAAACTTTTAAAATGGTTGGTTTTGCAGCTTCAATTCTTGTCGTATCGGTTACTTGTAATTCTTCATTTAGAGGGACATTAAAATCTACTCTTATTAAAGCTTTTTTGTTATCGAAATTAAAATCGTTTACAGTTTTCATTTAGTATAAATATTTATCGCTTAAAGCGGATGTAATTATCAATTTAAGGAAAGCAAAGGTACAAATATTTAAGATTTGTTTGCTGCTGAATGCGTTATGATATTGATAAAAAACTACAGGTTTATTTTCTTTTTTATAACCACAGCATCATTTAAAACGAATGGCATGGGCATCATGATTTCATTTCGAGGCATTGGGTTGTTAGATATTTTTTTAATTAAAGGATTGGTAAAAAAATCATAAGAAGCTTCATAAAATTCTAATTTGGGTTTTTCATCTTTCGGTATAGTAAAAGAAACATCTAAGATTTCATTTTCTTGCGTAAAATAGTAACTTAAAATGTGTTTACTTTTTTCGGTCGTAAATAAAAAGTCTTCTCCTTTTTTTGCTTCTAATTTTTCACCGTTAATGATTAAAGATTTAAAATGAAGTGTATTACCACTAATCAATTCTAATCGGTTACTTTTTCTTTGCGGAACAATTTGTAGTTGGATTATTCTGTTCGAATCATCAATAGAGTCTTTTAAAATTATAACAAGAGGTTTTTGTAAGTTAACTAAACTGGTTTTTTTATGTAATTTAAACTGGGTGCCATATTTACTTGCTGAAGGATTTTTAATAAAACTTCCTTTTAAAGGATTATTACCTAGATATTGTTGCGTAAATTCATCTACTTCAGTGTTATAACTCGCCCAATAAGCTTCGTTATTATCTGCATCAAAAACATATAAAATACTGTTAGGTTGCTTTTTTTCTTTGGAATAACCTGATGAAAAAGAGGCAGAAGCAAAAGATAAAATACCAATCAGTAAAAACAACTGGCTCAATTTTTTAAGGTGTTTGTATGATGTAAAAATTGGAATTAAAACACCTAAAACTAAAACGGTAAAAGTTGTACTTATTGCAGTCATTTTTAAACCTAAGCCAACAGGGAACATTTGTATTAAAGGAACAAAAATTATCAATATTGGAATGACTAAAAATGAAAATAAAAGAATTTTATTTACCTGTTTTCGTTCTATAAATAGGAGTATAGCAAGAATTATTAAAGCAATTATGGCTGGAATAATTAGAAATCCTGCGCCTGGTAAATAGATGGCTACTGCTACATTGGTTAAAAGCCAAATCGCAATGGGAGCAATAATCAAGTTTGTGGCATTATTTTTTCGAATGTATTTGTTATAAATCCACAAAGTAAACCAAGTAGTTAAGGCAATAAATGCGGCGATATAAAAATGCCCGTTATAGGTAAAACCATGTAAAATATCATTGTATTGTGGGTGTATTTTTAAGATTAATTTCCAACCAAAAAATGTGAAAATCCCAGTAATTATTAAGGAAATTAAAAATGGAATAAAACCTATAAAAATATTTTTTACGTGTATTTTTTTACGTTTTAAACCTATAAAAAGTAAAACAAAAAATATAATTACAGTTATAATTAACATTGGTGTTACCCAAGAAAAAGGATAGTTTATCAAACCAAATCCCATAAAATTAAAAAAGGCATAATCTTCTTGAGCAGATAAGTTTTCTAAATTGGCATCGGCAAAGTAAGATAGTAAGGGCATTAAATAATCTGCTTGATGTTGTAATGTATTTTTATCAAGCCTTTCATAAGAGTCTTGTGCTGTATGGTAATCAAAATGATCGTCTAGAAAAGCAAAATTATAACCATTGATATTTGCATCTTCTCTAAAAACAGTTAGATCGGTATCGTTGGGTAGCATTTTGTAAATACTATACAATAAGGAGTTCCCAACAGGGTATTTTGGATTGGCTTTGTTAAATGCTTGTACTAAATTTTTATTACCGCCGTTGGTTTCCATCAAAATATAACTTGGTCCACCGCTTCCACGAGCTTCAAAATTTAAAACCAAACCTACGTTTTTTGCCCACGGATGATGATTTACAAACGCATTAGCACCTAATAAACCCAATTCTTCAGCATCTGAAATTAGTATAATAATATCATTTTTGGGATTTGGATTATTTTCTAAATAAGCTCTAATCCCTTCTAAAATAACTACAACACCACTACCAGCATCACTGGCGCCTAAAGATGAGTGCGGACTGGAATCGTAATGAGAAAGTAATAATAAAGATTTTCCTTTTTCAGAACCTTTAATTCTAGCTAAAATATTTTTAGTATTTGTTCCGGCTCGCCATTTGCTATTAACAGCCATTTGGGTTTGTACTTCAACAGTTAAGCCTAATTTTTCTAATTCGGCTATAATGTAATTTCTTACTTCTGTGTGATTTTCAGTGCCAACATAATGTGGCTTTTGTGTGATTTCTTTAAGTTGAATTAAGGCTCTTTCGGTTGAAAATTTAGTTGTTGGCGTATTTAAGTCTGTAATCTTATTTGGCATTAAGGAATTTAAACTCCAGTAGATAGCCAAAATGATAATGATAAATGATATTGCTGAGGAATAGTTTTTTTTTGTTGACATTTGTTTCAAGGTTGAATTAGGAAATAAATGTAAGGAAAATAGATTAAAAACTCACAAAGTAATTTGAAGTTACCTCGTGAGTTTTTGAATTTAAAAACATACTTGTCCGATAAAGATAAAAGACCGCTACCGCTGTTAGAAAAAAGAACAAAGACTTAACTATAACTAACTAACAATCTTACAGGTAATGATTTATAGGTTTTGCATTATGTTATTTTTATACAATATGCAAAGTATCATAATTCTAAAACGCTTTAAACAGAACATTAGCAAAACATTTAATAGAATTTAATAATTTTACTCGGATACTACTGATTTAAAAATTTAAGGTTTTATAGGTTTAGCCCCTTTGAGATATTTATCTAAAAATTCTAAAATTTGTCCATAACCTTTAATCTCATTTTCTTTTTTTCTAAAACCATGACCTTCATCGGGAAAGAGAACATATTCAACAGGAATATTGTTCTTTCTCATTTCGGCAACCATTTCATCAGATTCAACTTGTAATACTCTTGGGTCATTTGCTCCTTGCAATACCATTACCGGATTTTTGATTTTATCAGCATGAAAAAGAGGTGATATATTGTAAAGTCTTACGGAATCTTGAGTATTCGGATCACCCAACTCGGTATATAAAGCTTGTTTAAAAGACTCCCAATGAGGTGGAATTGATTTCAAGGTTCTTAACCAATTGGTAACGCCAAAAATATTTACACCGGTTTTAAATTCATCGGGTGTAAACGCCATAGCTGCCATGGTCATATAACCTCCATAGCTTCCTCCAATTATTCCTATTTTATCAACATCTATATAGTTTTGTTCTTGTAACCATTTTTTACCCCAAATACAATCTTGTAGGTCTTTATCGCCGTGATTTAAATCATCCATTTTATTAAAAGTTTTTCCATAGCCACTGCTACCTCTATTGTTTACTGCTAAAACAGCATAACCATGATTTACCAAAAACTGAATTAAACTAAAGTAACCAACTCTAGATTGACCACCAGGCCCACCGTGAACCCAAACTAATGCAGGTACTTTGTTTTCTTCACTAGCCATAAGAGGTTTATAATAAATTGCAGGAATTTCGAGTCCATCAAAAGATTTATATCTTACAACTTTAGCCGATACAAGATTGTTAGCATCAAGCTCTTGGTTCATCGTATTTGTTAATTGTTTTAGTTCTTTAGTTTCAAAGTTATATAAATAAATATTATTTGTTGATTTAGATGTCCCCACTGTTAATCGCATCAATTTTTCACTTTCTGAGATATTAACTCCTTTAATGTCGCCATCAGGAATTTCAGGAAAATCAATATTTTTACCTGTTGCGTTATCTTTAATAATTAAATTAGTTTTCCCATCTTCATTAATCCCTATTACACGATACTTTTCATTTTTACTCAAATAACTGTACATCACATCCCAATTGGTTTCATAAAGAACTTCTTTGTTTTCAGTACTTATTTCGTATTTTACTAGATACTCAAATTCTTTTCCCACATTGGTGGTATAGTAAAAATACGTATCATCTTTGCTAAATCCTGATCCGCTATAAAGCCCTTTCTCAGTTGATATTTCGATTCTTTTATTAGTTTTTCGATCTAATAAAAACAGTTTATTCTCACTAGTTGTTATCGATTTTGAAACACAGTAAATGTTTTCATTATGAGAGATATTATTAATATTAAAACCTTTCTCATTTTTATAAACCACATTAGATTTCCAGTTATTCAAATTCATTTTGTACAGGTCAAAGTATTTTTGATCTCTTTTATTTGAAAGATAAAACATGGACTTTTTGTCTTCACTCCAATTTTTAAAACTCACTTTTACTTTGTTACCAGGAGTCAGGTCTGTAAAATTACCTTCTTTATTTAATAAATAAAGATGATTGTTTTCATCACCACCTTTATCCGCTGTATAAATCAGTTTATCGGAATTTGGAATTTCACCAATGGCAAAAAAAGATTCTTTTTCTGAAAAAGTAAGTTGTTTTTTTTGACCGGTTTTAATGTCAATTTCGAAAACATTAAAAATTCCAGATTCATCACTACTAATCACTAATTGTGTTTCTTCATTATTAAAAGAACCACCACTAACTCTATTGTTTTTGTAAAACTGTTCAATACTGTATTGTGGAACTTTTTTTTGATTGATTAATGCTTCCTTTTTTACTTCGGGTTTTGAGCATGCTATTAAAAATAATAGCAATAGTGAAAGGGTAATTTTTTTCATAATTGTTTTGATTTTTTGTTGTATTAATGTTAGTATAATGGATACTACCAAGATACAAAAAAATATAACAAACTTTAAATCAGAGGTATGCTTTGTTGTTTAAGCAAAAAAGGAAGAAGGTTAACGTTTATTAATTAAATTTCAAATTAGATGACAGGATTCAGATTCCAACATTAATGCTATTAATTTTTTAACTCTAAATTTTCTAAAAAAAAACTAACGGACTTACTCGAAGTATGCCCGTTAGTTTTTATAATTACATAAAATATCACAAAATAGATATCTAAAAAATTACTCTTCTTTTTCTTCAATTCTTTTAGAAATTCTTCTCCATATATCCACATTTTTAATCCCCAAATTAGATTTATCAGGATTATAAACAGGATCTTTTCCTTCTTTTTTCTGCTTTTCATAATCTTTTAATAAGGCAAGAGCGGGTTTTCTTAATAAGAAAATGGCAATGAAGTTAAGCCAAGCCATAATTCCAACACCAATATCACCCATGGTCCAGGCCAATTCGGCAGATTTAATTGAGCCGTAAAAAGTAGCTGTAAGCAATAAAATTCTTAATACCCAAATCATCCATTTATTTTTGTTTTTATGGTCAAGATAGCTCACATTGGTTTCTGCTATATAGTAATATGCCATAATTGTAGTAAAAGCAAAGAAAGAAAGTGCAATAGCCACAAAGATTTTACCAAATCCAGGAAATTGACTTTCAATAGCCAATTGTGTGTATTCAGGACCGTATGCTACACCAGGAAGGTGTTCAAAAATAAATCCACCACTTGGGTCTATTACATTATATTGAAAAGTAAAAAGAATCATAAAAGCAGTTGCTGTACAAATAAATAAGGTGTCAATATAGACTGAAAATGCTTGCACTAATCCTTGTTTGGCAGGGTGGCTAACTTCCGCAGCAGCGGCAGCATGAGGTGCTGTACCTTGACCGGCTTCATTAGAATATACACCACGTTTTACCCCCCACATAATTGCCATACCTACAATACCACCAAAAGCTTGATTGGCACCAAAAGCAGAGCTGATAATTAGTTTTATTATTTCAGGAATTTCTCTAAAATTCATACCAATAATAATAACAGCTAAAATTATATAAGCTATAGCCATAAATGGAACCACTATTTCAGAAAATTTGCCAATTCGTTTTACACCACCAAATACAATAATAGCAAGAAAAATAATAATTGCAATCCCTGTATAAGTTACATCAACTCCAAAGGCACTATTAATACCTGCAGCAATACTATTAGCTTGAACACCAGGTAAAAACAAAGCTGTACTTAAAATAGTAGCGATGGCAAAGAGTGTAGCAAACCATTTAATACCTAATCCTTTTTCAATATAATAAGCAGGTCCACCACGGTATTCACCATCTTTATTTTCTTTGTATAATTGTCCTAAAGTTGCTTCAATAAAAGCGGAAGCAGACCCTAAAAATGCAATAACCCACATCCAAAATATTGCCCCTGGACCACCGAGAGCAATCGCTGTGGCAACTCCGGCAATATTACCGGTACCTACACGACCAGAAATAGCAATAGCAAATGCTTGAAAAGAAGAAACACCACGTTCAGAAGATTTTCCACCAAAAAGAAGTCGAACCATTTCTTTTACCATTCTAATTTGAACGAAACGTGTTTTGAAGGAATAAAATAAACCCGACCCAAGCGCTACAAATATTAAAGCATTACTCCATACGATATCATTAACCCCTTTGACAACTTCTTCTAACATTTTGTTTTAGTTTTGGCGATTATTACTCGTCCAAAAGTAAACAAAATATGTTTGAATCAATTAAATAGGCGCATTTGTTATTAAAAAAATAGAGATAAAACTTAGATTTAAAATCAATCTTTAATAATATTCAATTGATTCCAAGAAATATTAATATCATTATGGACTTGATCTTCCATATCTTCATTAGCATCAAATAATTTATCTTTTGAAATCGGTGTGGCAACCGAATCTATTTGATTGATAAAGAATACTTGCCCGATATTGATTTCAGAATTTTCGTTGGCGCTAAAAGTATGACGTTTGGTTAATTTTACATTAGCATCCCATCTAAATAATTTTGGATACCATTTGTCTTTATATTGTTGGTAGCTTACTGTTTTTGTGAAAAATGGATTTTGTATTTTCAATCCTAAAACAAATAAAATAGGTTTAACCATTAATGGGATACTTGCTTTTCCGGTTGCTTCTATTAAAACGATGGCATAATTCTCTCGACTTATCAAAATTTTACCACTGTCTTTCATATAATCAATTTTACGTTTTGCTTTAAAATTGATAGTGACAATTTGTTCGCCATTTAGGCTAGTTTCTTCACCAAAAGAATACTCATATTTTTTAAAATGTTTCGCTACTAAATAATTATCCTTATTGTGATTAATATCTAAATGAATTACTGATTCTGGACCACCTAAATCCATTTTAATATCGCCGTCAAAGTCTTCTTCATTAATTTCTTCACCTTTTTTTATTGCTTTCTTCTTTTCTTTAGCAGTTTTCTTTTCAATCCATTCTCTCATAAATTGAAATTGTCGTGGATTTTCAGCTTGTTTGAATAATAACAATTGGTGTTGATTTTTTACAGTATCATTGGGTGTTGGATAATAGGTTTTTAAAACACCTTCTTTTTTATTAATGATTTCATTATTTTCAATAAATTTTTCTCGATAATAAGCTAGAGATTGATAAGGCTCTTGCGGATAATTCTCTTTAAGATTATCTAATGCTTTTTTAATATAGTCAAGAGGGCTTAATGGACTAACTATAACCTCATCCAAAATATTACTGCTTGGTTGTAATGCAATTTTTATTTCGTCTTGAGCGATATTGATAGGAATTTCATAAGTAGTAAACCCAATAAAACTAATGGCAATGGTGTCATTACGTTTAGATTTTGGAATGTAAAAATCAAATTCACCATTTTCATTACTTATAGTACCTATAGGGTGATTTTTTAAAACAATGGAAGCAAAAGGGAGCGGCTCGTTATTTTCTTGATTAATAACTGTTCCAGAAATAACGCTTTTATTTTGTGAAAAAACAAAAGTGCTTAAAAACATAAGAATAAGCATTGATAATCGAGACATACTATTTTTTATGATTCGACGAATGAAGTAGTAAAATGTTACAAAAAAACAACAACCCTTAATATTTATTACAGGGTTAAATGGAATATTATTTAGTTTAAAATTATAAAACATGATAATAAAAGCAAAAACCGATAGTAAGTAAGATAAAATTAAGCGCCTTTATTCACGTTTTATCAATAAATAATAATCGTTGTCTAATTTTAAATAGCCTTGATTGTAAACATAAAAATAAACATTGCCTGTTTTAGTAGTATAAATAGAGGTAAATGTATTAAAATCGAAATTATGATCAATCAGTTTTGTTCGGGTAACTTTGGTTTTACCTGAAGTATTTAATTCGGATAATATTTTATAATTTTTTCGAAGTCGGTTATTTGTATTTCTAATTAAGTTTTTACTTTCTTTGTTGGTATTATTGTTATAAGCATTTCGACAATAATCGTTACAAAATTTCTTATCACTTCTGCCTTTTACGGGTTCACCACATTCTAAACATTTTTGAATATTCATAATAGTTCTCTTTATTTATCAGGTA
>DAOUTI010000136.1 GCA_030626795.1 Flavobacteriaceae bacterium
ATAGCTTAATTAAAGTATTGATGCTTCCGCTTTCTAAATGAAAATGAAGCTTTTCTGAATTATTTGAATTTTTGCATAAATTTAAAACACTATTTTTAAAACAATGTCCATCTTCTAAAAGTAGTATGTCGTCAATATCTAAATCATTTTCAGTTATAAACGCATTTTTATATAATCGATGATTTGTTGATACAAAACCTACAAAAGGTTCATAATAAAGAGGATGCTCTTTAATCGCTTCGTTTTCTAATGGCGTAGCAGCAATTGCAGCATCTAAATGCCCATCACTAAGTTTTTTAATAATATCTTCTGTAGTAAGTTCTTCAATATTTAATTTAACTTTTGGGTATTTTTTAATAAAAGATTTTAAGAAAAACGGAAGTAAAGTCGGCATGATTGTAGGTATGATTCCTAATTTAAATTCACCACCAATAAATCCTTTTTGTTGATCAACAATATCATTAATCCTGTTGCTTTCATTCACAATTAATTTTGCTTGGTCAATTATTTTTTCACCAATAGGTGTTAATTCAATAGGCTTCTTTTTTCTGTTAAATATAATTACATCCAATTCATCTTCTAATTTTTGAATTTGCATAGATAAAGTAGGCTGTGTAACAAAACTATGTTCTGCTGCAACAGTAAAGTTTCTGTATTCGGCTACAGCCAAAACGTATTTTAATTGTGTAATGGTCATAAGTATAAGTATTTTCGATAAAGATATTAAAACTATCAATGTAACTTATTATAAATCACTATTAAATTGTAATAAATTTGTATAGAAATAAAAATCAAATAATTATGAGTACAACAATTTTAGGATTAGACAAAGAAAAAGTAAAGGGTTTAAATACAAATTTAAACGAATTATTAGCAAATTTTCAAGTGTATTATCAAAATTTACGAGGTTTACATTGGAATATTAAAGGACGATCATTTTTTGAATTACACGTAAAATTTGAAGAATTATATACCGATTCTCAAGAAAAGATTGATATGATTGCCGAACGTATTTTAACTTTAGAAGGAACACCTTTGCATACTTTTAATGAATATATTACTATGGCAAAAGTACCAGTAGGAAAAAATATTTCTAAAGATGTAGAAGCTGTAGAATTGGTAGTGAACTCATTATCGGAATTATTGAAAATAGAAAGAAGTATTTTAAATCAATCTGATGATGCTAATGATGAAGGTACAAATTCAATGATGAGCGATTTTATAGCCGAGCAGGAAAAAACAATATGGATGTTAAATGCATGGTTGGCATAATAAAAAAAGCAGCTTCATAATTTGAAGCTGTTTTTTTATTTAGTACATATCCCAAAACTCTCTTTTTTTATTGAGTTCTTTTTCACTTTTGTAATAATCATCAACAGGGGTTACTTTTAAAAAAGATGGATGTTGTTCAATAGCAAATTCAATTTTTTCAACAATATCTTTAACCGTATCTTTTTCGTAATCAATTTCAAGAGGTTTTTTTATTACCATAGATTGTAAAACACCTCTTTTTTTAATCATTAAGCCTTTTTTGTCGAAAGATCGCCTAAAACCATCAATTACTATTGGAATAACTATTGGTTTATTTTTTTGAATAATGTGCGCAGTACCTCTTCTAATTGGTTTAAAAGGTGTTGTTGTACCTTGAGGAAAAGTAATAACCCAACCGTCTTCTAATGCCGTAGTGATATTAGAAACGTCTGACATTTTTACTTGTTTTTTTACATCTTTTCCTTTTTCCCTCCAGGTTCTTTCTATAGAAATAGAACCTCCATAAGCCATGATTTTAGGTAACAACCCTGAGCGCATGGTTTCTTTTGCAGCCACAAAGTAAATATTCATTTTTGGTTGCCATAAATAACCAACATCTTTAATGTTATCAACTCTTCCGCTAAGGGAAGCGTTAAAAACATGCAACATTGCAGCTACGTCTGCAAAATAAGTTTGGTGATTGGCAACAAATAAAACATTATTGTGAGGTAAATCACGAATAATTTCAGATCCTTCTATCTGCAACTCATTAAAGCCACGATATCTTCTATGAGAAAATAGTCCTAATAATCTAATTAAAGTTTTTTTAAGAAATAAATTATTTCCAAAAACATCACGTTGAAATAATCCCATTTTTAGTTTTTAGCACAACAAACATAAATAAATAAATGCTTATAATGATTCAAGTAAGTCTTTAATTTCACTTAGCATCATTGCCGTTGCACCCCAAACTGTATAATTGTTTAATTTAAAGCAGGGTACATCAATATTTTTCATGTAGCTTGTTGATAATTTTTTTGTCGTTATTGTTTTATTATTTAGTAAATCAGCCAATTTAACCTCGATAAGTTTACTAACTTCATGATTTGGCTTAAACTTTGGTGTTTTATTTAGAAGCCCAATAAAAGGACTTACCAAAAAATTGCTTGGCGGTATAAAAGTGTCGGACATTTGTTTTTTAATAATGATGTCCTTACTATTTACACCTACTTCTTCAAAAGTTTCACGTAGCGCTGTATTTTTTAGATTTTCATCTGATTTTTCAAATTTTCCACCAGGAAAACTAATTTGAGAAGCATGAGCTCCATTATAATTTGCTCTTAAAGTTAATAAAAAATAAGTTTCTTTTTGACTATTAGGATAAAAAAGTGCTAAAACACCAGCTTTTTTCGGGTTTAATTTATTAATACTTTCTTGAGTATAATTAATCCGTTGCTTTGGAATCATTTTTTTATGCGAGGAAAATCCACCTAATTTTATAGGTTCTAATTTAGAAATTAATGATATAAAAGAGTCAAATTCCATTTAATATTTTATTTTTACAAGAAACAAAATTACAACTAATCTTAAAGCTTTTCATAATGAAGAAATTATTTAAAATTATTGCGATAATTATCATAGCTATTTTAGCGGTTTATTATTTGGTTACGCTAATTGCTCCTAAAATTGTTGATAAAGAGCATAATAAAATAAGAGAAAAGGCACCTTATGTTGTTTCTGAAAAAGCCAATAAAATATATAAATCATTAGATTTTGTTGCAGATATGCATTGCGATGCTTTATTATGGAAACGGGATTTGTTAAAAGATAATGATTTCGGACAAGTAGATATTCCAAAGATGTTAAGAGTAAATGTTAGTTTACAAGCTTTTACAATTGTAACAAAATCTCCAAAAGGTCAAAATTTTGATAAAAACACAGGTGGTTCTGACAATATCACATCACTTTATTTGGCACAAGGAAGACCTACAAATAGTTTAACAAAACGTGCAATTTACCAATGTGAAGACTTGTTTGATTTTGCAAAAAAATCAGATGGTAAATTTAGAGTGATAACTTCTTCAGAAGAGTTTAAAACCTATTTATCCGATAAGGCAAATAATAAAAATATAACTGCAGGCTTTTTAGGTGTTGAAGGAGCGCATGCCTTAGATGGGAAAATAGAAAATGTACAACTATTATTTGATAATGGGGTTAGGATGATGGCTGCGACTCATTTTTTTGATAATAAACTGGGAGGCTCGGCTCACGGAGTTAGTGGTGAAGGTTTAACCGATTTTGGAAGAGAAGTTATAAAAAAAATGGATAAACTAAACATGATTATTGATGTAGCACATTGTTCGCCAAAAATGGTTGATGATATTATTAAGTTAAGCCATAGACCTATTGTATCTTCGCACACAGGAGTTAAAGGTACTTGTGATAATGTTAGAAATTTATCTGATAAACATATAAAAGCAATAGCAAACTTAGGAGGTTTAATTAGTATTGCCATGTTTAAACAAGCAGTTTGTGGTATTGACGCAGCTGCAACGGCAAATGCAATTAAATATACTGCTGATTTGGTTGGGGTTGATTTCGTGGCTTTAGGTTCCGATTTTGATGGCTCTGTAACTACTCCGTTTGATATAACTGGTTTACCATTGGTAGTTGAAGAATTGATAAAGTTAGGTTTTACCGAAGATGAAATCCAAAAGGTAATGGGCGATAATGTGAAAACATTTTTGCTAAAGAACTTACCTTAGTTAGTAAGTACCTCTTTTATTTACGTCATTTAATATGTTAAATAAGAATAAATACATGAAAATAGGAATAGTTTGTTACCCAACCTATGGTGGTAGTGGAGTTTTAGCAACCGAGTTAGGAATGGCATTATCGCTTAAAGGTCATGAAGTGCATTTTGTAACTTCTCATCAACCTGTAAAATTAAATTTTTTAAATCCTAATTTGTTTTACCATGAAGTATTTATGGAAGATTACCCATTATTTCATTACCAACCTTATGAGCTAGCACTTTCAAGTAAATTGGTTCAAGTTGTTGAAAAATATGAATTAGAAATTTTGCATGTACATTACGCTATTCCTCATGCTTATGCAGCTTATATGGCAAAGCAAATGTTGAAACAAAAAGGTATTGATATACCAATTGTTACCACCTTGCATGGCACTGATATAACTCTGGTTGGAAGTCACCCTGTTTATAAAGCAGCAGTTGAATTTAGTATCAATAATTCCGATATGGTAACAACAGTTTCAGAAAGTTTGCGTAGCGACACTTTACGTTTATTTACCATCTATAATCGGATAGAAGTAATATATAATTTTATTGATTTTGATAAACAAAAAGATTGGCATGATGATGACTGTTTAAGAGAGACATTAGCTGACCCTGATGAAAAAATAATTGCACATGTAAGTAATTTTAGACCTGTTAAAAGAGTTTTAGATGTGATTAAAACATTTTATCAAATTCAGAAGAAAATTCCTAGTAAATTATTAATGGTAGGTGATGGGCCAGATCGTGAAAAAACAGAAGTTTTGGCCAAAAAATTAGGTATCAAAGAAAAGATTATATTTTTGGGTAAAAGTGATGAAGTGAGAAAAATACTATGCTTTACCGATTTATTTTTACTACCATCAGAAACCGAAAGCTTTGGTTTAGCAGCCTTAGAAGCAATGGCTGCAAGAACGCCTGTGATTTCTACAAATACTGGTGGTTTACCTGAAGTAAATTTACAAGGTAAAACAGGTTATCTTAGTGAAGTTGGTGATATAGATGATATGGCTAAAAACGCCATTTATATTTTGGAAGACGAAAAACGTTTAGAAGATTTTAAAGATAGAGCTTATGCTTTTGCTCAAAAATTTTCAATTGAAAATATTTTACCTAAATATGAAAAGTTGTATGAGTTGGTTGTTAAATAGCACGAATAACTATTAAAATTTAACCTTTATGGAATTTTTAAATAAATTTAGAATTATATCAAGCTTTTTTACATTTTTACTGTTTTTTAATTTATCTGCACAAGAAATATCTGGTAGTTGGAATGGTGTATTAAAAGTACAATCCTCAAAAATTCCTATCGTATTTCATATTTCAAAGGAAAATGATAAATATGTATCGACCATGGATAGTCCTTCACAAGGTGCATTAGGATTAGCAACAGATAAAACGGAATTTAATAATGGGCTTTTAAAAATAGAAATGAGCAAGCTTGGTATTGTTTATCAAGGAGCTCTTGAGAATAATTTAATAAAAGGTGTATTTACACAGAGAGGTATGCCATTTTCTTTAGAATTGGTAAAAGGAAATTATAAACAAAAGACAAAAATTCAAGAACCTACAAAACCGTACCCTTATCAATCTGAAGAAGTTTCTTTTGAAAACAAAAAAGCTGGAAATATTAAATTGGCAGGAACTTTAACAATTCCAAAGGAAATAAAAAATCCACCTGTTGTAATATTAATTTCTGGATCTGGAGCTCAAAATAGAAATGAGGAAATTTTGGGACACAAACCATTCTTAGTATTATCAGATTATCTCACAAAAAATGGGATAGCAGTGTTGAGATATGATGACAGGGGAGTTGCAAAATCAGAAGGTGATTTTAGTATTGCCACAACCTATGATTTTGCTGATGATGTAGAAGCCGCAATTGCTTATTTAAAAACCAGAATTGATGTAATTGATATCCATAAAATAGGACTAATTGGACATAGTGAGGGAGGAATGATTGCCCCAATTGTTGCATCCAAAAATAAAAATGTTTCTTTTATTGTATTGTTGGCTGGACCAGGTACTACCGGTAAAGAAATTTTATTAACCCAAACTCGTAAATCACAAGAATTAAATGGTGTTTCGGAAGGAAAAATTGATTTAAATGAAAAATATTCAAGCAAAATATATGATGTTTGTTTAGATTATAAAGGCGAAAAATCAAAACAAGAAATTATTAGCCTTTTAAAGGTAATGAAAAATATTTCTTCAAGTGAATTAAAAGAACAATTGACTGATGAAGAGATAGAAAAACAAGTTAAAGTAATTACTTCCCCTTGGATGTTGGCCTTTATAAAATTTGACCCTATAGAATATTTAAGTAAAGTAACGTGCCCAGTTTTGGCAATTAACGGAAAAAAAGATGTGCAAGTTTTGCCAAAAATAAATCTAGAGGCTATTGAAAAAGGATTAAAAATTGCCAATAACAAAGACGTAACAATTAAAGAATTAGAAGATTTAAATCATTTGTTTCAAACTTCAAAAACTGGAAGTTTTAGTGAATATGCTGGTAATGAAGAAACTTTTTCTCCAAGAGCATTAGAAATAATATCAGATTGGATTAATAAACGGTTTTGATTTTAGAATTACAATACCTATTGTAGGTAATATTTTAATCCCTCGAGGATTAAATCATTTTTAACTTGAACATCAATTTTACATTTTTCCATTTGGTTAAGCAATACAAAATTTACTTTTCCATTCACATTTTTTTTATCAAATTGCATTAAATCAATAATTGGGCTGAAATCTGATTTTTGTATTGTAATTTTTCCGTAAAAATTATTTACAAAGTCTTTTAGTTCATTTGTGTATTGCATAGGGAAATCAAATAATTTAGATGAATAATACAATTCGATAACCATCCCTATGGCAATAGCTTCTCCATGAGTTAAAGCTTCTTTATCTTTACTTTCTAAAAAATAAGATTCAATAGCATGACCAATAGTATGACCAAAATTTAAAGTTTTTCTTAAGTTTTGTTCTTTTAAATCTTTGAGAACTACATCATTTTTAATTTCTATAGAATGATAAATTAAGGTATTTATCAAATCAAAATCAATCGATTTCATTACTTTTATTTTATCCCAAATTTTTACGTCAAAAGTAAA
>DAOUTI010000168.1 GCA_030626795.1 Flavobacteriaceae bacterium
AATGTCATATTAAACCTGATTTGTTAATAATTTGGTTTCAAATTGAAACCCCTAAAACAATCAAATTAATCCGTATTGGTTCACATTCGGATTTATTTAAATAGTCCTTATTAAAAATGATTACATCCGAAAAAGCACTTGAAATAATTTTAAACCAAACCCAAGATTTTGGAATTGAAACTATTGATTTAAAAAAATCAATAGGTAGAATTTTAAAAGAAAATATTGTTGCCGATAGAGATTTCCCACCATTTAATCGCGCAAGCATGGATGGTATCGCAATTACTGTTGCTGCTTTTAATTCGGGTCTAAGAGAATTCCCAATTGAAGGAATTCAAGCTGCTGGGAGCGCTCAACTTACTTTACAAAATAAAAATAATTGTATTGAAGTGATGACAGGAGCTATGACACCCTTAAATGCCGAAGCGGTAATTCCGTATGAATTGGTTGAGATCAAAGACGGTATTGCAAAAGTGATAACCAACGACATTAACTATTTTCAAAATATTCATAGAAAAGGATTGGATAGAAAACAAAATGATGTCTTAATAAAAGAAAATATCGTTATTTCTCCTGCCGAAATTGGTGTACTTGCAACCGTTGGTAAATCAACCGTTAAAGTTTCAAAGAACCCCAAAGTGATGATTATTTCTACTGGAGATGAATTGGTAGAAGTAAATCAAACTCCTGAAATTTACCAAATAAGAAGAAGCAACGTACATACTTTAGTTTCTTTATTAGAAAACTTAAAAATCAAGGCAGACACCATTCATATTGCAGATGATAAACCTTTACTAAAACAAAAAATTGCCTCCATTTTAAGTGATTATGATGTTTTGCTTTTTAGCGGAGCTGTTAGTAAAGGGAAATTTGATTTTTTACCCCAAATATTTGATGAATTGGGTGTGGTAAAATTATTTCATAAAGTTAGACAACGACCTGGAAAACCATTTTGGTTCGGGAGGCACACTGTGCCTTTAAGTGTTAGCGAACGGAATGGAAAAAAAGCTAAGAATACGATAGTTTTTGCTTTTCCAGGTAATCCTGTTTCAACTTTTGTAAGTTGTATGAAATATTTTTATCCTTGGTATCGAAAATCTATGGTGTTAAATTATGAGAACCAAAATTTTGCTGTATTGTCAAAAGATTTTAATTTTAAGCCAGATTTAACTTATTTTTTACAAGTAAAATTAGAAAATAAAAAAGGAACAATTTACGCAACACCAATTGCTGGTCATGGCTCTGGAGACCTAGCAAATTTAGTTGATAATGATGCTTTTATTGAATTACCTACAGGTAAACAAATGTTTAATAAAGGAGAGGTTTTCCCTTTACTTTCGTATAGAAGTTAATAATGTTTTAGCTATTTTTGATAATGAAAAATTATTAAAAACCAGTCAACACTAATTAGGAATATTCAATGGTAATGGTAAAAATATTTTAAAAGGAAGAAAAAATAATTCATGATCTTGATCATTCTATATTCGAAATGTTTTCAGAGTGTACAGAGCCTGGTCGCAGAGCTAGGTCACCATACACATTTCAAGAATAAAGATTAGGAAGGCAGAAAGGTTTTGTTAATTCCTTGATTAATCAGATCATCAGTGGCCGTTACGAAGTAAGCTCCTTGGCCAGGAAAAGATTTTTTTTATTCTTTTTTTATCTTAAAAAAAGAACAAGAGAGAAGTAAAATTTTATAAAAATTAAAAACTACCACTTTGAATAAATTCACACATTTAAATAAAAATAACCAACCCAAAATGGTTAATGTTGGCGATAAAAAAGTTACTAAAAGAATTGCTATTGCTAAAGCGGAAATGTTTTTAGGCACAGAAATTATTTCTCTTTTTAACGACAAAGAATTAACTACCAAAAAAGGACCTGTATTTCAAACCGCTATCATTGCTGGAATTCAAGCGGTTAAAAAAACTTCTGACTTAATTCCGATGTGTCATCCATTAATTATTAATGGAATAGATATCGATATTGAAATTATGGATAATGAAAATATTGAAATTATTTGCCAAGTAGAAATTGATGGCAAAACTGGTGTTGAAATGGAAGCGCTTACAGGAGCGAGTGTAGCATCTTTAACAGTTTATGACATGTGCAAAGCCATTTCTCAAAAAATGGTAATTAAAGAAATTAAGCTTCTCGAAAAAACAGGAGGAAAATCTGGTATAAAATAAAACGAAGCTTCCATTTAATAGAAGCTTCGCTTAAAAAAATACATACTAATTCAAAAAAAATACCTAATCAAAATAATCTTTATATTTATTGTTAATTTGATTGATACGTTTGTCAAATGACAAACTAACTTCCTCTAGAGCTTTAAATTGTTGATCATTTATTATTCCTTGAGTTTTTTTATTCTCTACATAAGTGTTAAATTCTTCAAATGTTGTTGCCATTTGTGTACTGTTTGAAACAAATTGTAACATCAATTTTCCTGCTTTTAATCCATCAGTAAGCGAATAATCTTCTTCTTTTTTATTCAAAATTTCTTTCCCATCAATTACCAACTGTTCAATATTATCTGAAAATTCGTTGATTGCTTTTTCAGAAGATCCAATAATACTTACCAATTCTGTATCGTTCTTTACATCATCCGGAATTTCTATGGTGAGAGGTGCCAAAAAATCTGGATTTCGTTCATTCTTATCACTTTTACAGGATGTGATTTGGGTAATCACAAAAAATAGAATGATTATTCTTACTAAATATCTCATGATTATAGGTTTTTAATTAATTGATTTTAAAGTATATATATTGGTGTAGCCTGTAGTAAAATCACTCCCTATTTTAGATTTGATTATTTTTGCAAAAACACCAGGTTTATCAATAATCATCCAGTATTTAAAATTTAAATCATTTTCTCCAATCCCTTCAAAAACGGTACATTTAAAATTTTCGAGATCCGTTTTTACCATTTCTTCTCCTATATATCTAAAATATTCCAATTCTTCCTGTGGGAAAAAGATCTTTTGCCCTTTAGTTTCGTCGTCAAGCGGAAAAACATGATCATCTTCTATAAAATCTTTTTGAAAATAAGAATATTCTCTAATACTTAACTCATTAGGTGAAATAAATTCTGTTTTATAACTATTGGTCCATGAGTCCGTTTTTCCTTGATTAGGTACATAATGATCAATATTGTAAACCATTTCTTTTACATCTATTAATCCGAGATAAATCTGATCGATAGTCCATGGTAATTTATTGCCATCTTCCAAGTATTTATCACCACCTTCTTTATCCATAAAGTCTATGTATGTAAAATCTAATTCAGGAATAGGAGTTGTATCGGGTTTTGCCATTTCTACTTTTGTAAAATATAAAATTGCATCCTCTTTTTTATAAGAAAGTTGATCCTCTTTAAGGTTTAATACTTTTGCTTCTCCATTAAAATCCTTGTCTACTTCACTTTTCATAATCAACACTTTACGATCTTTATCACATTCCCAAGTACCTACTGGGGTTGATTTGCTATTTATAGACCTCGCCGCTTTAAAAACGCCTCCTTCTTCAAATATCCATATAGCCTTCATGCCAGTTTGGGTTTCCCCATCAGCAACTACTGAACTTAATTGCCATGCCCCAATAATTGGATGATTATCTTGTGCATAGATTTTTACTACAAATACTAATAAGGTAATTATAATTACTTTTTTCATGGTTTTAGATTTTATTTTGTTCTTAATTTTATCATTTGTTGCATCATATCATAAGTTTGTTTCAACTCTTTATCACTCATTTCTGCCATTTCAGCATCGTTATTCTGGGCTATTTTTTTCCATTCTTTAAAACTCATTTTACTCAAAGCGTCCATATTTTCTTTTACATCTTTCATGTCATCTAAAAATTCTTCACTATTCATCATTTCATCTAGATTCTCTCCACCTATCTGACTTTCAATTTCAACCACTTCAAAATCGGGAAGCTCAAATTTATTGTCTGAGACTTTTGTATCAAATTTTGCCTCCGTAGCTTCTATAATAGTTGTAATTCCCATTATTTCCATTTCACTTTTTAAAGGAATTCCTTTATAAAAATATTGTTTTGTTCCATTTAAATCCCATACCTCACAATCATATCCCATAAATTTTTTATTGTCTAATTGATTAGCTCCCATCTTTTGCAACATCTCATTCCCCATTTTATTTACATCGGTGTTTTTAAACAATTCGGCACCCATATTTTGGGTTTTGTTTATTTTTTTATTCTCAAAATCAACAGCGTAAACAACACCATTATCTAATTTAGTTATAGAATGATTATTATAGGTTTCTTCTTTTTTCTGACCAAGAATATGGATTTTAGTAACTTGTGAAGATTCTTCTTCTTTTAATTCTAAAGCACCCCAGTTTTTAAAATATAAAGTAGATTCTCCTTTTCCGGAAACGGTAGATCCCATTACTTTTCCATTAATGGTAGTTTTATATTTCACAATACCCGATTCTACTAAATAGCGTTTGTATTTACAGTCCACTGATTTTTCAGATTCACTATTTTTACAACCTATGAAAAGAAGGACTGTTGATAGAATAATTGCGAATTTTTTCATAATTTTTATTTATTATTTATGGTTAAGGTTCTTATTTATTTTTATTCAAATGACCAATCACATTCGGGTAATAAAGTCCGCAGTTTTTGCTTTTCTTCTTCATTTAATCGATTATTTGCTATCTGAACGTTATAAAGATTATTTAGTTTTCCTATGGATTGTGGTAAACTAGTTAACTGATTATTTTCAACATGTAGGCTGCTTAAATTTGTCATTTCACCTATTGATTCAGGGAGTTTTGTAAGCTGATTTTTACCTAACTTTAATATTGAAAGGTTTGTTAATTTATGAAAAGAAGCCGGCAATATTTTTAATTGGTTCTTATCTGCGTAAAGCGTTGATAGCTTAACTAAATTACCAAATGATTCTGGTAAACTACTGATTTTGTTATCTGTAATATACAATTCTCCAAGATTGGATAAATTACCAAAAGATTGTGGAAGAGTTTCCAGCTGATTTGAATATAGGTTTAGAAAATAAAGATTATTGAGATTTCCAATAGATTTGGGAAGTGCTTTTAATTGATTGGCACTAAGGTTTAAATTATTTAATTTTGTAAGATTTGTTAAAGATTTAGGCAGGCTTTTTAACTTATTACCTCCTATATCAAGCTTTCTTAAATTTGTTAACTTCTCTAAATATTCCGGTAAGTCTGTTAATTGATTATTGCCAAATGAAAGATGGGTTAAATTAATTAAATTACAAACGGACTCCGGTATTTCTTTTATTTGGTTAGATATTAAAAATAATGATTTAAGATTAGATAGATTCCCTATAGACACCGGTAAAACCGTTATTTTATTTCCTCCTAATAACAGTTCTTCAAGATTATTAAGATTTTCGATAGATTTAGGAAGGTTGGTTAGTTGAC
>DAOUTI010000123.1 GCA_030626795.1 Flavobacteriaceae bacterium
GACCTGAAGGTCAAAAATAGAAATTCATTTATTGCCTCTCCCAAAACTTTTACAAAGTTTTGACCTCTCCAAAAGGAGAGGTGTAATTGGAAACCCCGAGGAATTCTCTTGATTAAACTAAAAGTAAAAAAGACCACCTTTTCGGATGGTCTATTCAAATTTATTTATTCTTATTACATACTAGTTATGAGCAATAGAGTCTGAATTTCCATCAGGGTCACCATTTACTGAACCATCTGTACCTACATTTCCTAACATTAACAACCCGCAAACATGAGGAGCTGCCATTGAAGTTCCACTAATTGTGTTATAGCCACCACTTTTCCAAGTTGATTTTATTGATACTCCAGGAGCACAAAACTCAATTGGGGGATTACCATAATTAGAAAAAGAAGCGAAATTATCATTAATGTCCATTGCAGAAACTGTATAAATATTTGCATGATTAGCTCTTGCTGGAGAATGATTATTGGCATCATCACTTTCGTTACCTGCTGCTAATGCAAATTTTACACCACTTGCTGCAGCAGCAATAACTGCGTTGTCTAATGCGGTTGAAACTCCACCACCTAAACTCATATTTGCAACATCTCCATTTTGACCATTTGCAGCAACATAATCAACACCAGCAATAACACCAGATGTTGACCCGCTACCTCTTCTATCTAAAACCCTTACAGCAACCAGTGTAGCACCTGGAGCTACTCCAACGACTCCAACGCTATTGTCTTTTGCAGCTACAGTACCTGCAACATGTGTTCCATGACCGTTTTCATCATCTGCATCTCCTCTTTTTAAAAAGCTTCTGCTTCTTGCAACATCTACATTTAAGTCTGGGTGATCTAAATCAATACCTGAATCAATAATCCAAGCAGTAGCACTACCATTATAAGCAGAACCTCCACCAACTCTTGTAATACCCCAAGGTGTTTCTTGTACTGGATCTGATCCGCCGCCACCACCTCCGGGCTTGCCTTTATATGCATTGATAGGAGAAAGTATAATCATATAATCTTGTTCAATTCTTTTTACACGTTTATCGCTCTTTAAAGATTCTATTTGATTTTCTGATAGTTTAGCAGCAAAACCATTAACTGCAAAACCAAAAGTAGAAACAATATCATCTTTAGAAATACCAACCTTAGCAAAAGTTTTTGGAATTTCAGATTTAATCATTGCTAATTTGTCAGAATAATCTAAGTTTTTAATTGTCGCAGATTTTTCAGCATAATTATTATTAAAAACAACAATATACTGCCCTTCAATTGGAGTTGAAGTATATTTTGCAATAGATTCTTTTTCTTGTACAGATTCTATATCTATATCACTACTTTCATTATTACAACTAATGGTTAATAAAAGTAATGATACTACAAAAAGGGAGAGGAATTTGGTAATAAAGTTTGTGTTTTTCATTTGATGAATTTTTTATTTTAAGTTAATATTCTGACGAATATACATTTTTTTTGAAAAAAAATATTTAATTATCACTGAAACAGCTAATTACTAAACTCCTTCACAAATTAACACCTACTTTTATATAAAGAACCCCTCTATTTAATAACAAAAAAATAATATTAAAATATTTTTTGTACAGTACTTATATTCAGTACCTTAAATTGAAATTTGTTTTGTACTACTATAATATATATACTTAAATTTTAACTAAATAAAAGTGAAGCAATATGATAAGATTTTTCATTTTGTTTTTTATTAACAAGATATTGTTAATAAACAATTTCAAACCTCAAAAATTGTCTATAATTATAAATAGCTAATTAATTCTACCTTAATTGATAAGAATTTCTAATTAATTAACAATTAAACTCTCATTAATTTTTTTCACTAGTGATGGGCCTTCATAAATAAAACCGGTAAAAACTTGTACTAAATCTGCTCCAGCATCAATTTTTTCTTGCGCATCTTTTGCAGAATGTATACCTCCTACTCCAATAATTGGAAAAGCTTTGTTTGAATTTTCGGCTAAAAACCGAATTACTTCTGTTGATCTTTCTCTTACTGGTTTACCACTTAAACCACCTATTTCAATTTTATTCTCTGAAACCAAATTATCTCTTGCAATTGTTGTATTGGCTGCTATAACGCCAGCAATTTTAGTGATTTTTACAATATCAATAATATCTAATAATTGAGTTTGGGTTAAATCAGGTGCAATTTTAAGTAAGATGGGCTTTGGAGATTTTTTTTTGTTATTTTCACCTTGAAGAGTTTGTAATAATTGGGTAAGCGGTTCTTTATCTTGTAATGCTCTCAAATTAGGTGTATTTGGAGAACTTACATTGACTACAAAATAATCAACTACATCAAAAAGTCCATGAAAACAAATCAAATAATCATCAACAGCATTTTCGTTTGGGGTAATTTTATTTTTACCGATATTTCCTCCTATAATTATATCTGTTTTTCTCTTACGTAATCTATCAGCAATCACTTTTACCCCTTCATTATTAAACCCCATTCTATTGATAATTGCCTCATCTTCTTTTAATCTGAATAAGCGTTTTTTAGGATTTCCTTCTTGTGGTTTTGGAGTTACAGTACCAATTTCAACAAAACCAAACCCATAATTGGAAAACTCATCAAAAAGCATGGCGTTTTTATCAAAACCTGCTGCCAATCCTACAGGGTTTTTAAAGGTTAACCCGAATAAATTACGCTCCAAACTTTTATCTTTTACTAAAAATTTATTTCTAGAAATGCTTTCTGTAAAGGGCAATTTAAAAAGTGTTTTCAATATAGAAAAAGTAAAGTGGTGTACTTTTTCAGGATCAAAATTAAAAAGTGCTTTTCGGATAACGGATTTGTACATGGTAAATATTTCTGCAAAGATATTATAAAAAAACCTCAAAATATTTAAATATTTTGAGGTTTAAAAATCCTATTCACAATTTTAACTTTATCTCAATTCAGCTTCAAATTGTTTGGTGAAAGTTTGTTGTAATTTTTGCATAATCTTATCAATTTGCTTATCATTCAACGTTTTATTTTCGTCTTGTAAAACAAAACTCAAAGCATAAGATTTTTTACCTTCAGGTAATTTATCACCTATATAAACATCAAATAAATCTACATTTTTCAAAAAGTTTTTTTCACTTTGAAAAGCTGCATTGTACAAATCCATAAATTTAATTTCTTCATCTAATAACAAAGCTAAATCACGTTTTACTTCTGGGTATTTTGGCAACGGTTTTACTTTTATTTTTTTATTCCCAGTATAATCTAAAACATTATTCCAATTAAAATCGGCAAATAATACTTCTTGTTTAATACCAAATTTCGATAAAATATTTGGTTTTACAATACCAAATTCAACCAATTTGGTTTTTCCTAAGCTCAAACCAATGGCTTCAGAAAACATATCATTTTTAACTGTAGTATATCTTACTTTATTTATTCCCAATCTTTGTAACAGAGTTTTAATTATTCCCTTAAGGTAAAAAATATCAGATATAACATTATTTGAATTCCAATTCTCTTTACTTCTATTACCTGAAATTATTAGCGACAAGTGTTTTTGCTCAACATAACCACTTTCATATTTATGATAAGTGTTACCAAATTCGAAGAATTTTAAATTTTTATTTTTTCGATTAGTATTATATGTAACAGCCTCTAAGCCACCAAACAACATAGATTGGCGCATTACAGATAAATCACTACTCAAAGCATTAAGCATAGTCACATTTTGTTCTTCATTTAGCATTTCTGAATTAGAAATATAACTAGCTTTAGTTAATGAATTTGCCATGGTTTCATAAATCCCATTTGCAACCAAGTAGTTTGCTGCAATATTTTCAATTTTTTCGACACTCAGTTTATTTGAGCTGGAAATTGAAGTATTAATTTTTTTAGGAATTTCAATATTATTATAACCATAAACTCTTAAAATTTCTTCAACAATATCTGCTTCACGAGTAACATCAACACGATAAGAAGGAATGGTCAAACCTAAACCTGAAGCTGTATGATTATTAATTTTTATATCTAATGATGCAAGAATATTTTTAATGGTATCTGTAGGAATTTCTTCACCAATTAATTTAAAAACCTTTTCATAAGATATATGCACTTGAAAATCTTCAATTTTATTTGGATAAATATCTGTTATTTCAGAAACTATTTTACCTCCAGCTATTTCTTTAATCCATATTGCAGCTCGTTTTAAAGCATAAACCACAGTATCGGGGTTTATACCTCTTTCAAACCTAAAAGAAGCATCGGTATTTAAAGCATGACGTTTTGCAGTTTTACGAATAGAAACTGGATTAAAATAAGCACTTTCTAAAAATATACTTGTTGTACTATCGGTTACACCGGAATTTTCTCCTCCAAAAACACCAGCAATACACATCGGATTGCTATCACCGTCGCAAATCATAATATCATCTTTGTGTAACTCTCTTTCTACACCATCAAGTGTTTTAAATTTTGTGCCTCCAGGTAAATTTTTAACTAGCACCTTATTTTTTTTAATTTTATTTGCATCAAAAGCATGCAAAGGTTGCCCTAAGCCATGCAATATAAAATTGGTTACATCAACAATGTTATTTATAGGCGTTAATCCAATTGATTTTAATTTGTTTTGTAACCAAGCAGGTGATTCGGCTACTTTCAAATCAGTAATAGTAATACCTGCATATCGAGGTACTAATTTATTATCGTCAACTTCTATATTGATTTTAAAAGTACGTTCATCAATATGAAAATCACTAACAGATGGCGTTATCAATTTTTTTTGAATTTCTTCTTGCTGTAATAAGCCTGCATATAAATCGCGAGCAACACCAAGGTGGCTCATTGCATCTGCTCTGTTAGGAGTCAAGCCAATTTCAAAAATTTGATCGGTTACTATTTCAAATAAATCAGCGGCAGCTGTACCAACTTTTACATCATTCTCTAAAACTAAAATACCGTCATGGCTTTTACCTAAACCTAATTCATCTTCGGCACAAATCATTCCATGGCTAACTTCTCCTCTTATTTTTCCTTTTTTTATAGTAAAGCCTTCTCCTTTTTCATCATACAAAGTTGTACCAATAGTTGCAACAGGGACTTTTTGACCAGCAGCTACATTGGGTGCACCACAAACAATTTGCACAGGCTCTCCATTACCTAAATCGACCATAGTAACTTTTAATCTATCCGCATTAGCGTGTTGTACACAAGTTAAAACCTCACCAACAACAATACCTTTTAAGCTTCCTTTAAGGCTTTCAAAAGTCTCAATACCTTCGACTTCTAAACCTAAATCGGTTAAAATTTCACCAACTTTCTCAGCATCTAAGTCGATATTTAAAAATTCTTTTAACCAATTGTATGATATTTTCATTTTTCAAAATTTTTGAGCTGCAAAGATATACATTTGTAGGTAGTTGTTACAATAAGGATTGTAACAAATTAAGATAATTTTAGAAATCGTTTTTTAATTATCATTAAAAATCATTAATTTGCAAGAATAATAAACGTCACCTATGTCTACAAAAATTAACCGCCTTTTCGATTTTGCTTATTACCAACTAGAAAACCATAATTTAGAAAAAGCTTTTGTATCGAAAAGTAGTGGCGAATGGGTAGCCACATCTACCAAAGAATTTATTGAAAAAATAAACATTGTAAGTAGAGGTTTATTACGACTTGGTGTAAAGCCAAATGATAAGATTGCTGTTATTTCGTCAAACAATCGTACGGAGTGGAATATTTTAGATATGGCTATTTTACAATTGGGTGCCCAAAATGTTCCTATCTATCCAACTATAGGTGTAAATGATTATAAATATATATTTAATCATGCCGAAGTAACTTTTTGTTTCCTTTCGGATGAGGAGTTATTTAAAAAAGCTAATGCCGTTAAAGATGAAGTTGCAACACTTCAAGAAATTTATTCATTTGAGACCATCGATGGCTGTAAAAATTGGCAAGAAGTTTTTGATCTTGGAGCAGATGAAAGTAACCAAAACGAAGTTGAAAAATTAAAAAACAATGTCAAAGCTAGTGATTTAGCAACCATTATTTATACATCTGGTACTACAGGTGTGCCAAAAGGTGTTATGCTTTCGCATAATAACATTGTAACTAATGTACTTGATAGTTACCCTAGGCTACCGATAGTTCAAGGTAAAAGTAAAGTGATTAGTTTTTTACCTGTATGTCATGTTTTTGAACGAATGCTACATTACTTATATATTCACAGTGGCTTAACCATATATTACGCAGAATCTATTGAAAAAATTTCTGAAAACTTAAAAGAGGTTAAACCAAATTTTATGAGTGTGGTACCTAGATTACTTGAAAAAATATATGATAGTATAATTGCTAAAGGTGCCGAACTTACAGGTATTAAAAAAAGATTATTCTTTTGGGCAGTAGACCTCGGTTTGGATTATAAACCGTATGGTGAAAATGGCTGGTTGTATGAAAAAAAATTGGCTATTGCTAATAAACTTATCTTTAGCAAGTGGCGAGAAGCACTTGGTGGTGAATTACAAACTATGGTTTCTGGTAGTGCGGCATTACAACCAAGACTTACTAGAGTTTTTGCTGCTGCAGGCATGCAAGTTATGGAAGGCTACGGCTTAACAGAAACATCTCCTGTTGCTACAGTTAATATGTATGCAAATAAACATTTTAAAGTAGGTACTGTTGGTAAGCCCATTAATAACGTTGAAATTAAAATTGCAGATGATGGCGAAATATTAATCAAAGGTCCTAATGTGATGTTAGGCTATTATAAAGATCCTGAAAAAACTGCAGAAGTAATGACTGGCGACTATTTCCATTCAGGAGATAAAGGTGAACTCGACAAAGAAGGGTTTTTAAAAATTACTGGTCGTAAAAAAGAAATATTTAAAACTTCAGGAGGTAAATATATCTCTCCTGCACTTTTAGAAAACGAAATGAAACAGTCTCGTTTTATTGAACAAATTTTAGTGATTGGAGAGGGTCAAAAAATGGCTGCTGCAATTGTACAACCAAATTTCACTTTTGTTAAAGAATGGGCCAAACGTCATAAAATAAATATTGGTGGTACTTTTGAAGAAATTGTAATCAATAAAGAGGTTATACAAAGAATTGAAGAAGAAATTACACATGGAAATAAGAATTTCGGGAAATGGGAAACCATAAAATGTTTTGAACTAACACCAGAAGAATGGACAGTTGATAATGATTTGCTCACCCCTACTTTTAAACCAAAACGAGAAGTAATTCTAAATAAATACAAGCACTTATACGATAAAATTTATTGCTAATCGTATATCTCAAAAAATAAAATTGAATAGAATGGAACATTTTATAGTATCCGCAAGAAAATATCGTCCACAAGTTTTTAAAGATGTTGTGGGGCAAGATGCCATTACAAACACCTTAGAAAACGCCATAAAAAACAACCATCTAGCGCAAGCCTTGCTGTTTACAGGGCCTAGAGGTGTTGGGAAAACAACTTGTGCTCGTATCTTAGCAAAACGAATTAATCAAGATAGTGCTGAAACTATTAGTGAAGATGAAGATTTTGCTTTTAATATTTTCGAGTTGGATGCCGCATCAAACAATTCAGTTGATGACATTAGAAGTTTAACCGACCAAGTAAGAATACCACCTCAAACTGGTAAATACAAAGTTTATATTATTGATGAGGTGCACATGCTTTCGCAATCGGCATTTAATGCATTTCTAAAAACTTTAGAAGAACCACCTGCTCATGCTATTTTTATTCTTGCTACTACCGAAAAACATAAAATAATACCTACTATTTTATCTCGTTGTCAAATTTTCGATTTTAATCGTATCCAAATTCAGGATATGGTAAAATACCTTAGTTTTATTTCTAAAGAAGAAAATGTTAGCTGCGAGGATGATGCATTGAATATTATATCTCAAAAAGCCGATGGTAGCA
>DAOUTI010000005.1 GCA_030626795.1 Flavobacteriaceae bacterium
CAAGATAGAAAAATTGTTGACAAAAAATGGGAAGACCTATTGGCTTATGAAGCCGAATTTATGAAAAATCGTGGTAACAAAGCTACAGTTCATGGCTAGGAAGTAGTTGGTTTCAAATAATTTTTATTTCTTAGCTCATCCCTAATATTCAACATAAAAAAACCACGCTAAAAGCGTGATTTTAATATCATTTAGATTAGACATTTTTTGACTGAATATATAATTCGGGTTTAACTGTTTTTATTTTTTATACTCCCTCCAGAGCTTTTATCTTTATTAACAACTTTAGGGTTTCCTCTATATTTTATATCTGCTCCACTAGTTGCTTTTCCTTTAAATGAATCAGAAACATTAATTTTAATATCAGAACCACTTGAAGCCCTTGCATTACCATTTTTTGCTTTTAACTCATAAGCATTTATTTCGCTTCCACTAGAAGAGCTCGCTTCAAGGTTTATTGTAAAACCACTTAGATTGATTTCTGCCCCACTTGAAGCATCACATATCAAATTATTAACTTTTAATGTTAGATTTGCTTCAGACCCACTAGTTGCATTGATTTTTAAATCTTTTGCAGAAAAAGTGTTTTCCGAATATATTTCGGCTCCACTGGCAACGAGTATTTCATTTAAATTTTCAACAGATAAGTGTATTTTCTTAGCTGTCGCTAAACCAATATTTTTTTTTGTAGTTATTACCAATGTTCCGTTAACAACATCTGTTTCAATTAACTCATGCAGGTTTTCATCAGCCTCAACAGTCAATGATAAATCGCTGCTTTTTGTTATATAAACATCTAAACCTCTACTTGCTTTAATACGAATAAAATCATTCGAAATTTTTCTGTTTTTTGTGATAACATTTCCGTTACCTCTTACTCCATCAAAAAAACATGATGTAGTCGTTATAAATAATAAAAGTACTGCAGTGATTTTCAATAAGGTTTTCATTTGTTTAAGGTTTTTATCTATTCAAATTTATTTTGATTCATTAATATATCCAATCTATTGTTTACGAACTGTTATATATTAATGATGAACTGTATTATATAGAATCTTTTGCACTGGTTATGGTCAATCCATTTTCATCAATTTTTACTTCTGCTTTTATATTATTATCATCTTGCACCTCAATATGAACTCCTCTTTTGTCAATTTTCATATTAAATGAATCAGAGTCATTATTACTACTACTAAACTCATACCCTTCACAATCTAAACATGTAAGCCCACTTTCAGTCATTTTAAAATAATGTTTTGCCATATCTCTATCGTAAATATTTTGTGTATTATCTACATCGTATAAAAATGACCTTGTTGTTTTATCTAAATAAATTGTTTTATTTTTGGGTATATACAAATCTATATATATTTTTTGTTCCCTAAATTTATTTTTTACATCTGCTAAAAAATAGCCATCTAAACGCAGTTCATCTTCAAACAATTGAAAATCATAACCAATTGTTTCGGCATTTTCTCTTGCTTCCGTTCTACTTCTTCCTTGAGATTTTTTTCTTGTTTTTACATAAACCTGATCATTATCAGACGTATATACATTCAACCTAATATTATTAGAATAAATTTTCTCGACATTATTTTCATCAAAAACCGTACTATAACCCCAACCTCGTTTTAATTCGCTATGGTTTGAAAAGTTTTTATTATCTACCAATTTAATCTTTAATGTATCATTTGAAATGACACTAATTTCTTGATTACTAGTAACTGTACCATCATAAGCAGATTGCATAAATTGTTTTGTTCCGAAGAAGATAGCAAATAATAATGCAACCAACCAAACACCAAAAAGTGATAATTTTGCTACTTTACCTATAGATTTGGAATTGTTAGATAATATTCGTAAACCCAATGAAAATAAAAAGAAAAACGGAATTCCAACCAGTATAAATGTTAATACAGAAATCATCCAAATGGGTAAACCCGAATTATTATAAGCCATTGTATTTTGATAAAACCAATCTTCTTGAATAAAATCTAAAGAACCTACAGTAAACATACCTATAAGTAAGCTTATAATAGTAACCACAGATATGATAATTAATATCACCCCAATAAATTTACCAATCACCATAAAAATAGCAGTAAAGATTTTACCCAAAGTCTCTACCATATCTTGTGAACCAGATTTGGCTTTATCTCTATATTTTGTATAATCAGCACTCTTTACTTTATCGCTTACTTCATTGATACCGTTTTTTACTCTTTCAGAAGCATCAGTAAGTTCGTCTTTAATTTTTTTTTCAATATTACTAATATTCACATCTTCACCTTCCATTTCTAGCTTCTCGGCAGTAGTATTTGCCTGCGGTAATAAGATCCAAAGTATAGGATAAACAATAAAGCCAAATCCAAAACCGAAAGCAGCTACTAACCATGCCAAACGAATCCAAATAACATCTGCATTAAAATAATGTGCAATACCTGATGATACTCCTCCTAAAAACTTATCGTTTCCATCACGGTACAATTTTTTATTATTTGATCTTTGATGTGTTTGGTAATCATTATCACTAAACACCTCATCATCAACCATATAATCCTCTGGCTTTCCCATTACCTCAACAACTTCATCAATATCATTTTCATTAATAACCTGGCGAATATCTTTAACTTTTTCTGATAAAAGTTCACCTATTCTAGATTCAATATCAGTAATTATTTCATCTCTCCCTTTTGGATCATCGCTCAATGAACGACGAATTGCGTCTAAATACTTTTTTAGCTTTTGATAAGCCATTTCATCGATATGAAAAAATACTCCGCCTAGATTTATATTTATTGTCTTGTTCATTTTTTTGTTGATTTTGTAGTTGTTTTTGTAATTAAATTCACTGCCTTAACCAAATCACTCCATGTTGTATTTAATTCGGTTAAAAAGAGTTTACCTGTTTCGGTTAAACCGTAATATTTTCTCGGTGGTCCAGATGTAGATTCCTCCCATCGATATTTTAAAAGTCCGGCATTTTTCAACCTTGTTAACAAAGGATAAACTGTTCCTTCAACAACAAGCATTTTAGCATCTTTTAATTGCGATAGAATTTCGGAAGTATATGCATCACCATTTTGTAAAATGGATAATATGCAAAACTCTAATACTCCTTTTCGCATTTGTGCCTTTGTGTTTTCTATTTTCATATTATTAATATTATTCTTTTTAATAAATTTTTAAACTATTCATTCTAAAACAAAAACATTTGAATTGCATTTGCTATGAAAATTACGATTTTAATGAGTATAGTAATCATGATATATTATTTTATAAATTTTATTGTTAAGGGGTATTTATAAACTTCGCCTTGATTTGCTTTAATTGCTGCATAAATAATAAGCACAAATTTCACCATTGCTAAAACACCTATTAACGATGCCATACTTATAATTCCAAAAAGTGGTAAATGGTGTAATCCTGAAAAAATAGAATGAAAAGCAAATGGTATAATAGACAACCCTAGTACAAATGCGTATAATAAATAACTCAAGTTAAAATTAACAGCTTCTTTTCCATTTTTATCTAAAAAAATACTTTCTCTTTTTTTTAATTCCCAAAATACCAACGGAGCAATTACTCCTCCAAAAGGAAATAAATAACCTGTAAAACTGGATAAATGCATTAAAAATGCGCTGTTATTTTCTGATGTTTTTGTCATAATTTTATTTCATATAATACTTGCTTATGCAAATATATGGATAAAAACTAATACTATGCAATACAAAGTACTAAATTTTAACATTTGTTTAACATTTATAAAAGCCAAGAATTTCTTTAAATTTGTTGTACATTGTGAGCTTAAAGCAATAAAATGTCAAAATTTACCATTAAAAAATTAAATCATTTTTTACTATTCAAATTGCCATCGGCTTACTTTTCTGGTATTCGTGTTCGCTCAATCACCAATCAAGAAGCTATGGCAACCGTTAAGCACCAATGGATAAATCAAAACCCATTCAAGTCACTTTATTGGGCTACCCAAGGTATGGCATCTGAATTAGTTACTGGTATTTTAGTAATGAAACAAATTGACGAAAGTGGTAAAAAAATATCTATGCTAGTAACCCAGCAGAAAGGAACATTTACTAAAAAAGCTACCGGAAAAATTACATTTATATGTAAAGATGGCGATAAGATTAAAGCAGCTATTGATAAAACTATAGCAACTGGTGAAGGTCAAACATTAGTTATGACAGCCGAAGGTTTTAATGAAGAATATGAAAGTGTATCTCAATTTGAATACACCTGGAGTGTGAAAATAAAATCATAACAAAAGGTGTTTAACCTTGATCCCGCTGATTAAGATAGCTATCGGGAGCGGGATTAGTTCGACAGACAAAAAATTGAAATGAATTTTTTAGGGTCTCACGAATAAAACATCATTATTTTTCGTCTTCTTTAATTTTAAGAACAAACTCATTCAATTGAATTCCGTATTTTGATTTTTTAACCTTATCGGATAAACTATTATTTATAGTATCTAATAATTTTAAAGTCGCATCATTCAATTCCGTTAAAGCGATATAGGGCGCTACTTCAAAATCTGCATTATTTATAGCAAAATTGGTTGTGTATAAATATTTTCTTCGTACCAAGTTTTTTAATTTATTTTGTACTAATAAAATCGAATCTTGATTTGCTGATTTTCTTGCTTCAAATTCAGCCTTGATCAAATCTAAATTTTGATCTCTAAATTTATCTTTTATCACATAATAACTATCTAATAAAGCTTGATTTTTTGAACCAGAAATTTTAGCTTTTAAAACAAATTTATCTAACCTAGATGTAATACTAATGGTATCTTTTTCTCCAAAAAATGGAATCTTTTTATTTGAATTATCCAAAGTTAGGTAATACATTTCAGGGGTTATAACCTCATCGGTAAGTAAAAAATCTTGTGTTCCGTTAACTTTAACAGAATCGATAGATATTACTAAAGAATCAATTTGTTTTTGTAAATAAAGTGTTCCTTTCTTTAACCCCTTGATTGATCCTTTTACATACATGGTGTTTTTATTTTCTTCACTACAAGAAACTAATAACAAAACACCCATTACAAAAAACAATACCTTTTTCATCTTATTTATTTATTTTGTGCGCAAATATATCAGAAAATTATAATAAAACGATGTTGTTCTTGAAATGAATTATGGAGATACTGCAACCATCTGCATTAATATAGTACACCCTATTGCGGCTATAGTACCTACTGCATAACCAAATACTGCTAATAAAACTCCTACAGTTGCCAATGAAGGGTGAAAAGCAGCTGCAACAATTGGTGCTGAGGCAGCTCCACCTACATTTGCCTGACTCCCAATTGCTAGATAGAAAAATGGTGCTTTTATAAGTTTGGCTACCAAAATCAATAATAAGGCATGTATTGTCATCCAAACGGCACCAATGGCCACCAAACCAATATTATCAAAAATCAATCTAAGATCCATTTTCATTCCAATGGAAGCAACTAATATATATATAAAAACAGATCCTATTTTACTCGCACCAGCACCTTCATAATTTTTAGCCTTAGTAAATGAAAGAGCTATTGCAATAATTGTAGATAGACTAATCATCCAAAAGAAGGAAGAACTTAAAAAGGTGAAAACATTTTTAGTAGTTTGGTTTTCTAATCCGTTAACAAAATCAGTAAAAAATGTACTTAAATAACCAGAAGCTAAATGCGCAAAACTTACCGTACCAAAAGCAATGGCTATTATAATCATATAATCCGTTAAAGTAGGTATTCGTTCTACTTTTTTTGCATAAGTTGATACTTTTTCTTTAAGCTCATCAATTGCAGATGTATCTGCTTTTAACCATTTGTCTATTATCTTTGATTTACCGACCCCAATCAATATTATTGCCATCCAAATATTTGCAATAACAATATCGACAAATACCATTCCGCCATAAAGTTTTTGGTTGTAACCATAAATTTCTAACATTGCTGTTTGGTTTGCTCCTCCTCCTATCCAACTTCCTGCCAAGGTAGAAAGACCTCTCCATACAGCATCTGGCCCTGCCCCTCCTACTGTTTCGGGTGAAACCATTGAAATTAACATAATGGCTATAGGTCCTCCTATTATAATACCTATGGTTCCTGTAAAAAACATAGCTAGTGCTTTCCAACCCAAGTTGAATACAGCTTTTATATCTATACTAAGCGTCATCAATACCAATGCCGCTGGCAATAAATATCGACTTGACATAAAATATAAATTTGAAGAATGTTCAATAATTTCACCAGTTTCAGAAGTGGTTTCCCAATCAGGAGCTATTAAACCTAAGGTTGTAAATAAAGCTGGCACCATATATGCCATAAATAATCCTGGAACAATACTGTAGAATTTATGCCAAAATCCTTTTTTTATAGATGAGGTATAAAAAATAAATCCTAATGAAAGCATTAACAATCCAAAAACAATGGTGTCATTTGTAAATATTGGTTGGTTTCCCATAATAAAATAATTTTGCTGGCTAATGTACCAAAAAAATAACACCTATGACTTGGAGTTTTAACAAAAGTAAGACAGGAAACACTGTTGTCCGGTAAAGATATAAAAGACCGCTACGCTTTTAGAAAAAAGAACAAAGACTTGTATGTAACTAACCGACAATCTTATAGGTAATTATTTAAAGGTTTTACATTATGTTTTTTTATACAATATGCAAAAAGCAAGGTGTACTATTTCTAAAACGCTTTAAACATAACAATAACAAAGTATTTAATAATTTTACTCGGACACTACTAGATGCTTTTAAACTAATTTATTCAAAATTATTGATTTCATATAATCTTGATTATCTAAAGCTAGTTGGGCAAAAGTAAATAGGCTAAGACAACGGTCTAAATTTTGATTTTCATAAGAAACTTTATAATATTTATTATTTTCAAGATAATCGGTTAGCGCTCTAATACCATGTAAAAAAGGCAACAAAACAACCCCTAATGATAAATATTCAAGCTCTTTAGGATTGAAGAAGTCTTTATGTTTAGACAGTCCTTCAACAAAAGATTCAAACAGTGCATTGGTGAAATTAATTTTAGATAGGTCTTTTTCATCTTCTGCAGCAGTATTGGCAATTGTTCTTACAGCATCGCCAAAATCATATAAAAAAGTGCCTTTCATAATTGTATCTAAATCAATTAAGCAGAGTGCTTTATTGCTTTTTGAAAACAAAATATTATTCAATTTAGTATCATTATGACAAACTCGAACAGGCAAATCATCAACCTTAATATGGAGAAGTGTTTTTATGTGAGTATTTACAAAATCAATAGCTTTTTGCGAATTTTTAATCGTATCAAGTTTTGCATTAACCAACGCCTCTTTAAATTGTTGGTATCTAAATGACACGTTGTGAAAATCAGGCAAAGTATCTTCTAATAATTCTGCATCAAAGTTGTTTAAAATTGTATGGAATAAACCAATTATTTTTCCTGCTTCAAATGCTATTTCAGGATTTGTAGTTGTATTAAAAGTCAAGCTGTTTTTAATAAAAGTCATTAAACGCCAAACATGATTTGATTCTGTTTTAATGAATGATTTTCCAAGTGCAGTTTTAACCAATGTAACACTTTGATAATGTTTACCTTTTAGCAATGGTAAAACTAAATCTAAATTATGAATTAGCGAATCTACATTTGTAAAGACATCATTATTAATACGTTGCAAAATGTATTCAGGAGCCCCATTGGCAGAAACCATATAGGTATCATTAATAAATCCATTAGAAATGACATCAAATTTATATTTTGATTTCGGGATTTTAAATTGACCTAAAATTTTATTTAAATCTTCCATAATGGCGTAGGATATTCTTTAAGGTTAGTCTTGTTTTTTAATAATCTTACTGCATTTGTTTTATCATCAGCATAAGTAATACCAAACCATGAAGATGCTGAATCTGTAAGTTTTACAGTTGATTTTTTTGAATCAATCAAATTTTTAATTACTAGCGGAATGTAAATTTCACCCTTTTTAATATGCGTTTCTCTTGCAAGAAAAACTTTTAAATCTTTTTCTATTTGATCAAAAATCAAAGGGTTAAAGATCCAAAAATTCATGGATGTAGGCTCATCACCAGTTAAATTTGTTTTTGAATCTATATCCATAATTACTTGATCATCCATTTTAATTTTAGTGAGTTCTTCTATACTCAATAACAAATTATTTTGCACTTTACAAATCCCTCTTGATACCGAACCAAATTTTGATAAAGTATTTTTTAGATGATAAGGCACTAAACCATAAGTGTTTTTTGATGTATTATTATTTATAAATTCAGCTGCTTTTTTGAAAGCATATTTTCCGTAATAATCATCCGCATTTATCACAACAAAATTATTATTAATCAAATTCTTTGCTACCCAAACTGCATGTGCTGTGCCCCAGGGTTTTTCTCTTTTAAAATCAATATTTATACCTCTTGGAAGGTCATCCACTTTTTGAGCAATAACATCAATTGTAATGTTTTGAGCTAACCTTTTTAATAAATAATCTTTAATGGTTTTAACAAACTGTTCTTTAGTAATAATTACAATATGATTAAACCCCTGTAAAATAGCATCATAAATACTAAACTCAAACAAAAACTCTTTATTCGGTCCTAATTCATCAAATTGTTTTAATGCTCCATATCTACTGCCATTACCTGCAGCCATGATTAATAATGTCATATTTTCTTATGAATTTTTATAGCTAAAATATAAAAATTTATTCGTTAAAACTGCTAAAAATTGTATATTGGACCAAAATTTATATTTTGTATTTCTGTTAGTTTTAAATAGCAAATCTTTATTAATGTTTAAGTATTTATATCTCTATTTTTTATTGTTTCCCTTAATAATTTTTTCTCAAAATAATTCCAGTTTTGGTGAATCTAATTATTTTGAAACCATGCAAAATAAGCTAAATATTAAATTGGAATTAGATAATGATGTGCAGTCTTTTCGATTTGATAATGAAATAATTAGTTATACTGTAAAACCAAATGCAGGGTTAAGAACTTCTATTTCAGCAAATTACCGATTTTTAACACTTAGAGTTGGTTATTCACCCAAATTCTTGGAAAACCATAACTCAGAATTTAGGGGGAACACAAAAATATTTAAGATTAATATGTTTCTTTTTATGAAAAACTGGATGCAAAATTTTGAATATAACTATACAAAAGGTTACTACGTTGATGATTATATAGATACTAGCCAGCCAATTACTTTTAATAATGATGAAATCACTATTTTACCAAATTTAGGAACTAAAACATTTACAGCTACCACTTCATACAAATTCAATGATAATTTTTCTTTTAAAGCAATTTTTAATCAATATGAAATTCAAAGAAAAAGTGCCGGCAGTTTTATTGCAAGCATGACCTATACTCACTTTACTCTGACTGACAAAACAAGTCCACAGGATTTACAAATATCTGGAACTGTATTAAATGCAAGTTATTTTTACACTTTTGTGATCAATAAAAAGTGGTATTCAAGTTTTGGATTATCACCTGGATTGGGTATGGAATTTAACAAACTTAAAACTCGAACCGAAGAAGGGCTAGTAAAAACCAGTTCGAATGAAGTTGTATTTAATATCAATTCTCATATTGGCTTGGGCTATAATTCTAAGTCATTTTTTGGAGGTGTGACACTAAAAGGAATTGCTACCACACGTTCTAATAATTCAGTAATCAAATTTAGCACCGAAAGAAGTAGTTTTCTTCTTTTTGTTGGTTATAGATTTAATTCACCAAAATTTTTAAAAAATACATTTGACTGGATTGAAGATCAAAACCCACTTAAATAACTCTTTTAATTATATAATATGAAATACTTTAAAATAATACTTTTATTTATCACCTTACAATTGACTGCCCAACAAGGAGGCATGTGGATTCCTTCTCTTTTAGAAGGCATGAACGAAACCGAAATGCATAATCTTGGCAGCAACCTATCTGCCAAAGATATTTACGATGTAAATAATTCCAGTTTAAAAGATGCTATTATACATTTTAATGGAGGATGTACTGGTGAAATTATTTCAAACCAAGGTCTAATTTTAACCAATCACCATTGTGGCTACGGTGCAATTCAATCTCATTCTTCAGTTGAACATGACTATTTAAAAGATGGTTTTTGGGCAATGAAAGAAACCGAAGAACTATCCAATCCCGGTATGTTTGTTACCTTTATTAACAGAATAGATGATGTTACCAATACCGTTTTAAATGGTGTTACAAGTGCATTATCCGAAAAGGAAAAACAATCAAAAATTGATCAAAATATCGCACAAATCAAAAAAAATGTAAAAAAAGAAGATTGGCAAGGCGTAATTATAAAACCGATGTATAAAGGAAATCAATACCTCCTTTATGTTACCGAAACATTTAATGATATACGATTGGTTGGAGCTCCTCCATCATCTATTGGTAAATTTGGATCTGACACTGATAATTGGATGTGGCCTCGCCATACTGGTGATTTTTCACTTTTCAGAATTTATGCTGACAAAAACAACAAACCTGCAACATATAACAAAGATAATGTGCCATACCAACCCAAGCACTTTTTACCAGTTTCATTAGATGGCGTATCTGAAAACGATTTTACATTAGTTTTTGGTTTTCCTGGAAGAACCAATGAGTATTTACCTGCCGTTGCAATTGATCAAATTGTGCATAAAGAAAATCCTGCAAAAATAGAAGTAAGAGACGAAGCACTAAAAATAGTTGATAAATATATGCGTGCTGATGAAAAAATTAAAATTCAATATGCCTCAAAATATGCTCGAATTGCCAATTATTGGAAAAAATGGATTGGAGAAAATCAAGGAATAGAAAAATCAAATGCCATAGCAAACAAAGAAAAATTAGAAAAATCTTTTCAAGAAAAAATTAAAAATAATAAGCAATACAATCGATTGTTAAGCGATTTTGACAAACTTTATAAAGAAATTGATAGTGCTACACTTGCTCGTGCTTATTGGTCGGAAGTTGTTTACCGTAATATTGAATTGCTTAATGCAACAGTAAAATTATACCAATTTGAAAATAAAATAATAAAAGACCCTAGCTCTTTTGAAAAAGAACGAACAAAGCTTTTAAAAAAATCTGCCTCTTTTTATAAAAATTACAATGCTACGGTAGATCAAGATGTTTTTGAAAAATTGATGTCTTTATACAAAGATAAAATGCCAACTGCCTATTTATCTAACACAGTAAAAACTGCAAATATTGGCGAGTTAACTAAAGAAGTGTATCACAATTCTAGGTTAGTAAATTATACAAGTTTTCAAGATTTGATGTCGGGTTCGCAAGAAGAAGTGATAAAAAAAATAAATGCAGATAAAGGGTATGTTTTAGGTAAAGAACTTTCTAATGATTATTTCAAAAAAATAAATCCTAAATTTAATGAGATCAATATTCAAATTCAAGCTGTTCAAAAAACTTATATGAAAGCTTTGATTGAAACTTTTCCTGATGAAAGATTTTTTCCTGATGCGAATAGCACTTTACGTGTAACCTATGGTAAAGTTAATGGTTATGCACCAAAAGACGCAGTTTACTATAAACCTGTTTCGTATTTAAATGGTGTTATGGAAAAATACAAACCAGGCGATTACGAATTTGATGTTCCCCAAAAATTAATTGATTTATACCAAAATAAAGACTTTGGTGATTATGGTGAAAATGGTAAAATGCCTGTTAATTTTATTGGTACAAATCATACTACTGGAGGAAATTCGGGTAGCCCAGTAATTGATGCTCATGGTAATTTAATTGGTTTAAATTTTGATCGTGTTTGGGAAGGTACTATGAGTGATTATAATTATGATCCAGCCATTTGTAGAAACATTATGGTTGATGCTCGATACATTTTATTTATTATTGATAAATACGCTGGTGCGGAAAGGATTATCAATGAAATGAAATTGGTTCACCCAAAAAAGAAATAAATATTAATCTTTATATCATAAAAAACTCCAAATTTTCATTTGGAGTTTTTTATTCTTCTTTCTTTTTTGGTAATCGATTATAATCTTTTAGGCATTTATTTAACATCCATTCCAATTGTCCATTGGTTGAACGAAACTCATCAGCCCCCCATTTTTCAACAGCATTGAGTATGTCTTCATTAATTCGCAATGCAAATGCCTTTTTCTTTGCCATTTTACTTTAATAATTAACTAATCGTACTAGTTTTCATTTTAAGGATATAATTATTTATAGTCAATTTTGCCTTTTCAGGATTTTGTGTGCCTATTAATAATTTAGCCCCGTCAACAAATTCTAATTGAATTCCCATATTACCCTTAATATTAAAAGCTCTACTACTTTTATTAAAACCTCTAAAGCCCCAACCTCCATATTCTAAAATTGGAGAATATTTACGAACATAGCATTTCGACAAATCTGACCAAGGAATATTTTTATATTTTAAATGAATCGGAAAAAATTGATATGAAATACCATTTTCATCAATCTTAGAATTCAACTTTAATGCATGTATAAAAAGAAACACCATTAGTATCATTATCATACTTAACACCATCGCAGTTATTGATTTACTGCCTGTACCGTTTTTAATATGTTGAAATTCTTTTAACAAATCAAAAACAACAAACAACAAAACAATTACTTCAAAAATAATCAACCACCACTGGTTAAATCGTTGTGTTTCTTTAAAAATTTTCATCAATAAATAACTTAATTAATTAAACAAACTATTCTTCTTTTTTATCTCTCTCAATTACTGCTTTTAAAATCCCTCTATGGGTAAACATATTAATCACTTTCCAGTCCATTTTAGCATAACTATTGATCAAATCTTCAAAGTCCTGTTGTGATTTAACGGCTGTACCAGTTTGCTTAATAATTTTATATTCTTTCATTAGATATTATTGTTAGTGTTATTTTTATAGAGAATTACTATAATTCTTCAAGATGCAAAATTACTATTTAATCATTTACAATAAAGTGATAAAACTATTTTTTAAAAATCATTTAAAAGTTTTGATACAAAATTTAAAAATAGCTCATTTCACAAACTAATGACTTAAAGTTCCTGCATTTACAACTGGTGTAGCATCTTTATCCGAGCATAAAATAACCATTAAATTACTAACCATAGCTGCCTTTCTTTCTTCATCAAGTTCTACTATATTTTTTTTACTTAATTTATCTAATGCCATTTCAACCATACTCACCGCCCCTTCTACAATTTTATGTCGAGCAGCTATTATTGCAGTAGCTTGTTGCCTTTTTAGCATCGCACTAGCTATTTCTTGAGCATAAGCCAAATAACCTATTCTTGCCTCTAAAACTTCAATTCCTGCCATGGTTAATCTTTCTGATAATTCTTTTTCTAGTGCATGACTTACTTCATTCACACTTGCTCGTAAAGTAATTTCTTCATCTTTACCATCATCTTCAAAATTATCATAAGGATACAGGCTTGCCAATTTTCTAACAGCAGCATCAGATTGTACTCTTACAAAATTCTCATAATTATCAACATCAAAAGCAGCTTTATAAGTGTTTTTAACTTTCCAAACCAAAATGGTACTAATCATTATAGGGTTACCCAATTTATCATTCACTTTTACACGTTCACTATCAAAATTACTTGCTCTTAACGAAATACTTTTATGGGTATAAAATGGATTGGCCCAAAAGAAACCATTTTCTTTAATAGTACCTACATATTTTCCAAATAACAAAAGCACCTTAGAGGTATTCGGATTAACCAAGAAAAAACCCTTAATCAAAAATACACCTAGGATAATTGAAGCCAAAAGCCAAATTTGTTCATTAACAATTCCGTATATACCTAATATTAGTAACAAAATTGTTACTACCAATATTAAATAACCATTAAATACTTTAATTATTTTCTCTTCTTTCATGGGGATATGATTTTAATGATATTATTTTGATATCACAAATATATCATATTAATTTTAATTGAGCAAATTTTTATTAGAAAATCAATTTTTATATTCACAAACTATCAAAATTAGCTTTATTTTTTTTACACCCCTTATTTTTTAGGGGTATAAATTATTATATATGTAATTATTGTAATATTTGATATTTTTTTTGGGGGTTGCTATATTTATTTTAATTTTACATCGATTAATCACATTACTATTATCGATAATTATTAATTCAAAAATAATGAAACTAATACTAAAATTATTATGAAAACAAACAACTACTTGAAAAAAAAATCAAAAACCAAGTTAAACTTATTTTTAATTCTATTTTGTACACTTATTACCTTTACAGGACTCTCTCAAGAAGATGAAAAGGAAAAAAAAGGGAAATTCAAATTTAGTGGAAGTGCTGATGCCTATTTTAGACAAAACATTTCTGGGCCAAACGGAGAGGACGCCATCTCTCCTAACACTTCATTTGCTAATCAAAATGGTTTTGCTATCGGTATGGCAAATGCCATTTTATCCTATGAAGGAGAAAAAGTTGGGGCGGTAATAGACCTTGTTTTTGGACCAAGAGGTGCAGATGCTGTTTTCGAATCAAATCCGAGTGCAAATATAATCAACCAACTATATGTATATTGGAATGTGTCTGACAAAGTTACCTTAACATTTGGTAATTTTAATACTTTTTTAGGCTATGAAGTTATTTCACCTGTAGGTAATTTTAACTACAGCACATCCTATATGTTTTCATACGGACCATTTTCTCACACAGGATTAAAAATGGATTATGCTATTACCGACGACTGGTCAATGTTGTTAGCCGTTATGAACGATAATGATTTAACTGAGTTTAACCCTACTAACAATTATACGTTAGGAGCACAAATCGGCTACAAAGGAACTTACCTTAACTTCTTGTACGGACCACAATTCCAAATAGATCTTACTACAGGATTTGATCTTAGCAATAATTTCTATTTAGGCGCTAATGCTACTTATTATGATGACGATAATGGAAGTTTCTATGGAGTTGCATTATATCCTCAATATCAATTATCAGATTCTTTTAAACTTGGTTTGCGTGGAGAATATTTCGCTGAAACCAATGAAGGAGTTGGCGCCATTGGCGAATATGATGATGGAGAAGCAAACGTGTTTGATCTAACCTTAACCGGAAATTATAGCATTGGCAATCTAATGCTTATCCCTGAATTGAGAATAGACTCTGCTAGTGAAAATACATTCATAGACAACAATATGGATGCCTCAAAATCTTTAAGCTCCTTCTTATTAGCAGCAGTATATAACTTTTAAAATAATAAACCATGAAAAAAATAGAAGCAATTATTAGAAAATCAAGATACTCAGCAGTAAAAAAAGCCCTACACGAAGCCGGAGTAAATTTCTTTACCTATTGGGATGTTACCGGAATAGGCCATGAAAAACAAGGACATGTTTATAGAGGCGTAGCTTTTAGCACTAGCGATATTCAACGCCGATACATATCAATTGTTGTAAATGATGATTTTATACAACCTACTATTGACGCTATAATGGATGCTGCTAAAACTGGTGATGTTGGTGATGGTAAAATATTTGTTTCCGATATATCGGAAGCCTACAGAATTAGAACTGGAAACAAAGGTGGAGAAACTTTAAAATAAACTAAAAAAATCAAAATAATTATGGAAATGTTTACTATAAATAATGTGTGGATGATGATATCAATTTTCTTGGTATTTATCATGCATCTTGGATTCGGAACTTTAGAATCAGGATTAACTAGATCAAAAAATACAATTAATATCCTTTTTAAAAATGTGATGATAGTTTCAATCGGACTGTTAACCTACACTTTTATTGGATTTAACCTTATGTACCCAGGTGCTGAATTTGCTGGCGAATTTTTCGGATTTGCAGGATTTGGATTGACCTTACCTGAAAATGGTTTGACCCCTGAATATAGTGAAGGATACACATACTGGACCGACTTTTTATTCCAAGCCATGTTTGCAGCAACTGCTGCAACCATAGTATCAGGTGCCGTTGCCGAAAGAATTAAACTAAATGCATTTTTAATTTTCTCAGTAATCTATGTAGGTTTGGTTTATCCTATTGTAGGTATGTGGAAATGGGGTGGCGGATTTTTGGATGCTTTAGGCTTCTACGATTTTGCAGGATCAACATTAGTACACTCAGTTGGAGGATGGGCTGCTTTAATTGCCGTTATTTTATTAGGCCCACGTATTGGTAAATACAACGGCGGAGCAAAAGCCATTGAAGGCCATAATATTCCTCTAGCTTTTGTCGGCGTATTTTTACTTTGGTTTGGGTGGTTCGGTTTTAATGGCGGTTCGGTTTTAAGTGCTGATGCCGGAACAGTTTCATTAGTTTTAGTTACCACTTGTTTGGCAGCTGCCGCAGGAGCAATAAGTGCATTTTTTACTTCTTATGCTCTCTTTAAGTCTTATGATATCACTATGGTTTTAAACGGTATTTTAGCTGGATTAGTTGGTATTACCGCTGGAGCGGATTTAATGAGCCCTACAGATGCTATCTTAATTGGATTGATTGCTGGTGTAATTATCGTATTGGCAGTAACCGCCTTAGATAAATTAAAATTGGATGACCCTGTTGGAGCCATTGCAGTGCATTTAATTTGTGGTATTTGGGGAACTTTAGCTGTTGGTATATTTGGATCTAAAGCAAGTTTAGAACAATTAGGTAGTCAATTTATTGGAGTTTTAGCCGTTGGTGCTTTTTGTGTAATCGCCTCGTTTATAATTTTATTTACATTGAAAAAGACCATTGGAATAAGAGTTTCTGAAAAAGAAGAAATTGAAGGCTTAGATCTACATGAACATGGTATGAGCGCCTACCCAGATTTTAGAATGAACGAGCATTAATAATTATATTTCACACTAAAATTATAAATGAGAAAAAAAACTCATTAAATGCTTTACAAAAGAGAGTTTAGTTACATTAACTAACTCTCTTTTTTCATATATTTGCTGTTCAAAACAAATAAGATGTCAAAACAAGTATTTTTTATATTCATTCTTTTATTTTCTTTCACTAACATTGCCGCAAATGATAATCCTAAATGGGGCTCAACAGGTCATAGAGCAATTGGTGTAATTGCCGAAAAACACTTAACAAAAAAAGCAAAAAAGCAAATTAACAAATTACTTCAAGGTCAAAGTTTAGCTTTTGTATCTACCTACGGTGATGACATAAAATCTGACAGCAGATATGCTAAATTTTACACATGGCATTATGTGAATTTCCCTTTCAATTCAAAATATGAAAATTCCGATAAAAACCCAAAAGGAGATATCGTTACCGGAATAAACACATGTATCTCCATATTAAAAGATAAAAATACAAGTCAGGAGGATCAAATTTTTTATTTAAAGTTTTTAGTCCATTTAATTGGTGATTTACACCAACCTTTACATGTTGGAAGAGGAGAAGATAAAGGTGGTAACGACATTCAAGTACGGTGGCACAATAAGGGAACCAACTTGCATAGAGTTTGGGATAGCAACATGATTGAATCTTGGAACATGGGCTATACAGAACTTGCAAAAAATGCGAAAAAATTAAATAAACCGCAAATTCAATCTATACAAAAAGGCACTGTTTTAGATTGGACTTATGAATCTCAAAAACTAGCCATACAAGTATATAAATCAGCAGAAATTGGCGAAAAATTAGGTTACAAATATTCTTATAAACATTTTGGGACAGTACGATCGCAATTACAAAAATCCGGTATTAGATTGGCTAAAATTTTAAATGACATTTATGGGTAAACAAACCTTATTGTTAGCTGTATTTTTGCTTAATTTTATTTACTGAATCCTTTATCATTTCTATCAATAAGTCTTTATCAATATCTTCTAGTTTTTTAATATAAAAACAAGATTTACCAATTTTATGTAAAATGCTTTCATACTTTTCTACTCCCGAAACAACATAAATTGCCATGTTTTGTTTTCGTGGAGAAAAACCTGACAAAAACATATCACCTTCTCTTCCACTATCATATTTATAGTGATACTCGCCAAAACCAACAATGCTAGTGCCCCACATTTTAGGTTTTTCTTTTGTAATTTCTTCCATTATTTTTAACAATTCAAAAGCATCTCTTCTTTTTTGATCGTCAACAATTTTATTCAAAAAAATTGCAACATCAGTTTCATTAGGAATAGTCTTATTTTTTGCCATATTATCTTTATTTTATTATTTAGATATCACCTCAAACAACTTTCAAGACAACTAGTTAAGCATTAAATTACCCTAAATATAATAAAAACATTAATTTATCGTTTTAAGCATGCATATCTTAACAATTGCAATATGAAATTGAATAATATATTTAGGGTTTTAATTATCCTATCACTATTTGGCTTTACCAATAATAGTGGTAATCCAACAAGTGAACCTCCAACAAAAAAAGATTTCGTTTACCTAAAAGAAATCATGCCAAATTTAAGATCAGACTTAAGATACTATGGCTCAAATAATTTTGTAGGAAGACCTATTGATGGGTACAATAGCCCAAAATGTCTTTTAACCAAAGAAGCTGCTTATGCCTTAAAAAATGTGCAAGAAGAATTAGAAAAAATTGGTTTTGGTTTATTAATTTATGATGCTTACAGACCTCAAAGAGCCGTTGACCATTTTATCAGATGGGCTCAAGATGAAAATGACACTGCAATGAAGATAGAGTTTTATCCAAATATTGATAAAAAAGATATTTTTCCCAGAGGCTATATTTCAGCAAAATCAGGACATAGCAGAGGCAGTACCGTTGATTTAACGATTGTTTCTTTAAAAACTCGTCATATTTTAAATATGGGGAGTCCTTATGATTTGTTTGATGAAGTATCAAGCATTGAAGATAAAACCATCACAAAAAACCAACGCTCTCTTCGTATGCTATTAAAACGCAGAATGGAAAAACACGGGTTTAAATCTTATCCAAAAGAGTGGTGGCATTTTACTTTAGAAAAAGAACCTTACCCAGATACTTATTTTGATTTTCCAGTAGAATAAAACATCTATAAACTATAACGAATACAAAAAAAACCTCAATAGAAATTGAGGTTTTTTTTATGGATTTTAGATTACCTTTTTTAGCCTTTCATTAAATCATAGCTACGCTTGATAAAATCAGTCATTTCTTTTCCTTGTAAAAGATTTTGTGACAGTCTTGCCAAATCTAAAGCTTGATTGATATATTCTGATCGTTTTGCTTTAGCTTTTAAAATCTTTTGCATCAAATCACTATTGGTATTTACAACCAAATTGTACATTTCAGGAAAATTACCCATTCCCATCATTCCACCTCCACCAGTTTGCTGCATTTCTTTCATACGACGCATAAACTCTGGTTGCGTAATTATAAATGGATTTGATTTTGAATCTAATGCTTCTAACTGAACTGTATATTTCTCACTCGGAACAACCTCTTCTACAAAACCTTTCAATTTTTCTTGATCTTCATCACTTAATTTTGAAATTTGATTTTCATCTTTTTGGATTAGTTTATCCATAGAGTCAGCATCAACACGAGCAAATTTAATTGGACTCTTTTTATCTGACAATTCAGAGTTTTCACTTTCTATTTTTTGAATTAAATGTGAAATGATTGGAGAATCTAACAATATTACTTCATAATCTTTTGTCTTTGCTTCTTCAATAAAACTATGCTGCGTATCTTTATTGGTTGCATATAATATAACAACATTTCCATCTTTATCCGTTTGGGATGGCTTAACCTTTTCAACCAATTCTTCAAAAGTAAAATAGGCATCATTTACCGTTGGATACAGAGCAAATTTTTGAGCTTTTTCAAAGAATTTTGGCTCTGATAACATACCATATTCAATAACAATTTTGATGTCATTCCATTTTTCTTCAAAGCTCTTTCTATCATTTTTATATAATGAATTTAACTTATCTCCTACTTTTTTAGTTATATAAGAAGCTATTTTCTTTACTGCACCATCAGCTTGTAAATAACTACGAGAAACATTTAAAGGAATATCTGGAGAATCTATTACACCTCTTAACATTTGTAAGAAATCTGGTACAATACCTTCCACATTATCTGTTACATAAACTTGGTTTTGATACAGTTGAATCTTATCTTTTTGCACATCAATATTAGCCGTCATTTTTGGAAAATATAAAATTCCCGTAAGGTTAAACGGATAGTCAACATTCAAATGGATATGGAACAAAGGCTCTTCAAATTGCATTGGATACAATTCATGATAAAAAGATTTATAATCTTCATCCTTTAAATCTGCCGGCAGTTTGGTCCATGCTGGATTTGGATTATTGATAATATTATCAACGGTAATCATTTTTTGATCTTCCGTAGTTTCTTTTCCCTCTTTATCTTTCGTTGTTTTTGGTTCGTGACTTGGGTCGGCAATTTCTTTAGTGCCAAACTTAATTGGTACTGGCATAAACTTATTGTATTTCAACAATAGCTCACTAATTTTGCTTTCTTCCAAAAATTCTAAAGAGTCATCATCAATATGTAAAATGATTTCTGTTCCTCTATCTTTTTTATCAGATTTTTTTAATGAATACTCTGGAGATCCATCACAGGCCCAATGCGCTGCATCTTCTCCTTCTTTAAATGATTTGGTAATAATCTCTACCTCTTTTGATACCATGAATGAGGAATAAAAACCTAAACCAAAATGACCAATAATACCTGAATCATTTTTTTCATCTTTAAATTTATCTAAAAATTCTTCAGCTCCAGAAAAAGCAATATCATTGATATATTTTTTTACTTCTTCTTTGGTCATCCCAATCCCCTGATCAATAATATGAAGTTTTTTACCTTCTTTATCAATTTTTACTTCTAATTTGACATCATCAACACTCCCCTTAAATTCACCAATAGATGCTAGGTGATTTAATTTTAAAGTTGCATCAGTAGCATTTGATATCAATTCTCTTAAAAATATTTCGTGATCAGAATATAAAAATCTCTTAATCAATGGAAATATATTTTCTACCGCCACATTAATTTTTCCTTTAGCCATAATTTTATTTTTATGTTTAATTATTTTAATATTTACATATCTCCCTAATCAAAATAAATACCAAAAAAGTATTTCTGCCAAGATGACAGATAGCATTATCAAACAAATTTATTGACTCCTATTAATTTTATAAAATCTTTGGTTTGATTTTAACAAAAATAAAATTTAAACTAAAAAAAATATAATATTATTTTTTAATGACCACTATATTATTATATCATTAAAAATGACTGTTTAATTAAAATAATCGAAAGAAAGTGCGTATTAAAAACGTTAAGTTTATTATTTTTGCTCATTAATAATCAAACTAAAAAAGAAATAAAATTTAAATTATTATGGGAGTTAAAAAACAATTTTTGAAATCGAAACCAGTATGCAAAGTATCCTTCAAAGTAAAAGCTAACGAAGCAATGGATGCTCAAAAAATACAAGTACTTGGTGATTTTAATAACTGGAATCAATCAACATCTTTAATGAAAAAACTTAAATCTGGTGACTTTTCTCAAACCATCGAATTAGAACAAAATAATAATTATCAATTTCGTTACCTCATCAATGGCCAAATATGGACTAATGACACTGAGGCCGATGCTAAAACTAGCAACCCTTTTAACGAACAAAATGATATTGTTTCTACTTTTGTTTAATTAATATTAACTAACTTTTAAAGCTCTTTACTATCATGTAAAGAGCTTTTTTTATTTTTTTATTTTTCAAATATAAATATTGAATAAATTAAATTAATTACATTTGATTGACATTTACTTTACTTTTAAGTAGAATAAACTCTATTTAAATAATAAATAAGAAAACAATACTTTTTAACCCACTGAAAAACAATAATATATATGTATAATTCAAAAATAACCGGACTCGGTTTTTATGTACCCGAAAATGTAGTAAGCAATGATGACTTATCAAATATGATGGATACAAATGACGCATGGATTCAAGAGCGTACTGGGATAAAAGAAAGACATTGGATTGAGGAAGGTAGCGAAGACACATCGGCAGTAATGGGTGCAAAAGCTGCTAGAATTGCAATTGAAAAAGCCAACTTAACCAAAGATGATATTGACTTTATTGTTTTTGCAACTTTAAGTCCTGATTATTATTTCCCTGGCTGTGGTGTTCAAATTCAAGAAATGCTTGAAATGCAAACCATTGGTGCTATTGACATAAGAAATCAGTGTTCTGGATTTGTTTATGCGCTTTCAACTGCCGATCAGTTTATCAAAACAGGTATGTATAAAAACATATTAGTTATTGGTGCCGAATATCATTCCAATGGTTTAGATAAAACAACACGAGGCAGAGGAGTTTCTGTAATTTTTGGCGATGGCGCTGGTGCTTGCGTACTTTCTAGAACAGAAGACAACAACAAAGGTATTTTATCGTCGCACCTACACAGCGAAGGAAAGTATGCCGATAAATTAATTGTACCGTCTCCAAGCATAAAAAATTGGGTGCCTGAGATTCTAGCTTCTAATGGTGAAGATATTTCTTATTTTCCATTTATGGATGGAACTTTTGTGTTTAAACATGCTGTTGTACGCTTTAGCGAAGTTATTATGGAAGGTTTAACTGCAAATAATTTAACCCCTAATGATATCGATTTGTTTATACCTCATCAAGCAAACTTAAGGATATCACAATTTGTACAACGCAAATTCAAGCTAAGAGATGATCAGATCTACAATAACATTATGAACTACGGAAATACTACTGCTGCATCCATAATTATTGCCTTATCAGAAGCTTTTGAAAAAGGTAAAATTAAAGATAATGATTTGGTTGTGCTCGCAGCTTTTGGTAGTGGTTTTACATGGGGAAGCGTTGTAATTAGATGGTAACTAATATTATTGAAAAATAAAAAGAGGATAAAGTTTTACAAAACTTTATCCTCTTTTTATTTAAATTAGATTTCCCATTTACATGAGATTATACCTTAATGTTCGTAATTGTCATCCCAATTTTTAACATGAGGGTCGCTTAGTTTTCCTTCCGATTTTGCCACCATCATCGAAACCGTAGCATCACCAGTTACGTTCACAACGGTTCTACACATATCTAAAGGTCTATCAATGGCAAAAATTAATGCCAAACCTGCTTCTGGTATTCCTGCTTGCGCTAAAACAATAACCAACATTACCATACCTGCTCCAGGTACTGCTGCTGACCCAATACTCGCTAAAGTTGCTGTTGCAACAATACCTAATTGTGTTCCAAATGATAGATCCATTCCAAATGCTTGAGCAATAAAAACTGCAGCTACGGCTTGATATAAACTTGTACCATCCATATTAATGGTTGCTCCAATTGGCAATACAAAACTAGACACCTCTTCATCAACACCTAAATGCTCGTGAACTCTCTCCATAGTTACAGGTAATGTTGCGGCACTTGAACTTGTTGAAAAGGCCAATAATTGTGCAGGAGAAATACCATTAATAAACACTTTAGGTTTTGTTCCCGTAAAGATGTAAACTAAAAACATATAAAATCCTATCATCATTAGCAGGCCTGTAACTACGGTTAAAGCATACCAACCTAAAGCTTTAAATAAATCTGCACTTGGTGACTCAACAATCAGAGCTGCAAGTAATGCCAAAACGCCATATGGTGCTGCCAACATGATTAAGTCAATCATTTTTAATATGACCTCATTAAAGCCATCAAAAAAATCTTTAACAGGTTTTGCTTTACTTTCAGGAATTAAAATCAATCCTATTCCGAAAAATATTGCAAAGAAAATAACTTGTAACATGTTTTTATTTTCACCAGCTGCACCAATAATATTTTCAGGAACTAAATCTACCAAAGCTTGTAATGGACCTCTTTCAATCTGACTTGCAGCTTCATCTTTATATTTTTGTGCACTATCAGAATAACTACTAACCAATTCAGTTCTGGTTTTTTCTGTGATGGAATTTCCTGGCTTGACAATATTTACTAATCCTAATCCTATAGAAACAGCAATAACTGTAGTTAAAACATAAATTAGTATGGTTTTTCCTCCCATTTTAGAGAGTTTAGAAATATCTTTTAAATCAGACACACCTTTAATTAAAGATCCTAAAATCAATGGAACCGCAATTAATTTTAATGAATTTATAAAAATTGTACCAAATGGTTTTACCCAATCTTGAACAATTTCTTTACCACCATCAAAACTTGACATAATAAATCCTAATAAAACACCAAGAACCATTCCTATTAATATTTTCCAGTGTAGCGCTAATTTTTTCATAATAAATCGTTAATTTTCCGAAATATATAAATAATAATTATATTGTTTAAACAAACTAAACTTTAATTTAAAAAATAGTATTATGAGTGGAATCTTAGATTTATTAAATAGTAGCATGGGTAAAGAGCTTATCAATGGTGCAAGTCAACAAATGGGCTTAAACAAAGCAAGTACAGCATCAGCTCTTGGTGCAGCTATGCCTTTGATATTAGGAGCAATGAAAAATAATACCTCTACATCAAGTGGAGCTGCAGGATTATTAGGGGCTTTAGGAAATTCTAGTCACCAAGGAGGAATGTTAGATAATTTAGGAAGTATTTTAGGAGGGAGTAATATTGATGATAATGTGATGACAGATGGAGGTAATATTTTAGGACATGTTTTTGGTGGTCAAGAAAAAAATGCCGCAAGTGCAATTAGTAAATCTAGCGGAATAGATATGGGGTCTGCTATGAACATGATGAAAGTAGCTGCGCCATTTGTTATGAGTTATTTAGGAAAACAAGCGATGAGCAATGGAGTTTCTGATCAAAATGGTTTGTCTGGATTATTAGGTGGGTTACTAGGTAATGTTGGAGGAGCACAACAAGACATGGCATCTAAAATCCAAGGCTTTGACAATAATGATTTCTCTATTGATGATATTGCAGGCTTAATGACTGGAGGAGGAAATAGCGGTGGCCTTTTAGGCACTTTAGGTAAGTTATTTAGTTAAAATAATTACAGAATTTTTATTTTTAAAAAACTGTTATTTTTCAATGACAGTTTTTTTTATCAATATTATTTTACTGTTTACAGTTATTAAATTTATAAATCACTGTATATTTGCTGAAATTATTACAAAATGGATAAATTAAAACAACGCTGGGGGCTATCTTCAAATTGGCAAGTATTAGCAATTATTATTGTTTTTACCCTTAATGGCTCTTTTGCTACATGGGTAGCGAAACCAGTTACTGAATTTTTTGGGTTAAGTTCAGAAACTACAAACCCATATATTTTATACTTAACATTAAGAATATTACTTATTTTTCCTATTTACCAAATTACCTTACCAATTGTTGGATGGTTTTTTGGACAATTTAAATTCTTTTGGGAGTTTGAAAAAAAAATGTTAAGAAGACTTGGATTAGGTAGGTTTGTTGATTAAGATTTCTCTTTTTTCAAAATATAAACATATAACCAAGTTAAAGTAAAAGAAGGAAAAAAATCAAGTCCAGGAATTGCTTCTTCGACAAAAGAAACTAAACCTCCTATTTTACCAACATTACCTTTGTACATTTTTATCATAATATAAGCTGATAAAGGCGCCCATACGATATCTATTAGAGGGAATATAAAAGACATCATTCCAATCAAATCAAATAGAATACCTAAAATTAGTTTCTTATTTTTGTTCATTTGAAAAATATCACGTTTTATCCCAATCATTATTAGCTCTAATCCTTTTATAAAGTTTTATACCTAACATTAAAAGTACAGAAATCAACACAATTCCTAACACTCCAAAAATCCAGTTAATAGCGTTTTTCAACACTACTAAAAATACAACGGCAAATAAGATTATGGTGGCAACTTCATTCCAAATACGTAATTTAAATGAAGATATTTTTATTGAACCATTTATCATTTGGTTTAAAATAACATGACAAGACCAGTGGTAAGCATACAAAGCCACAACAAACAACAATTTAATAATCATCCATTTTTGGGTTAAAAATGATGGATTAATAAACAACATCCAATATGCAAATATACTTGCTAAAATTGCAGATGGCCATGTAATAATATACCATAATCTTTTACTCATTAACGCATACTGATTTTGTAAAATTGACTTAGCAGGTTCTTCTTTTTCTTCAGCTTCTTTAAAATAAATAAAAAGTCTAATGATATAAAATAAGCCTGCAAACCAAGTGGTTACAAAAATAATATGTAAAGATTTTATATATAAATAATCCATAACAAATTAATTTTTCAATCCTATTTTCTCCCAGTTTTTAACCCATTTACTCAAAGCATCAACCCATTCTTTACTATCATTCATGCAAGGTATATGCTTAAATTCAACACCTCCTGCATTTAAAAATTCCTTTCCCCCTTCCATTGCAATTTCTTCTAAGGTCTCTAAGCAGTCTGCTACAAAAGCTGGAGTAATTACAGCCAAATTTTTTACGCCTTGTTTAGGTAATTTTACCAATTCAAAATCAGTATATGGTTTTAACCAAGGGTCTTTTAACATACGTGACTGGAACGAATTACTGTACATACCTTCTTTTAAACCTAATTCTTTAGCTATTAATTTAGTTGTTTCAAAACACTGGTGTCTATAACAAGTTTTATGTGCAACAGATAGTTTGTTACAACAAGTTCCATCTATTTTACAATGTGAGTTAGTTGGGTCTGATTTTATAATATGTCGCTCTGGTAAACCATGATAGGAAAATAAAATATGATCATAATCAAATTCATTCAAGTGATTTTTAATATTTTTAACCATCGCCTGGATATAATCAACATCATTATAAAACGCAGGAAGCACATCTAAATGCATATTTGAAAAATCATTTTTTATTACCTCTTCAACTTTTACCACTACAGTTTCAGTTGAAGACATAGCATAATGTGGATAAAGAGGTATTAATAAAATATGATCAACACCTTGACTATTTAATTCTTGTATCGCTCTTTTTATACTCATCGAACCATATCGCATTCCTAAAGCAACAGGGATTTCTATTTTCTGAACTACTTTTTCTTTAAATTTTTCTGAAAAAACAATCAAAGGCGAACCATCTTTTGTCCATATTTTTTTATAAGCTTTCGCCGATTTTTTTGGACGTGTATTTAATATAATACCTTTAATTAATAAAAAACGTTTCCAATACGGAATATCGATAACTCTTTCATCCATTAAAAACTCATCTAAATATTTTCTAACATCCTTAATTTCAGGGGTTTTAGGTGACCCCAAATTAATTAACAATAGTCCTTTTTTTCCCAATTGTAATTCGATTTAATGAATAAAATAATTTCAAATATAAAGAATGCAAATATAATCTTTTTAATTTTTAGCCTATCAAATATCACTTTTATTTAATGAATAAAATATAATTTTTTATCGTTATTTTTTTTATTTTTTATGATATTATTTAAATATCTATCCATCTATTTTTGCTAAAATAAAATGATTTATTTGTTTTATCAATATTTGTTAAAAAATACTTTGATTACATAGAATAAATATTAAAAAGACAATCTCATCTGTTTTTGTGATAAATATCATCTTATTGAAATTCTTTATTCTTTATTTTTGCAACTAATGTTACATTATAAATGTTTTAAAATAATTTTAATTGATAAAGTTGAAAATGATTAAAAATATAGATAATAAAAAGTTTTATGTAATTGGATTAAATTATAAAAAAGCTGATGTTAAAACTAGAAGTAATTTCAGTCTAAGCATAGAAAAACAGAAACAATTATTACATGAAGCCAAAGCTTTTAACATTAAAAGTTTGATTATTCTTTCTACTTGTAACCGAATTGAAATAATAGGTTTTGCAAATCATCCTTTTGAGTTAATCTCCTTATTATGCAAGTTTTCAAATGGAACCGTTGAAGAGTTTGCAAAAGTATCTTATGTTCATAAGAATAGTGATGCTGCCGAACATATTATAAGAATTGCTACAGGTATTGAAAGTCAAATATTGGGAGATTATGAAATTGTTGGTCAATTAAAAGTTGCTTTTCAAATAGCTAAAAAAGAAGGAACAATTAACGCTTATTTAGAAAGGTTGTTTAACGTAGCATTACAAGCTAGTAAAGAAACCAAAAACAAAACATCATTAAGTTCAGGAACAACAACTGTTTCATATGCTGCAATTCAATATATCAAAGGTGCTATAAAAAATTATAACGACAAAAAAATATTAATTTATGGGCTTGGCAATATTGGTGACAGCACAGCAAAAAGCAGTGTTAAATATTTAAATAGTAAAAACATAACGGTTATTAATCGCACTGATAATATAGCAATTACATTATCTAATACCATAGCTTTAAAAGCTGCACCTCATAAAAACTTAAAGAAAGAAGTTCAACTAGCAGATATCATAATTGTAGCAACTGGAGCCTCTAGCCCTACAGTTATTTTAGATCATTTTGATACTGAAAAAAAACAATTGATTATCGATTTATCAATTCCTAGAAATGTAGATAGAAGCATTGAAGCGCTAAAAAATAAAACTATAATTGATGTTGATATGCTGTCTAAAAAAACTAAAGAAACACTTGAAATTAGAAAAAAACAAATTCCTTTAGCAGAAAAAATCATCAAAAAACATAAAGCAGAATTTTATGAATGGTTAGATTTTAGACGAAGTACACCTGCAATAAATGTTTTTAAAAAATCATTAGAAAATATACAAAAAGATGCCATATTTTTGCACGCAAAGAAACATCAAGATTTTAATATCGACCATGCCGAAGAAGTAACATCTTTAATTGTGAATAAAATCGTTTCCAAATTTGTAATGCATTTAAAGGAAGATAACTCACAAGCCAATCAAAGTATTCAAATGATGAAACAAATATTTAAGGTAGAGGTCTAAAAGTAATTACATGAAAAGAACAATTCGAATAGGCACTAGATCAAGTGAATTAGCTCTTTGGCAAGCTAAAACCGTAGCACAACAATTAAATCATCTTGAATATGAGACTGAAATTATTAAAATTGATGGTTTAGGCGATGAGGTTTTAAACAAACCAATCTATGAAATTGGTGTTACTGGAGTTTTTACAAAAAACCTAGACACTGCTTTATTGAATAATAAAATTGATATCGCTGTACACTCTTTAAAAGATGTCCCAACAATTTTACCTGAAGGAATTGTACAAGCTGCTGTTTTAAAAAGAGGAATGTTTCATGATGTTTTGGTATTAAAAAACAATGAAGATTTTTTTGCTAACAAGACTGCAATCATTGCAACAGGAAGTTTACGAAGAAAAGCGCAGTGGCTACACCGCTATCCTAATCACACAACAACCAATTTAAGAGGCAATGTAAACACTCGTTTACGAAAATTAAATGAAAACGATTGGGATGGAGCTATTTTTGCTATGGCTGGATTAAAAAGAATTAAATTATTACCTGATGAAGACGGCCATCTTAGATTGGATTGGATGCTTCCTGCTCCTGCTCAAGGAGCGGTTGTAATTGTTGCACTTGAATCAAACAATGATTTAGTAAACATTATCAAAGAATTGAATGATACAGAGACAGAAATTTGTACCACAATTGAACGTGAATTTCTTCATGCTTTAGAAGGTGGATGCTCTGCTCCTATTGGTGCTTTAGCGACTATTAGAGATGAAGAACTAAAATTTAGAGGTGCTGTATTTAGCCCTGATGGTAAAAATAAATTAGAATTCTCTAAAACAGTTCCCGTAGATCACACAACAGATATTGCCCAATTTGCTGCACAATTTATTTTAGATCGCGGTGGTAAAAAAATAATGAGACAAATTCCTGATATTGAAAAAGAAACGCTTATTTTTTCAACCAAACATCTTTCCATTACGCAAACAAGTAATTTAAAATCGCATATTGGCATTACCATGAGCGATTTTATAACCATTCAATACAATCGATTAAAACCTGTTGTGGTTAAAAATACGATTGAAAATATTGTAATTACTAGCCAAAGTGCTGTTGAATCTCTTTTAAACAGTTTCGATAAATCGGAATTAAATTTCACTAACATCTATTGTGTTGGTAGAAGAACCAAACGTTTAATTGAAAGAAACATAGGCAAAGTAGCACATGTTGAAAACTCAGCAGAAAAATTAGCAAATCACTTAGTAGAAAATCTAAAAACTAAAGAAGTTACTTTCTTTTGTGGCAACAGAAGAAGAGATGAGTTACCAAATATTTTATCAAAAAACGATGTTTTAGTTAATGAAGTTGAATGCTATAAAACCATTTTAACGCCAAATAGTATTGACACAAAATATAAAGGAATATTGTTTTTTAGCCCTACTGGAATTGAAAGTTATTTATTAGAGAACCCCGCAAATGATGAAGTTATATTTTGTATTGGCGAAACAACTGCCACAGAAGCAAAAAAACATTTTAACAATATAATTATTGCAAAACTTCCAACTTCCGAAAGTTTATTGAAATCTGTTAATGAATACTTTTCAGAAAAATAACAACATACAATATTATGAATCGAACAAGACGTCTTCGTAAAACCGAAAATATTCGCCGATTAGTTAGAGAAAATCAACTAACCATTAACGATTTAATTTACCCTTTATTCATTGAAGAAGGAACAAGCATTGAAGCAGATATTGTTTCTATGCCAGGTATTAAAAGATACTCTTTAGATACTCTTTCTAAAGAATTAGACGAAGTAGTTGCTTTAAACATCCCTGCTGTTTTACTTTTTGGTATTCCTACAAAAAAAGATGAAGACGGATCTGAAACATGGAATGATAAAGGAATTATACAACAAGCAATTCGTTTTATCAAGAAAAATTATCCAAAACTATATGTAATTACCGATGTATGCTTTTGTGAGTATACAAGCCATGGTCATTGCGGAATAATTCATAATAATGACGTTGATAACGATGCTACACTAACAAACATAGCGAAACAAGTAATTTCTCATGCAAAAGCAGGTGTCGATATGGTTGCTCCTTCTGGAATGATCGATGGCACAATTCAAACAATTCGTGAAGCATTAGATAATACTGGCTTCGTAAATTTACCAATTATGGCATATGCAGTAAAATACAGTTCTGCTTTTTATGGACCATTTAGAGATGCAGCTGATTCTTCACCATCTTTTGGTGATCGTAGAACGTATCAAATGGACCCTGCAAACAGAGATGAAGCATTGCGTGAAGCAACTTTTGACGATCAAGAAGGCGCAGATATACTTATGGTTAAACCCGCTTTATCCTATTTAGATATAATTAGAGATTTAAAAAATAATTTTGATAGACCAATAGCATGCTATAATGTAAGTGGTGAATATGCAATGATAAAAGCAGCAGGTGAAAAAGGTTGGATTGATGAAGAACGTGTTATGATGGAAAGCTTACTCTCAATGAAAAGAGCTGGAGCTGATATCATTATCACTTATTTTGCAAAAGACGTTGCAAAAGTTTTAAATAGAAAATAATCTTTCCGTTTAACGGAAATTGATAATACTGAAAATGAAATTAGAAAAATCAATTGAATTATATACAAAAGGACAAAAACATTTAGTTGGAGCTGTAAATTCACCTGTTAGAGCATTTAAATCTGTTGGAGGAGTTCCTTTATTTATTGATAAAGCAGAAGGAAGTAAAATTTTTGATGTAGATGGCAATGAATATATAGATCTTGTTTTATCCTACGGACCCATGATTTTAGGTCACAGAAATAGAAAGGTTGAAAAAGCAGTAAAAAAAGCCTTGAAAAAAGGAACAACCTTTGGTGCTTCTACTAAAGGGGAAATAAAATTAGCTAAAATTGTATGTAATGCTTTTCCAGGAATGGATAAAGTGCGTTTTGTAAACTCTGGTACCGAAGCTGTTTTAAGTGCAATTCGTTTAGCTAGAGCCTTTACAGGAAATAATAAAATTATAAAATTTGCTGGTTGTTATCATGGACATTCTGATGCCTTATTGGTTGCTGCAGGTTCTGGCTTAGCTACTTTGAGTATACCAGGAAGCAAAGGTGTACCTGATGAAGCTGTAAAAAACACATTGATTGCCGAGTATAATAATATAACAAGTGTTAAAGAGCAATTAACAAAACACAACGATATTGCAGCCATAATTATTGAACCAATTGCAGGTAATATGGGTGTTGTAAAACCTATACCTGAATTCATTAAAGAATTAAGAACAATAACAAAAGAAAAAAAAATATTGCTAATAATTGATGAAGTGATGACTGGTTTTCGTTCAAAATTTGGTGGAGCTCAAGAACTTTTAAATATTGAAGCAGATATTACCTGTTTAGGAAAAGTTGTTGGAGGTGGTTTTCCTGTAGGCGCTTATGGAGCAAGAAATGAAATTATGGAAATGGTTTCTCCATTAGGGGAAATGTACCAAGCAGGGACTTTGTCTGGTAATCCAATAGCAATGGCGTGTGGTATTGCAACACTAAAAGAACTAAAAAATAAAAACCCATACAAGCAGTTTGAAAAAACTGCAAAACGTATAGAAGAAATATTATTAGAAGCTGCGAAAGAAAACAATATTGATTTACAAGTTAACAGATTTGGCTCTATGATAAATCCATTTTTTACTAAAGAAAAAGTAACTGATTTTAAAACAGCACAATCTAGTGATACAGATAAGTTTAAAACGTTTTTCTGGAAAATGATAGAGAACGGAGTGTTTTTACCTCCTTCCCAATTTGAATCTTGGTTTTTATCTACAAAACTAAGTAAGAAAGATCTAGAAAAAATAACAAAAGCTGTAAATATTGCTATGCAAGCTGTAGCTACTAAAACTAAAAACTAAACATGTCAAATATTAAAAACGACTTATTTTTAAGAGCCTTAAAAGGGGGGATTGTTGATCGACCACCAGTATGGATGATGCGACAGGCAGGAAGGTTTTTACCCGAATTTATGGCTATTCGTGATAAATATGATTTTTTTACACGATGTCAAACTCCTGAATTAGCTTCAGAAATTACGGTACAACCCATCAGAAGGTTTGGCATGGATGCTGCGATTTTATTTTCTGATATTTTGGTTATTCCACAAGCAATGAATATCCCATTTGAAATGAAAGAAGGTTTGGGTCCTTATTTACCAAATCCTATTCGGTCTCAAAAAGATGTTGATGAAACTATAGTACCTAATATTGATGAAACTTTAGGTTATGTAATGGATGCTATAAAATTAACCAAAGAAATGCTGAACAATGAAATACCTTTAATTGGTTTTGCAGGCTCACCATGGACGATTCTATGCTATTGTGTTCAAGGTCAGGGTTCAAAAACTTTTGATAAAGCAAAAGAATTTTGTTTCACCCAACCTATAGCGGCACATACGCTTTTACAAAAGATTACAGATACTACTATTGCTTACTTGAAAGAAAAAGTAAAAGCTGGAGTAGATGTTGTTCAAATATTTGATTCTTGGGGAGGTATGCTATCACCAACTGATTATCAAGAATTTTCTTGGAAATATATCAAACAAATTATTGATGCACTGAAAGATGATGCTCCGGTTATAGCTTTTGCCAAAGGATGCTGGTATGCCTTAGAAGATATGTCAAATTCAAATGTTTCTGCTTTGGGTGTTGACTGGACAATCACTCCTCAAATAGCAAGAAAACTGACTGGAAACAAAGTTACTTTACAGGGTAACCTTGACCCTACTCGATTATTATCTCCTCCAAAAGAAATAAAAAAATTAGTCACCAAAATGATTGATGATTTTGGTAAAGACAAATACATTGTAAACTTAGGTCATGGTATTTTACCAAATATACCATTAGATAATGCAAAAGCATTTATTGATGCTGTAAAAGAATATTAAATAGTTGTTAGTTTATTGTTATTGGTTGTTAAACATTATTAACCAATAACCAACAAACAAAAATATGAAGAATTTAATTCAAAAATACAATATTCCTGGGCCAAGATATACCAGCTACCCCACTGTTCCGTTTTGGGACAAAGAAGGTATTGCTTTAGAAAATTGGAAACAATCCACTATCAAATCATTCAAAGAAAGTAATGACAGTGAAGGTATTAGTTTGTATATTCATTTGCCTTTTTGTGAGAGTTTATGTACGTTTTGCGCCTGCCACAAACGCATCACAAAACGCCATAGTGTTGAAGAGCCTTACCTGCAAACCGTTTTAAAAGAATGGAACTTATACTGCAATATGCTAGTCGAGAGACCAAAAATAAGAGAAATCCATCTAGGAGGAGGTACGCCAACATTTTTTTCTTCAGAAAATTTAAAAGAATTAATTGATGGAATTTTTAAAAGAGCAGACAAATTCAAAAATTTTGAATTTAGTTATGAAGGACATCCGAATCA